>MGLN01000175.1:582-21532 GCA_001796045.1 Caulobacterales bacterium RIFOXYB1_FULL_67_16 | reverse complement strand
TCTTCATCAATCGCGCAGGCCGGATCATCTTGCCGCTGGTCATTCTGCTGTGGGTTCTGGCGACCTTCCCCTATCCGCCCGAGAACGCGACCCTTCCGGCCATCGACTATTCGTTCGCCGGGATGATCGGCCGGGCGCTGGAGCCGATCTTCGCCCCCATCGGCTTCAACTGGCAGATGGTCATCGCCCTGATCCCCGGCATGGCGGCGCGCGAGGTCGCGGTGGCGGCGCTCGGCACCACCTACGCCATCGCCGACGCCGAGAATGCGACGGGCCTTCTGGCATCCACCCTGGCGTCGGAATGGTCGCTGGCCACGGCCCTGTCCTTCCTGGCCTGGTACATATTCGCGCCCCAGTGCGTGGCGACCCTGGGCGTGGTGAAGCGCGAGACCAACTCGTGGCGATGGACCTGGATCATGATCGTCTACATGTTCGGTCTGGCCTATCTGGCCTCCTTCGCGACCTATCATGTGGCGGTGGCGCTCGGGGGCGGCTAAGCGGAGGCGGTTCTTCACCGCCCGGGCCCCGACATGAACCCTGTCATCGCCGCTGTCGTCATGGGCCTTCTGGGCCTGATCATCGGCAGTTTTCTGGCGGCGGTCAGCGTCCGCCTGCCGCGCGAGGAGGACATCGTGGTCGCCCGATCGCGGTGCATGGGGTGCGACCAGGTCCTGAGGCCGTGGGAACTCGTCCCACTGGTCAGCTGGCTGGTGCTCCGCGCCCGGTGCGCCCGGTGCGGCGTTTCCATCTCGCCGCGGTATCCGTTGATCGAGCTGGCGGGAGGCGTTGTCGGCGCCTGGGCGGGCTTCAGCGGCTCGTCATGGCTGATGATCGTCGCGACCGCCGTCCTGGGCTGGCAGTTGCTGTTGATCGCCATCATCGACGGCGAGAATTTCTGGCTTCCTGACGTCCTGACCTGGCCATTGGCGGCGACGGGCCTGATCGCGGCCGCCCTGATGGGATGGGACGTGGCCCTGTCGCACCTGATCGGGGCGGTGGTCGGTTTCGGCGGCCTGTGGCTGGTCGCCTGGACCTACAAGGCGGTGCGACAGCGCGACGGCCTGGGCGGGGGCGACCCCTTCCTGTTCGCCGGAGCGGGGGCCTGGGTCGGCTGGATCGGGCTGCCCAGCGTGCTGCTGTGGGCCTCGGCGGCCGGGCTCAGCCTCGTGTTCGGCCTGCTGGTGGTGCGGCGCTCGGTCGATGCGACGGACAAGCTGCCGTTCGGCGTCTTTCTGGCCGTCGGGATCTGGCTGACCTGGCTGTATGGGCCGTTAGGCCTCTAACGGCCTGTCGTCAGTTTGACGATGATGATGGCGGCCGTGTCCAGAATGGCTTCAGGCGTGTCCGCGCGGCGCAGCAGATCGAAGCTGGCCGCCGTCGACTCGGCGATTGAGGCGATCTGATAGGAGGCGAGGCGCGGATTATAGTCCTTGGGGTGCAGGCCGGCGGCGTGGGCCTGGGCGACCCGGCGTTCAATGGCCAGGTGCAGGCGGCGCAGGCGACGGACCCGGCTTTCGACAAAGGCCGCCTCGCCATTGTCGGCCAGCATGTGTTCGACCCGCAGAACCTGGCCGTGGTCGCGCCAGATGGCCATGACGTCCAGGATGAAGGCCCGTGCCACGCCGAAGGCCTTGTCCCCCGGCCAGTCGGTCTGGAAATGGGCGGCCAGGCCCTGAAAATCGGTCGCCGCCGCCTCGCACAGGGCCAGAACCGGTTCCTCGACCGTCTTGAAATAGGTGTAGAAATTCGACGGCGATACGCCGGCGGCCGAGGCGAGGTCTGCGACGCGGATCTCGCCGTAGTGACGCGAGTTGAGCAGGGTCCGGGTCGCGTCGAGGATCGCCTGGCGGGTTCGGCCCCCGCGCGCGCCGATCTTGTGGCCCAGCTTGTTGGTCTTGTCGGCCATATCCCCGATGGTCGGTAAAGGCGGCGGCCCAGAAGGCTGAGACCGCCGCATTCGGTACGCGGAAACTGAGCAGTATCGTCAGAAGGGGCAGATTATTGCACAGTCGACGGAAAATCCAGCGAGGACGGGGATTTAGTGGGCCTTGGACCTATCGGCGGATGGTGTAGGCGGCTTTCAGACCCTCCCGCCCGACGGTGGTCTGGATCAGGTCCCCGGACTCGATCACGCCGCGCGTAAAGGGACGTTGGTCGTAGACCTGGAAGCGAACGGCGGAGTCCGGGCGGATCGTCGTCGTGTAGCGATACAGGGTGGGGTCGGAGGCGTCCGGCGACAGTCGCACGATCATGTCGTTGGCGCCGAGGAAATCGCCCCACAGCCACAGAGGCCCCGTCGCCCCTTGCGGACGTCGAACCGTAATCTCGAGCGGCGCCGGCTCCTGATAGGTTTCCTTGGCGAAATAGGCGGCCGGGGTCGGCTCATTGCCGCGCCGCCAGTCGAAATAGATGGCGTTCTCCCAGTTGGACCCCTGACCCCAGCGCGTGGAGCAGGGGGTCGAGACCCAGGCCGGCTCCCAGTAGACCACGCCCACGCCGCCCGCGAACTTCACCCTTTGGGTCAGGTCGTGCATGTACTGGCGCTGGCCCTCATAGGTGGCCGGATAGCCGGGCAACAGCGAGTCCTCGCCCAGCAGGTTCGGGGAGTTGTCGGCCGAATCTGTCGTGAAGGGATAGGCGGTCTCGACCACCACGACCTCGGCCGGATAGCGGTGGCGCAGGCGATTGATCGTCTGTTCCAGGCCATCCAGACCCTGGGTCGACCATTTGCGATAATAGCTGACGCCGATCAGGTCGAAGTCGGTGACGCCGTGCTTCCAGGCGTCGGCGAACCAGGGTTCGACATTCTCGGGCTGGGCGATGTGCAGCATGACCAGGGGCTGGATGCTGGACTGGGCGCCGGCGTCGCGCACGGCCTTGATGCCGGCGTTGAACAGGGCGGCGTTGCGTTCCCAGTTGATGCCGGGGCGGGTGGTCTTCCAATCGACCTCGCCCATCATCTCGGGATTGGTCTCGTTGCCGACCTGGACCTGGTCCGGCATCAGACCTTCGGCGTCCAGGGCGCGGAGGGTGTTGAACGTATAGTCGTAAACGGCCTGGGCCAGGGCCGGGGTGTCGTCGCGCATCGACCGCCAGGCCTTGGGCACGATCTGCTTGTCCCCGTCGGCCCAGTCGTCCGAATAGTGGAAGTCGAGCAGCACTTCCATGCCCGCCGCGCGGGCGCGACGGATGGTCTCGCGCGCGTCGTCCAGATCGCTGTAGTTGGTCCACTCGGCATCGTGCCAGATCCGGACGCGAACCAGATTGGTCCCCATTTCGGCGAACAGGCCGTAGGGATCGCGGGCTTGGCCGTCCTTGCGATAGACCGCGCCGCAGTCCTCCATCTCGTTCACATAGGACAGGTCGGCTCCGAAGTAGAACGGCGCCGGCTGCCCCGCCTGCTGGGCTTGCGCGGGCAAGGCCAACAGGGCGGCGAAGGCGGGCAGGAGGATGCGGCGGATCTTCATGGGCAGTTCCGTAGGCTTAGGTTTTAGGCGACGTCAGTAACGGAAGGTGGCGTCGAGGCTGAACCGGCGACCGAACTTGCTGTAGCTGGCCAGGCGGTTCTCATCGTTGTCGTAGTAGGTCAGGACTTCTTCGTCGGTCAGATTGCTGGCCTGGAAGCGCAGGCCCAGCTTCGACGTCACCTGGTAGGAGGCGCTGAAGTCCAGCGTCGCCTCGCTGTCCAGCGTCCGTAGGGCCGAGCCGTCCCAGCCGCTGATCACGGTGAAGGGGCTGTGGTACTTGTAGCCCAGGCGGCTCTCGAACTTGCCGTCCGAGTACCAGAGGTCGACCGTCGCCGTCCTCTCGGCCAGACCCGTGGACTCCAGCGGGTTGTTGGCCGGGTAGAACTCCTTCACGTCCGAGTCGACATAGGCGAAGTTGGCGTAGATGCCGAAGTTCTCCAGCGCCGGAATGAAGCGGAACGGGGTCTGGAAGGTCAGTTCAAGACCGGTGATGCCGCCGCCGTCGCCGTTGAACGGACCAGTGACATTATAGGTCACGCCGTCGATGGTGACCGGCTGGGTGAAGTAGCCGATGTGGGTCTCGACGTCCTTGTAGTAGGCGGCGGCCGCGAACAGGGCTTCCGGCGCGAAATACCATTCGTAGGACAGGTCGACCTGGTTGGCGATGTAGGGCTTCAGGTTCGGGTTGCCGGCCGTGCCGGTGGGCGGCGGGCTGGTGTTGTACAGCGAACGGCCGGCGCGCAGTTCGTCCAGCGGCGGACGGGCCATGGTGCGGGCCAGGCCGAAGCGCAGTTGCTGATCCTCGGTCAGGGCGAAGGTCAGGTTCAGGCTCGGGAGCAGCTGGAAGTAGTCGTTGTCGATGGCGATAGGCTCCAGAGCGCCGCCGTTGACGGACTCATAGCCCTTGCTGGTCGTCTCGGTCTGGACGGCGCGCATGCCGACATTGCCGGTGACTGGCAAGCCGGCGAAGTCGCCGGCGAAGTCGACCTTCACATAGGCTTCGAAGACAGTTTCATCGACGGACCAACTCGAGGCTTCGTCCACGGCGTCCGCAGGCTGGACGAAGCCGCCGTACGTGGCCTGGGCCAGGGCGTCGAAATCGCCATTGATAAAGCCTGGCGTGTCGAAGTCGGAAACGGTGAAGCTGCTGAGCAGTTCGGCGGGAAGTTCGTCGATGATCGGCGTCTGCGTCCACAGCAGTCTTTCGTACGACTTGGATCGGTCAGAGGCGCGAATGCCGAACGAGGTCTTGGTAACGCCCGTCTCTCCGCCGTAGTGGGCGATGTCGAACTGACCCGACGTCAGTTCGTCGGTCAGCTTGCCGCCGTCCGCCTGTCCGAGGAGATAACTAGGCGTCGGCTGGTTGCTGGGATCGGAAGTGTCATAGCTGGCGAAGGCCGACGGTGTCCGGCCTGGCGTCATGTCAACGCCGGCAAGTGCCGGATAGTGTTCCGAGAAGATCGCGCGCCATAAATTCTCGCGCTCGGCCTTGGAATAGGCGATGTCGCCGGTCAGGGTCCAGTCGCCCGAGGTCCGCTTGCCGTTCATCCCTGTGGCCAGCAGCGTCTTGTCCTCAACGTATTTGGCAATAACGTTGGTGACGGAAGCATAGGGCAGGGCGGCGGCGACCACAGTGCCGTCGATTAAGGTGTATGAAGCGGTGGGATCGCTGTAGGCCCAAGCTGTTTCGCCGTTCCAGTTAGTGTAGGTTTTGTTGTTACCATACCAGATCTGGTTCTGGTCCTCGTCGATCTCAATCTTCGAGTACAGGGCATCCATGTTCAGTTCGAACTGGTCGCTGGGCTTCCATTGCAAGGCGCCGTTGACGCCGTTGCGGGTCTCGGTCAGGCGTTTGACCTCGCTCTTAGCGCCGTAGAAGGTGGAGTCCAGATCGCCGTCGCCGTCGATGTCGCCGGGTGAACCGCCGGTGTCTTCATCGTTCCAGCCCCAGCCTTCAAAGGTCGAATAGCCGTTCTTTTGTTCCTGGTGCGTGACGCCCAGGTTGACGCCCAGGGTGTCGGTGATCGGATGGGTCATGCTGGCGCTGAAGCGATAGCCCAACGGATCATAGTCCGGCAGATCCTCGCCGCCTTCGTAATAGACGGCGCCGGCGGTGCCGACGAAGGCCGGGCCGCGATAGTCCAGCGGGCGGACGGTGCGGATGTTGATGGTGCCGGCGATGCCGCCGGAGATCAGGTCGGCCGACTGGGACTTATAGACCTCCACGCCCGAGACGACCTCGGACGGGTAGATCTCCCAGCGCACATTGCGGTCCGGCTCGGACGAAGCGACTTCGCGGCCGTTGACCAGGCCCAGCACCAGACGCGGGCCGAGGCCCCGGATCGAGGCCTGGCTCTGATTGCCGCGGTCGCGCGTGCCGTTGACGCCGGGCAGACGCACCAGTTCCTCTGCGATGGTCACGTTCGGCAGCTGGCCGATGTCCTCGGAGGAGATGGCCTCGACCACCAGGTCCGAGCGGCGTTTCACGCCGATCGCGTCCCGCAGGGAGGCGCGGATACCGGTGACGACGACCTCGTCGACCTGTGCGGCCGGCTCGGAACTGTCGGTGGGCGCCTCCTGGGCCCAGACGGGCGCTGCGGCGAGGATGGCCGCTATGGAAACGCTCGCGGCGGCTATGGTCTTGCGATTGGCGGTCATTGGAACTCCCCCTGTGCTCGCCTGGGTTTTCAGGTCGATTGTTTGGTGGTGCGGGCGTCGAGGCTCAGAACGGCGGGCCGCAGCCCCTCCGCCTTGGCCGTGACAGTGATGGGGCCGCCGCGGCGACCCGTCTGGACGATGGCCTGGGCCAGGCCGTTGAAGAGATGTCTGCGATCGCTGCGATCCGCCTCGTGGCTGACCGGATCGCCGTTGCCGACGCCGATGACCCGGGCGTCGCCCGCGACTTCGAAGACGACCAGATCATTGGCGCGGGGGCAGGGACGGCCGCGGGCGTCCACGACGCTGGCCGCGATAATGGCCAGGTCCTCGCCATCGGCGTTCAGTCGCTCGCGATCGACCGACAGACGCAGGGCCGCCGGGGCGCCGGCGGTCTCACGACGTTGGGTCGAGACCAGGCGACCGTTCTTGTACCCCCGCGCCTCCAGTACGCCCGGCGCATAGGGCACGGCCCAGGCCAGGTGGCGATTGCGCTCGACCGTCTTCGATCCCGCCGAACGGCCGTTCACGAACAGCTCGACGCGATCGAGATTCGAGTGAACCCAGACCTCTATCTCATGACCCTCGCGGCCTTCCCAGTTCCAGTGCGGGAAGAGGTGCAACAGGGGCTCCGGCCGCCACCAGGCGCGGTAGTACCAATAATTGTCTTTCGGGAAGCCGCAGGCGTCCATGGCGCCGAAGTAGGAGCCGACGCTGGGCCAACGATTATAGGGCGTCGGTTCGCCGCGATAATCGAAGCCGGTCCAGATGAAGCCGCCGGCGATATAGGGCCGCTCCGCTGCAATGGTCCACCATTCCTCGGCGGTCGAGGCCCACCAGGGGTGTTCGCGGTCATAGGCGGGGACGATGTGGCGCGCGGCGTCCAGCACATATTCGCCCCGCGTCGAGACCGTGCTGCCCGTCTCGCTGCCGAGGATGGGCTGATCCGGGAAGCGGGCGTGATAGCCCTCCATCTGGGGCGTGCGATAGTTGAAGCCCAGCACATCCACGACGCGGGACACGCCAGTGTCGAAGTCCTGATCCTTGGCGGCAGTGACGGGGCGGGACGGGTCCAGCCGGTTAACCAGCCGCTTCATGGTGCGGGCGATCGCGGCGCCGGTCTCATTGCCCTGGATGGCCTGTTCTTCGTTGCCGATCGACCAGGCGATGACGGAGGGACGGTTGCGGTCGCGCCGCACCAGAGTGGCCAGTTCCGCCATCGACTCTTCGTCGGAGGACATGCGCCGGGTCTCAGCGATGACCAGCATGCCCAGGCGGTCGCAGGCGTCCATCAGTTCCGGCGTGGCCGGATTGTGCGAGGCGCGATAGGCGTTGCAGCCCATGGCCTTCAGCTGTTCGATCCGCCAGTACTGGAGGCGATCCGGGATGGCGGCGCCGACGCCGGCGTGATCCTGGTGGCAACAGGCGCCCAGAAGCTTCAAGGGCTGGCCGTTAAGCAGGAAGCCGCGCTTGGCGTCGAATACGGCCGAGCGGACACCGAATGCGGTCTCCGTGCGATCCGTGATCCGGCCCTCGACCTCGACCTCGACCACGAGGCGGTGAAGTTGCGGATCGGACGGCGACCAGAGGGGGGCGGCGCTCCAGTCCAGAGCGTGCTGAACCGAGCCGTCGTTCCACGAGGCCAGTCTCAGTCCCGTCTCCTGCCGCGCCAGCTCGAGACCGTTCGGCGCCAGCACGAGGGTGCGAACCCGGGCGTCGGTGGAGACTTCGGACTGGTTGCGGACGTCAATATTGATTTTGGCGGTCGCCCCGGCGCCGCGCGGCGAGGACTGGATGAAGACCCCATGCGGCGGAACATGGATCGGGTCGGTCGCCGTCAGATGGACATGGCGATAAAGGCCCGCGCCCTCGTAGAACCAACCTTCGCCGAGACTGGCGTCGACGCGGACGGCCAGCCAGTTGGTCTCGCCAGGGCGGGCCACGTCGGTGATGTCGACGGTGAAGGGGACATAGCCGCCGACGTGCTCGTCGACGATGACGCCGTTCAGAAAGACCACCACCTGGCGGAAGGCGCCGTCGAAGGTGAGGCTCAGCCGTCGCCCGACCCACTCCGCAGGGATGTCGAGCGGGCGTCGGTACCAGCCGACGCTGTTCTCCGGATGATCCCGGCCGAGCGCCCGGTAGCCGTGGGCCGCGCGGGGGTCGTCCTCGTCAGGGCCGAATCCGCCGGCGCCTGGATCGAAGGGCAGGTCGATGGCCCAGTCGTGCGGAATCTGCACGGGGCGCCACATCGAGTCGTCGAACCCGGGCAGGGCCGCGGTCGCGATGGGGGCGGTGTCGGAGCCGCCGGTCTTGGCGTAGGTGCGCTGATCCCGGCCGAAGCCGAAATCCTTGTCCACGTCAGACGCGTGGCCAAGAGCGAATTTCCAGTCGAACGCCAGCTTGATGCTCTCGCGCGCGCCAGTCTCAGCGGAAGAGGCGGAGCCGGCAGCCTTGGCCGTGTCGGGAACCGCCGCAGCAGCTACCGCCAAGCCGCCTGCGCCCTGCAGCACGACGCGTCGATCGACGGTCAGGTTTGAACCGGTGCGCTTCAAGGTGCGCCTCCCTGAGATCACGGGCCTGTTTGCGGCCTCTTGACGCCAAGAAAGCGGAACACCTCTCGTTCTGTCAATGAAATAGTTTTTATATGCGATATTGCGGGTGCGTCGGCTGTGGTTCTTGGCGCATCGAAGACGCGCTCATGCGCGGCTTTTGACACCGAGCGATATTCGAGATGGGGTGGCTGCGGCGACGGTGCGTGGCGGAAGTGGTGCCGGTTGCAGGAATCGAACCCGCGACATCCAGTTTACAAAACTGGCGCTCTACCAACTGAGCTAAACCGGCCCGGCCTCGTCGGGACAGCAGGCCTTATGAGGACGGATCGGAGGCGGTGCAAGATGCCGCGGCCGGATTCAGTCCAGTTCGGCGGCGATGCGTTGAGCGATGACCTGCAGCTCGGCGGCGTCGGCCATAGGCGCTTGGCCGTGCCCTTTCATCGCACGATCAGCCCAGCGCGGAATGATGTGGAAGTGCAGGTGAAAGACGGTTTGTCCTCCGGCTTCCCCGTTGAACTGCATGACCGATATCCCGTCCGGCTTCAGCGCCTTTTCGACAGCCTTGGCCGTGCGGTGCAAGGCGGCCGTCACAGCCGCCAGAGCGTCGGGTTCAATCTCCAGCAACGTCCGGGCCTGAGACTGTTTGGCGATGATGAGGACATGGCCCTCCGATTGGGGGAAAACGTCCATGAAGGCCAGGACCTGATCGTCCTCCCACACCTTCACCGAGGGGATCTCGCCGCGCAGGATCTTGGCGAAGACATTGTCGGGGTCATAGGCGCCGTGCAGGCTCATGTCAGATCTCGTTCATCAGCTTGTCGACGCCTTGGTTAGCAGCCGTGCGGCGCGAGGGGGAGCCTTCGCCCGCATCCGGCGTTATGGTCACGCTTTGTCTTTATGAGGTCGCCATGATCCGTTTCATCGTTCAGGCCATCGTCACCATGATCGGCCTCTGGCTTTCGGCCAAGCTCGTTCCGGGCGTCGACTTCAACAGCAACGGCTCCCTGATCGCCGCCGCGCTCATCCTGGGTCTGATCAATGCGGTCGTGCGGCCGGTCATGGTCGTGCTGACCTTCCCGATCACCGTGGTGACCCTGGGCCTCTTTCTGCTGGTCGTGAACGCCGCCATGATCGGCCTGACCGCCATGTTCCTGGGCGGCTTTGCGGTGGACGGCCTGTGGGCCGGCGTCGGGGCGGCCATCGTCACCGGCGTGGTCAGCTGGATCGCCGGCGCCTTCATCGGCGGAGACGAGAAGCGAGACTAGAGCCTCGCAAAGGCGCGGCCGGCTGAGTCGAACAAGTGAGCCTGATCGGCGGCCACGTTCAGGCGTAAGGAGTCGCCCGATCTAGCGGCGATTTCGCCCGCCCACTGAACCGTCACCGTGTCTTCGGCGGCCGCATGTCTGAGGTGGACCATTGTGACGGCGCCCAAGGTCTCGGCGAACAGGACTTCGGCGGTCAGAGCCCCCCCGTCAGAGGTTGGGTCGCTGGGCGACCGGGTCAGATGCTCGGGGCGAACGCCCAGGGTCACGGCGTCGCCCGGGCTTGCCGAGGCGGCGTCGACGGCAAGGCTCAGGGTCTCCCCCGCCTTGGTTCTTACCGTCGCGCCCGTCGACGAGGCGGTCACGATCTCGGTGGCCAGCATGTTCATCCGGGGGCTGCCGATGAAGCCGGCGACGAACAGATTGGCCGGCCGCTGGTACAACTCCATCGGCGCGCCGACCTGCTCGATACGGCCGCCGTTCAACACCACGATCCGGTCCGCCAAGGTCATGGCCTCGACCTGATCGTGGGTGACATAGATCATGGTGGTCTTCAGCTCGGCGTGCAGCCGCGCGAACTCGTAGCGCATCTTGACGCGCAGGGCGGCGTCCAGGTTCGACAGGGGCTCGTCGAACAGGAAGACCTCGGGCTCGCGCACGATGGCCCGGCCGATGGCGACCCGTTGGCGCTGACCGCCCGACATGGCCTTGGGCTTACGGTCCAGATAGTCGGTGATGCTGAGGGCTTCTGCGGCGGCGCGGACGCGACGGTCGATATCGACCTTGTCCGTCTTGGCCAGCTTAAGGCCGAAGGCCATGTTCTCGTAGGCCGTCATGTGGGGATAAAGCGCGTAGGACTGGAACACCATGGCGATTCCCCGATCCGACGGCGACAGGTCGTTGACCACGCGGCCGCCTATGGAGACCTGACCTCCAGACACATCTTCCAGACCGGCGATGGTGCGCAGCAGGGTGGACTTGCCGCAGCCGGACGGGCCGACGAACACGACGAACTCCCCGTCGGCGATCTCCAGATCGACGCCCTTCAGCACCTCGACAGCGCCGAACGCCTTCTTCACGCCGACCAGTCGGACGTCCGCCATGCTTCCTGTTCCCTAAACCGCATAATTTTGCGCGCACCGTAACCGGTTACATCCGGGGATCAATCGTTCGTTTGACGCAGGCTTCGCGATCCAAAGACAATCTCGCTGAATTTGCAAATCTGCAAAATTACGCTTTTGCAAGCTGTGCGCTGCAGCTAGAAGCCCGCCGTCAATCGCGGGGAGATCGGATGATGCGACGTGGAATTCTGATGGCGACCGTCTCGGCGGCTTGGCTGGGCTGGGCCTGCGGGACGCAGGCGCAAGAGGCTGCCGCCTCTGTGGAAGACATCATCGTCTCCGGGTCTCGCATCGCAGGCGGCGACCGCGTAGCGCCCGTCGAAACCCTTGGGCGAGACGTCATCGCCGCAGCCGGCGTAGCCGACGCCTCGCAACTGGTTCGCCTAATCACCGCCAACTCGGGCTCCGAAGCCCAGGTGGATCAGCTGAATCAGCCGCAGAGTTCGGGCACGGCCCAGTTCAATCTGCGGAACCTCGGTCTGGGCTCGACCCTGGTGCTGGTCGACGGTCAGCGCTGGACGTCCAGCGCCGTCGTCGCGACCGACGGTTCGGCCTTCGTCGACATCAATTCGCTGGTTCCGATGATCGCCCTGCAGAGAATCGAGGTGGTCAAGGACGGCGCCTCGGCCGTCTATGGCTCCGACGCGGTTGCGGGGGTGGTCAACTTCATAACGCGGCATGATGTCGCTCGGCCCGAAGTCAGCGCCAAATATGCGGTCGCAGACGGCTCGGAAGAGAGTGTGATCGAGGCGATAGGCAGTTTCAGGTTTCTGGACGGCGACCTGACTCTCGCAGCTTCGCATTTCCACCGATCGGCTCTGAGCACGGACGAACGCGACTTCACCCAGGCCGAAGTTTACGACCGCGCGTCCTGGACTGCGGTGACCAGCTATGGCCAGCCCGGCTCCTACTATCGGCCCAGCACCAAGGCCTATGCGCCGGACACCGACTGCGACGACCCGGCCTTTGACGCCGCCTATCGCAATAGTTCGGCTGACGCCTTCTGCCGCCTCGACTATTCCGACTTCTTCGACCTGACGCCCGAGGAGACCCGGACCCAGGTCTTCGCCGACTATCGCCACCCCGTCGGCGACATGACACTGTCCCTGCAGGGCGCCTGGTCCTCGACCTGGACCCGCGCGCGTCAAACGCCGTCTCTGCCAATCCTCGCGCAATCCTTGACGGTGCCGGCGTCTCATCCGGACAATCCGTTCGGCGAGGATGTGCTGTTTCGCGGACGCCTGCTCGGCGCGGAGGCCGGGGCGTCTGCGGCGGAGTTCGACTATGAGACCTGGCGTCTCGCCGCCGGCCTGGACGGCGACTTCGCCAACGGCTGGAACTGGAGTCTCGGCGCGACCGCCAGCCGCCAGCACGTGGCCTACGACAAGCCCGACGTCATCGGCAGCGCCCTGCAGAATGCCTTGAACGGGCTGGGCGGCGCGGGCTGCGATCCCGCCACCGGCACGCCCGGCGTCGGCGCCTGCCAGTATTTCAATCCCTTCGGCAGCGCCTATCTGGGCACGGGTACGGCCAACAGCGCCGAGCTGATCGACAGCCTGATTGGTTCGACAGGCCTTCGGGGCTCCGCCAGTCTGATGACCGCAGACGCCTCCTTAGACGGCCAAGCCGTCGGCTGGTCCGGCGGAACGGTCGACGTCGCCTTGGGCCTCCAGTACCGACGCAGCGCCTTCCGGCATGACTGGAGCGATCTGGTCAACGCCGGGGATCTGCTGACCGCAGGCTATTCGCCCGACTTCAATGGCGACCAGGAAACCCTGGCCGCCTATGGCGAGGCGCGTCTGCGCCTAGGTGAACGGATCGAGGGGCAATTGGCCGGGCGCTATGAATCCTATGACGGGGAGGGCCGCTTCAGTCCGAAGGTCGCCGTCCGTTGGGATGTGGCGGACGCGGTCGCCCTGCGCGCCTCCTGGGGACAAGGATTCCGGGCGCCCTCGGTCTACGCCCTGTCCGGCGCGCAAGCCTCTCAGCCGTCGGTGTACGACCGCGGCGCCTTTGTCTTCGTCAACACCCTCACGTCCGGCGATGCGGACCTGAAGCCCGAGAAGTCCGAGAGCCTGACCTTCGGTGTTCAGTGGCGTCCCCTCGAGGCGCTGGAGCTTGGGCTGGACGCCTGGCAGTTCGACTACACGGATCAGGTCGTCAAGGAATCGGCCCAGGCGATCATCAATCAGGCGGCGGCTGATACGGCCGCAGGTCTGACGGGCACGGACGCACAGTCGAGGCTGAACCGTTCGGCCAGCGGAACCCTGACCTTTGTCCAGCTCTATTTCATCAATGCCTCATCAGTGGAGACGCAGGGCCTGGACCTGTCGGCCCGCTACACCCACGAGCTTTGGGGGGGACGAACCATGGTCTCCGCGACCTGGACCTATGTGGATCGATACGACATCCGGCTGAGTGCGGACTCTGCCGAAGTGTCCGGCGTCGGCTCGACCAACCTGAGCAACATCGGTCGTTCCCTGCCGCGAAATCGGGGCGAACTTGTTCTCGGGTGGAGCGGTGGCGCCCATTCGGTGACAGGACTAGTCCATTACACGGCGGGCTATGACAACGACCGCAGCGGCGTGACCGACACGACGATCGCCAGCCAGACGACGATCGACCTTCTCTACAGCCGGAGCCTGGGCGCCGACCTCGACTTGGCTCTAGGCGTGGTCAATGTGGCCGATAAGGCGCCGCCGCTGGCGCAGTACGCCTTCGGCTATGACCCTGTCGTCGCTGATCCGAGGGGAAGGGTGTTCAGCCTGGCGCTTACGAAGCGGTTCTGATCAAGCCGCCAGGGAACGGGCTGGAGGAAGAGCGGCGCTCATCGCCTCGATCAACATGTGGACGTCCAGGGGCTTGGCGACGAAACCGTCTAGTCCGGCCTCGCGACCCTGATCGCGCACTGACGCCGAGACGTCTCCGGAAAGCAGGATCAGCGGGGTGCGATGGCCGTCCGACTCTTCCGCCCGAATGCGACGGGCTGCTTCAAAGCCGTCACAGACCGGCATGCGAAGGTCGAGGAGGACGAGATCGTATCCCCCGTCGCGCCAAGCGGCGACGGCCTGCGCCCCGTCCTCCACGATGGTGGTCTCGATTCCCAAATTCGGCAGGATGGCCGCCATGACCTTGCGGTTCACGGCGTTGTCGTCCGCCGCCAGCACACGGAGGCCACCCAGGCGCGGCGTCGCTTCCGGTTCGGCCGAGACGCAGCGGCCACGTTCAAGCGGCAGCTCCAGCGTGAAGCAGGAGCCTTCTCCTGCCGTGCTTTCCACCGTGATGTCGCCGCCCATCATCCGCGCCAGCGAACGGGAGATGGAAAGGCCCAGGCCGGTGCCGCCGTGGGTATGGGAGGTTTCGGCGCTGGCCTGCGTGTAGGGGGTGAACAGGCGGCCGAGAGCAGCCTCGTCCATACCTATCCCGCTGTCGCGCACATCGAATCTGAGGGCTCCGCCTGCCGCGAGGCTGACAGCGACCAGAACCTCGCCCCGATCAGTGAATTTGACGGCGTTGGAAACCAGATTGGCCAGAATTTGGCCGATCCGCACCTTGTCGCCAACCCAGTGCCCAGCGGCCTCGGGCGCGGTTTCAATACGCAGGGCGACGCCCTTTCTTTGCGCGACATCGCCAAACGCCGCCTGGGTGCGGGCGAGAAGAGCCTCAAGGTCAAAGTCCGCTTCCAGGAGCTCCAGTCGTCCGGCCTCGATTTTTGATGCGTCCAGCAAGTCGTTGAGCAGGGACGTCAGGGTTTCGCCGGACTCAAGCGCGACCTCCAGCCGCTGCTTTTGGGCGCTCGCCATAGGCTCGATGGCCATGGCCTGCAGCATCCCAAGGAGCCCGTTGAGCGGCGTGCGGATCTCGTGACTGACGATCGCGAGCATGCGTGTCTTGGATTTAGCGAAGGCCAAGACTTCACGCTCTCGGCGATCGGCGGAGCGAACCGCCCACGGACCCATGCCTGCGCCGAAGCCCAGGGCCGCCAAGCCTACGCCGACGACCACGAATCTGGCTGTCACATAGGCTGTGTTGCGATGGTTTTCTCGATTCAAGGTCGTCGCGGCTTCCTGCTGGCGGAGGTTATCCAGGCGACGACGAACCTCTTCCATCGCCTCCCGACCCTCTAGAGCGAGCAAGGGGTCAATGTCCGGTTCTGAAGACGAGGACAGTCGAGGTTCCGCGTACACTGTGCGCCAACGCTCCATTGCAGAGCGGATGCCATCAAGCTGAGTGGTCTGCTCGGGGTTGGAAGACGTGAGTTCCGACAGCGTTGCCAGCTCCTCGGCGAATTTTTGCTGACCGGCGACGTAGGGGGTCAGAAAACTCCCGTCCCCGCCGCCTTCGACATACCCCCTGACCCCGGTTTCCTGGTCGATGGCGGCAGTCAGCAAGCCTGCGGCCGCACGCTCGATGAGGGCGGTATGGCGAACTGATTGGTCAGCCGCGTTCAAAGCCGACAGATTGGCCCATCCGACCAGAACCATCGCCGCGACCATGGCCGTCATGGTTGCGATCATGACCATGGCGGATCGCGCCGCACGCGTCTGGGCCAAAGCCCTGAGACGACGGATCGGAGCGGGGAGAGGCATGGTGAGGTCCGAGTACGAGTCTGGTCGGACCTTTCCCTCCATCCGATGAAAAATACCTTTCGCCCTGGATCAGGATGATTATCTAGGCGGCCCGACGGCTTCCCTGACTGGAGCGCTTATGCCCCTCGTTTTGTACGGCATTCCCAACTGCGACACGGTGAAGAAGGCGCGGGTCTGGCTGGAGCAGCACGGCCGCGATTACGTCTTCCATGACTACAAGAAGGCGGGTGTAGATACCCAGGCCTTGGGCTCGTGGATCGATGAGCACGGCTGGGAGGTCGTGCTGAACCGGGCCGGCACGACGTTCAAGAAACTGTCCGAGTCCGAAAAGACGGACCTGGATCGGGATAAGGCCTTGGCCCTGATGCTGGCGCAACCGTCGATGATCAAGCGGCCGGTGCTGGATCTGGGTGATCGCCGACTGGTTGGCTTCAAGCCGGAAGCCTACGCGGCAGCCTTCGCCTAGGACGACCTAGCCTTCAACGTCCGTATTCGGGCGATCATGCCCGTCGGCGTCTTCCGTGACCCAGCGGCCGTCCGCAGTCTCGTATTCGATGGCTGCGTTTTGATCGGGGACCCTCTGTTCACGCGCGGCGCGGACAGCGGCGGCCTTGGCCGCGTCGTGGCTGGGGAAAGTCTCGGAGTAGGTGTCTCCGGCCTTATAAGCCCACCCGCCGTCATGTTCGACGATACGATAGGTGACATGGGCCATGGGTCGCTCCTGACTTTGATCGCGGCACCCTAGCCCGGAGCGAGCCGCAGGTCATCGTGTTCAGACCGGCGTCTTAAAAAGATTTCATGTCCCGGCCCGCATCCATGGAGACATCCTGCAGCCTCTTGTGATCAGAAGGCCGCCGCATCAGGCTGTCGCATCGGATCAAAGAGAGTTCGTCATGGACCTGACACCCATCTTCATCGTCTTCATCGTCTTTGGGTCAATCGTCTCGATCATTGTCGGGCCGTCCTTCCTGAAAAATCGGGAACGGCGCGAGATGCAACTGACCGTCCGCCACGCTGTGGACAAGGGGCAGACCCTGCCACCCGAGCTGATCGACGCTATGACCAAGGATGTTCAGAAGGGGCTGCCGTCGCGGACGAAAGATATCCGCAAGGGCGTGCTGAGCCTGGCATCGGGCGTCGGCATCGGAGCATTCGGTCTGATCAGCGATCTCGGCGGCAACGACTGGAACGGCGGCGTGGCCAATCCCCTGCTCGGTCTGGCTTGCATTCCCGTCGCCATCGGCATCGCCTTCATCATCCTGGGCTTCTTCAACCCCAACAAGGCGTGAGGGTCGGTTCGGGGGAAGACGTCATGAGCACGTCCTTGCGCGATCTCCACGACGTGGAACTGGCCGCCCAGGCGGCGGCCGGCGGGCGGCGGGAGTATGGCGAACTGGTCCGCCGGCATGGTTCAGCGGTCCGGGGGCTTCTGCGCCGCATGGGCGCGGCGCCGTCCCTGGCCGATGATGTGGCCCAGGACGCCTTCCTGCAGGGGTTCCAACGCTGCTCGGAGTTCCGAGGGCAGGGGACGTTTGCCGGCTGGATCAAGAAGATCGCCGCACGCCTTTATCTTAAGCGCGTCGCCCGCGAGGCCCGCTATGTCGCCGAGGTCGAATTCGACGAGGCCGATGTCGCGGTCGATCGGGCCGGGGCCATGGATCTGGACGAGGCCCTGAAGACCCTCAGCGAGACCGAGCGTGTCTGCGTGTCCCTGTGCCACGGTGCAGGAATGTCTCATCCCGAAATCGCGGCGGCCATGAATTTGCCGCTCGGCACGGTGAAGTCCCATGTCAAACGTGGTCTGGATAAACTCCGCGCCCGGCTTCAGCCGGCGCACGGCTCAGGCGGGAGGTCGACCCATGTCGGCTGATGAGTTCGATCCTATGATCGAGCGACTGTTCGCGCAGACGCCTCGAATGGCGGATGAGGCCCTCTTCCTGGCCACGGTCCAGGCCAGCATGGAGAAGCGGTCACGCTGGCGCACCCTGGCTCTGACGGGAGCGGGCCTGGTCGGCGGCGTCCTGGCGGTGAGGGAGGGAGTCAGTCTCAACTTCGCGGCCAGCGATGAAACGACCCTGACGCAAGGCGTTCGGACGGCGGCGGCGACGGCCCAAGGCGCGGCTCAATCTGCGCTGGAGAGCCTGGGCGTCGGGTCGTTCGATCTGATGGACGGGTCGGGCATGATGGCCTTCTGGATCGTGGCGGGGGCGCTCGTCGCCCTGCTGGCGGCGGGCCTGGTGAAGCTGTCGCAGGACGTCTGAGGGTGACTCGACGGATCGAGGGGCCTATCTGACCCGACTTGAAGTCAGGAGGCCCTTCGATGTCCGTTCACACCCAGGAGACGATCAAGCGCATTTCCGTGCCTGATATCGCCGGCCGCAAGGGCGGCGTGCCCATCGTCTGTCTGACGGCCTATGACGCCCCGATGGCGGGATTGCTGGATCCGCACTGCGACGTGCTGCTGGTCGGGGACAGCCTGGGCATGGCGGTTCACGGCCTGCCGAACACCGTCGGGGTGACCCTGGACATGATGATCCTGCACGGCCAGGCGGTGGTGCGGGGGTCGCGCCGGGCCCTGGTGGTGGTCGATATGCCTTTCGGGTCTTACGAGGGCGGCAAGGAAGCGGCGTACGACAACTGTGTTCGGGTCATGAAGGAGACGGGCGCCCAGGCGGTCAAGCTGGAGACCAGCGTGGAACTGGCCGACATCGTCGCCTTCCTGGTCAAGCGTGGCATCCCAGTTATGGGCCATGTTGGCCTTCGGCCTCAGGCAATCCTGGCCGAGGGCGGCTTCAAGGCCAAGGGGCGCACGGACTTCGAGCGCGAGCGCGTCATGGCCGAGGCCAGGGCCACGGCCGAGGCGGGCGCCTTCTGCATCGTCATTGAGGGCGTCGCCGAATCGCTTGCGCGAGAGATCACCGAGACGGTGGAAGTTCCCACCATCGGCATCGGCGCCTCGGCGGCGTGCGACGGCCAGGTTCTGGTGGTCAACGACATGCTGGGGATGTTCGACTGGACGCCGAAGTTCGTGCGGAAATATGCAGATCTGCGCACCGAGATCGACCGCGCGGCCTCCGCTTTCGCCAATGATGTGAAAACCCGCCGTTTTCCTGCCGAAGTCGAGACCTACTTCTCGAAAAAGCCGGCTTCGCCGTAACGGACGACGTTGCGGGCGGGGAGCCGACCTTCTAGGGTCCGCGCCGGTTTGCTTTTTGCGATTTTGGGGCGACGTTTCAGTGGTTGATGTCTTCGAACAGGTCGAGGAGGAGCTTCGCTCCGACCGGTACAAGCGCCTGGCCCGCACCTGGCTGCCCGTCGTGGGCGCCGTTCTGGTGGTCGCCCTGGTCGCCGCCCTGGGCTGGTGGGGCTGGGACAGCCTGAACTCCAGCAAAGCCGCGAAGGCCGCCGAGGCCTATGATCGCGGCATGGAGGCCCTGCGCGCTGAAAAGCCCGCTGAAGCCCGTCTCGCCTTCGAGGAAGCGGTCAAGGAAGGCAACGGCGCCTACAAGGTTCTGGCGCTGCAACAGCAGGCCGGGCTGGCTGTGACCGCCGACAAGATCCCCGACGCCGTTCGCCTGTTCGATGAGGCAGCTAAGGCGTCGAGCGACCCGATCCTGTCGGATCCGCCCGCCCTGAAGGCCGCCTTCCTGGTGATGGACACCGCCCCGCTGGCCGATATCGAGGCCCGCCTGACGCCGCTGGCCGAGGATGATCGTCCCCTGCACGCCTTCGCTCAGGAAGCCCTGGCCCTGGCCCGTCTCCAACACGGCAAAACGAAGGAAGCCCGCGAGGCCTTCGTCCTGCTGCAACTGGGACAGGACGTGCCGGACGACGTGCGTCAGCGCGCCAATATCGCCGTCGCCACGATCGACGCGGGCACGGCGGGCGCGCTCAAGGACATTGCGAACGCGGCCAAGGCTGCGGCTGCGCCTTCCGCAGGCGCGGCCAATGCGCTGATCGCCGCTCCCGCCCAACAGTGACGACCCCTTACAGGACGCCCAAGATGAACCGAGTTCTGAAAGTCGCGCTGGTCTGCGGCGTCGCCGCCACCGTGGCCTCGTGCGGCGCGGTCAGCCGCAATCTGCCGTTCGGCCTGGGCAGGAAGGACGATCCGCAGGCCACCGCCTCGGCCGGCGACCGGATCTCGGTCCTCGAGTTCGAACAGCAGCTGGCGCCCTCTGCAGCCCTTTCCGGACGCGATTTCTTCCTGCCGGGCCCCCAGGCCGCGACGGCCTGGACCCAACCGGGCGGATCGTCCGAGAACCTGGTCGAACACGTCATCGCCGCGCCGAACTTCCAGATCGCCTGGCGGCGGGACATCGGGGCCGGTTCGGCCCGCGTCGGCAACGTCATGGCGCCCATCGTGGCCGCCGACGGCAAGATTTTCGTGATGGACGGCGATGCCGGCGTCTCGGCGGTTTCCGCCGACACCGGCGCGGTTCTCTGGAAGGCGAACGTCAAGGACGCCGACCGCGACCGGAACGGCGGCTTCGGCGGCGGCGTGGCCTATGCGGGCGGCAAGCTGTTCGTTTCATCCGGTTATCGTTCGATGACGGCCCTGGACGCCGCCACCGGGGCGGTGGTCTGGAGCCAGCAGGTCGATTCGCCGATCCACGGCGCCCCCACCGTCGTCGGCGCCCATGTCTTTGTGGTCGATGTGGACAGCCAGCTGTTCGCCTTCGACGTGAATACGGGCGCTCAGGACTGGGCCTATCGCGGAATCGCCGAACCGGCGCGCGTGATGCGCGCTTCCAGCCCAGCCGTGACCGGCAACACTGTGATCGCCCCGTTCGCCTCGGGTCAGCTGGTGGCGCTGAGCGCCCTGAACGGCCAGCCGCTGTGGGAACAGACGCTCTCGCGCACCAGCCGCACCAGCGCCCTTTCGGAAGTTCGGGACGTCGCCGGCCGGCCGGTGGTCAGCCGCGGCATGGTCTATGGGGTCAGCCATTCCGGCGTGATGTCGGCCCTGGACCTGCGGTCCGGACAGCCCAAGTGGCAATTGCCCGTGACGGGCGTGAATGCGCCTCTGCCGGTCGGCGACGTGGTCTTCGTCGTGTCCAAGTCCGGCGAACTGATCACCGCCAATCGCGACACAGGCCAAATCTATTGGACCCGCGAGCTGAACGAAGGCCGCGAACGCAAGGTCGGCGGCTTCCTGCGTTTCGGCCGCCGCACCATCACGCCGCAGTGGTCCGGCCCTCTACTGGCCTCGAACCGGCTGGTCATGGTGAACTCCTACGGGGAAGCGGTCGCCTTCGATCCCAAGACGGGCGTCGCTCAGACCACGCTGAAGCTGGGCGC
>MGLN01000175.1:0-570 GCA_001796045.1 Caulobacterales bacterium RIFOXYB1_FULL_67_16 | reverse complement strand
CGCGCCGGCGGCCTATAACGGCGCCCTCTATGTGCTGACCGACAACGGGCAGCTGATCTGTATCCGCTGATTTTCAGCACGAACTAAGCTAGAAGGCCGACATGGCTCTGAAGGTCGCCATCGTCGGCCGCCCCAATGTGGGCAAATCGACACTGTTCAATCGTCTCGTCGGCAAACGCCTCGCGCTGGTCGATGATCGGCCCGGCGTGACCCGCGACCGGCGCTATGCCGACGGCAACATCGGCGACATGGACCTGACGCTGATCGACACGGCCGGCTATGAGGACGTCACCGACGAAAGCCTCGAGGCGCGGATGCGCGAACAGACCGAGGCGGCTATCGACGACGCCGAACTGATCCTGTTCATGATGGACGCCCGCGAAGGCGTGACTTCGCTGGACCGGATCTTCGCCGAGCGCCTGCGCAAGGTGCACAAGCCGATCATCCTGCTGGCCAACAAGTCCGAGAGCCGGGAGAGCGGCGGCGGCGTGGGCGAGGCGCACGCCCTGGGTTTTGGCGAGCCCGTCGCTATCTCCGCAGAGCACGGCGAGGGCATGGCCGACCTCTACG
>MGLN01000174.1:8779-9285 GCA_001796045.1 Caulobacterales bacterium RIFOXYB1_FULL_67_16 | reverse complement strand
CGCTGGACGAGGGCTCCGAGGCCGGCGACATCGTCGCCATCGCGGGCATGTCCAAGGCGACCGTGGCTGACACCCTGTGCGCCCTGGAGGTGACCGAAGCCCTTCCCGCCCAGCCGATCGACCCGCCCACCATCTCGATGACCGTCTCGGTCAACGACAGCCCCCTGGCCGGTCGAGAGGGCGACAAGGTCCAGTCGCGCGTCATCCGCGACCGCCTGCTGAAGGAGGCCGAGGCCAATGTCGCCATCCGTGTCAGCACCACCGAAGGCGGCGACGCCTATGAGGTGGCCGGCCGCGGCGAACTGCAGCTGGGCGTTCTGATCGAGAATATGCGCCGCGAAGGCTTCGAACTGTCGATCTCGCGTCCGCGCGTGGTCTTCCAGGAAGGGCCCAACGGCGAGAAGATGGAGCCGATCGAGGACGTCATGATCGACGTCGACGACGAATTCTCGGGCATCGTCATCGAGAAGCTGTCGGCCCGTAAGGCCGAAATGACTGACATGGGT
>MGLN01000174.1:3290-8670 GCA_001796045.1 Caulobacterales bacterium RIFOXYB1_FULL_67_16 | reverse complement strand
GGGTGTTCAGCCACTATGAGCCGCACAAGGGCGCCATCGCCGGCCGTCTGAAGGGCGTGCTGATCTCGAACTCCGACGGCGAGACCGCCGCCTTCGCCCTGTGGAACCTGGAAGACCGCGGCGTCATGTTCGTCGGCGCCGGCGAAAAGACCTACCAGGGCATGATCATCGGCGAGAACGCGCGCTGGGACGACCTGGACGTCAACCCGATCAAGGGCAAGCAGCTGACCAACGTCCGCGCCGCCGGCAAGGACGAGGCCGTGCGCCTGACCCCGCCGCGTCAGATGTCGCTGGAACAGGCCATCGCCTATATCGACGACGACGAGCTGGTGGAGGTGACGCCGAAGTCCATTCGTCTGCGCAAGCAGGTGCTGAACCCGTCGTTCCGCAAGAAGCGCGTCCGCCCGGAGTGATCCTTCACTGACGCGTAGGGGGTTTGGCGCCTATATGGGGCGGACATGACCCCTGTTTCGCCCAGCCTGGATGACCGCCTTGACGAGGCCGCCCGCGCGGAAGACCCGCGCGCGGCGGTCTCTGTCGTTCTGCGCGAGGCCTATGACGCCGCCCGCGCCCGGGCCGAGCGCAAGCTGGACGGAGGGATGAAGGGGCGCGAGGTCGCCCGGCTCTACGCCGCCGCCGCCGACGACATGCTGGCGGCCCTTTGGCGAGTGACGACCGAGGTCCTGTTTCCGGTCTCTCCGGTCGAGAGCGAACGCCTGTCCCTGGTGGCGGTGGGCGGCTACGGCCGGGGCGTCCTGGCGCCCTATTCGGATCTGGACCTGCTGTTTCTGCGCCCGGCCAAGCCGACGCTGCGCGGCGGCAAGGTGGTCGAGTTCGTCCTCTACGTCCTGTGGGATCTGGGGGTGAAGGTCGGCCCGGCCGTCCGCTCGATCGACGAATGCCTCAGCCTGGGGCGTACGGATATGACGGTGCGGACCACCCTCTTGGAGGCGCGGCCTCTGGCGGGGGACGCCCGCCTGTCCGAGCTGATGATCGGCCGCTTCCGCGACATGGTGGCCAAGGCCGATCCCCGTCCCTTCATCCTGGCCAAGCTGGAAGAGCGGGCCGAACGACATCAGAAGGCGGGCGTGACCCGCTACAAGGTCGAACCCAACGTCAAGGACGGCAAGGGGGGCTTGCGCGACCTGAACACCCTGTACTGGATCGCCCGATCCCTGGCGCCCGACAGCCGTCTGGGCGCGACGGTGATGGACGAGCTGTTCACCCCGCGCGAACGTCGGGTCTCGGATGACGCCTTCGACTTCCTGTGGCGGGTGCGGATCCATCTGCACCTGGTCGCCGGGCGGGCGGAGGAGAAGCTGACCTTCGACATGCAGCCCGAGGTCGCCCGGCGCATGGGCTGGCAGGGCCGGGGCGACGAGCCGGCGGTGGAGCGGTTCATGCGCCGCTACTTCCTGTACGCCCGCGACGTCGGCGCCCTGACCCGGGCCATGTCGGCCAAGCTGGAGGCCCGGCAGCAGAAGACGGCCCAGGGCCTGTCGCGCCTGATGATCCCGTTCCGATCCAGCCGCCGCAAGCTGGACGTGGAGGGGTTCTGGATCGACCAGGGCCGGCTGTCGGTCGAGGACGCCTCGGTGTTTCAGCGCGACCCGCTGAAGCTCTTGACCCTGTTCGTCTATGCCGACCGGCTCGACCTGGACCTGCATCCGGACGCCTTTTCGGCCGTCACCCGCTCCCTGTCTCTGGTCACGCCCCGGCTGCGCCGCGACCCGGAGGCGTCGCGCGCCTTCCTGAATATCCTGGCCCACGGGCAGAGGCCCTATCGCACCCTGACACTGATGAACGAGACCGGGCTGCTGGGGCGGTTCCTGCCCGAATGGGGCCGGATCGTCGGCCAGACCCAGTTCAACATGTACCACGCCTATACGGTGGACGAGCACACGCTCCAGGCCATCGGCGTCATCAACGACATCGCCCGCGGCAAGCTGAAGACCGACCACCCGATGGCCAGCGAGATCGTTCATCTGATCTCGGACATGGAAGCCCTGATGCTGGGCATGCTGCTGCACGACGTCGGCAAGGGGGGCGAGCGGGGCCAGCTGGAGGACGGCGCCATCGCCGCGCGCCGGGCCTGCGAGCGGCTGGGTGTCGATCCCCGCCGGATCGAGCTGGTGGTCTGGCTGGTGCGCAGCCACCTGGCCCTGTCCGACTACGCCCAGAAGCGCGACCTGTCCGATCCGGCCACCATCCGGGCCTTCGCCGAACTGGTGGGCGATCCCGAACGGCTGCGGATGTTGCTGGTCCTGACCGTGGCCGATATCCGCGCCGTCGGACCCGGGGTTTGGAACGGCTGGAAGGGCCAGCTGATGCGCACCCTGTATGATCAGGTCGCCGCCCTGTTCCGGGGCGAGGACGTGGCGCGCGAGGATCCGCTGGCGGCCCATCCGGCCCTGGTCGAGCGGGCGCGCCAGACCGGCGCCGCCGCCGAGGCCGCGCCCCTGACTCCGGTAGAGGGCCTGCCGGTCCAAGCCACGGAAATCTCCATCGCCGCGCTCGACCGGCCGGGCCTGTTCGCCGACCTGGCCCAGACCATGGCCGCCCTGGGGGCCGACGTCACCGACGCCCGGGTGGCGACGACGGACGAGGGGGTGGTTCTGGACGTCTTCCGGGTTCAGGACGGGGCGGGCCTGCCCTATGGCCAGGCCGAGCCGCGTCGGCTGAAGACCCTGATCGAGGCGCTGGAGAAGGCCGCGCGCGGCGAAGGCCGCATCGGCAAGGCGCCGGTTCCCGCCGGCAATGCGAGAAAGGCCGCCTTCGAGGTGCGGCCCGTGGTCATGGTCGACCACCACGCCAGCGAGGCCGCCACCGTGGTCGAGGTGTCGGGCGCGGACCGGCCCGGCCTGCTGGCGGCCCTGTCTCGAGTCTTCAGCGACGAGGGGCTGAACATCCGCTCGGCCCATGTCGCCTCCTATGGCGAGCGGGCGGTCGACAGCTTCTATGTCGTCGATCGCAAGGGGCGGAAGATCACCTCGGAACAGCGGGTCGCCGAACTGCGCGCCGCCCTGGAAGCCGTGCTCGACAGCCGCGCCCCGGCGCCGGAGGGCCGCAAGGTCGCCTCGGCTCGCGCCAGCGCGCGCGACGTCTCCGAACTGGGGCGGCGGACCCGCGCCAAGCCCGTATCGCCGCCGACGGAAGCGCGCTAAGCCTCAGGCTCCTCCCAGCCCTTCCTCTTCCCGGTCCGCATGAGCCTCGCCCGCAACACCCTGGTTCAGTCCACGCTGACGCTGGGCAGCCGCCTGCTGGGCTTCGGCCGCGACCTGGCCCTGTCGGCCAACTTCGGCCAGGGCGCCCTGATGGACGTCTGGTCCACGGCCCTGATGCTGCCCAACATGTTCCGCCGCCTGTTCGCCGAGGGCGCCTTCGCCCAGGCCTTCGTGCCGGTCTATGGCGGGGTCAAGACGCGGGAAGGGGACGCGGCGGCGGCCGTCACCGCTTCTGAGGCCATGTCCTTCATGTTCGCCGTGGTCGCGGGCTTCTGCATCCTGTTGCAGGTCGCCATGCCCTGGATCGTGCCCCTGCTGCTGTCGGCCTGGAGGGACGACGCCGAGGTGATGCGGGTCGCCGTGCTCGCGACCCAGCTGGCCATGCCGTATCTGGCCTGTATGACCATCGCCTCCCTGCTGTCGGGAGTGCTGAACACGGGCGGACGCTTCGCCCTGTCGGCGGCGGTGCCGGTCTTTCTGAACCTGTGCACCCTGGCGCCCCTGATCGGCGGCTTCGTCCTCCCGGTGTCGCGCGAGACGGTGCTGCTGGCCACCAGCGCCGCCGTCACCGTCTCGGGCGTGGTCCAGGCCGGCTTATTGTGGTGGGGCGTGCGTCGTCTGGGGGTGCGGCTGAAGCTGGGCCTGCCGCGCCTGACCCCCAGTGTGAAACGCACCCTGGCGCTCGCGGTGCCCGGCGCCCTGGCCGGGGGCGCGATGCAGGTCAACTCGGTGGTGTCCCAGGTCCTGGCCGGATCGGACGCGGGCGCCCGTTCGGTGCTGTACAACGCCGACCGCCTGTACCAGCTGCCGCTGGGTCTGGTCGGGGTGGCCATCGGCCTGGCTTTGGTGCCGCGCCTGACCAAGGCCTTCGTCTCCGGCGATCACGCGGGCGGGCAGAAGACGCTGGACGACGGGATCAACCTGGCCATGGCCTTCACCCTGCCCGCCGCCGTGGCCCTGTTCGTCATTCCCTTCTTCATCATCGACGCCACGGTGACGCGGGGCGCCTTCACCAGCGCCGACGCCGCCCGCACCGCCGACGTGCTGCGCCAGTTCGCCTGGGGCGTGCCGGCCTTCGTCCTGGCCAAGGTCCTGACCCCGCCCTTCTTCGCGCGAGAGGACACGCGCCGGCCCATGTATTTCGCCGTGACGGCGGTGGTCATCACCGTAGTGCTCGGCTCGGGCTTGTTCTTCTGGTTCGGGGCCCAGGGCTGGGACGGGGTGCTGGGCCTGGCCGTGGCCACCAGCGTATCGGCCTGGGTCAATGTCGCCCTGCTGGGCGGCGTTCTGATCCGCGAGAACGCCTGGCGGCCCTCGCCAGCCTTCGTGTCTCGCATCGCCCGCGTCCTGGCCGCCAGCGGGGTCATGGCCGGCCTGCTGCTGCTGGCGGGGATCAACTATGGACTTCTGGCCCAGTGGCTTCTGGCCAAGGAGATCGCCGTGCTCGCGGTCTGCGGCCTGGGCGCGGGCGTCTACGGCGCCTGTCTTCTGGCCTTCCGCGCCGTCACCGTGGCGGAGCTGAAGGCGACCCTTCGCCGCGAGCCGGGCGGTTCGGCCGTCTCCGGTCTGGACTGAACCCCGCCGAGACGATAAGCGCGAGCCATGATCCTTTCGGGCCTGATCTCCACCTGGCGATGGCGCGGCTGAACCGCCGCCGCCTTCGTCACGCCTGACCCCGACTTTCCGAGACCCGACCCCATGACCGATCAAACCCCTCCGGCCCTCTACACCGGCCCGCGCCGCATCCTGTCCGGCATCCAGGCCTCCGGCGCGCTTCACCTGGGCAACTACCTGGGCGCGCTGAAGCGGTTCGTCGAACTGCAGGACCAGGGCGCGCCGGTTTTCGTCTTCGTCGCCGACCTGCATGCGATCACCGTCTGGCAGGAGCCCGAGAAGCTGGCCGCCCAGACGCGCGAGATCGCCGCCGCCTATCTGGCCTCGGGTCTGGATCCGGCCCGGTCGATCATCTTCCCGCAATCGGCCGTACGCGCCCATGCCGAACTGGCCTGGATCTTCAACTGCGTCGCCCGCCTGGGCTGGCTGGACCGGATGACCCAGTTCAAGGAGAAGTCGGGCAAGCACAAGGAGCGGGCCTCGGTCGGGCTCTATACCTACCCCGTGCTCCAGGCCGCCGACATCCTGCTGTACAAGGCCAC
>MGLN01000174.1:0-3237 GCA_001796045.1 Caulobacterales bacterium RIFOXYB1_FULL_67_16 | reverse complement strand
TCGCCGCCAAGTTCAACAACGACTTCGGCGTTTCCGGCTTCTTCCCCCTGCCCGACCCGGTGATTCAGGGACCGGCGACCCGCGTCATGTCCCTGCGCGACGGGGCGGCAAAGATGTCCAAGTCGGACCCGTCCGACAACAGCCGCATCAATCTGACCGACGACGCCGACACGATCGCCGCCAAGATCCGCAAGGCCAAGACCGACCCCGAGCCCCTGCCGGAAACCCTGGACGGGCTGAACGACCGGCCGGAGGCCAAGAATCTGGTGGCCATCTACGCCGCCCTGTCCGGCCTGACGCGTGAACAGGTGATCGAACAGTTCGGCGGTCAGGGTTTCGGCGCCTTCAAGCCGGCTCTGGCGGACCTCGCCGTCTCGGCCCTGGCGCCGGTCACGGCCGAGATGCGCCGCCTGATGGACGACCCGGCCGAGATCGACCGCGTGCTGAAGGACGGCGCCGAACGCGCCGCCGAGGTCGCCGACCCGGTGGTGGACGAGGTCAAGCGGATCGTCGGCTTCTGGCGGGCTTAGGCCGCTGGCGGTTTCCGGACGCGGCGTTGCGGCGACCGGTTCCGCCGCCACCTCTCCGGGACTAGAAGCGCGACCATGAGCCATCCCCTCGATCGCGCCGTCTGGAACGCCCTGACCACCCGTCTGTCGTCCTTCACGACGCCGGAGTCCGATACGCGCGCCGTGCGGATCGACCCCGAGGTGGGGGTCTTCCTGTCCGCCGCCGACGCCTCGCGCGACAGCCGCGCCCGGTTGACCGAACTGGCGCGACTCCATCCAGGCGCGGGCCTGGTCGAGCGCGCCGACGGGCCGATGGCCGAGGTCCTGCCGGACGGGATCGCCGTGGATCGCCGCATCGCCCTGGTGCAGATGACCGCCGAGGCCCTGGCCCCGTCCAAGGCGCCGAGCCCCGCCTTCGAGACCCTGACTGCGGCCGACGCTCCGGCCATGCTGGCCCTGGCGACCCTGACCCGGCCCGGTCCCTTCCGCTCCCGGACGCGGGAACTCGGCCCCTTCATCGGGATCAGGCGCGACGGCGAACTGGTCGCCATGGCGGGTCGGCGGCTGCGCGTGGACGGCTTCACCGAGCTGAGCGGGGTCTGCACCCACCCCGACCATCGCGGCAAGGGCTATGCCGCCGCCCTGTCGCGCGCGGTGGTCGGCGAGATCCTCGCCTCTGGCGAGGCCGCCTTCCTGCACGCCTTCGCCGACCATCCGGCCACCATCGCCTTTTACCGGTCTCTGGGCTTCGAGGTTCGGGCGCCGATGGTCTATACGATCCTGGCCGACTGAAGCAGACCGCCGTCCAAGAATTTCAGGTCAGCAGGGCCTTCAGCACCCCGTCCAGCACCGGCCGCCCGCGCGGGGTGGCGATCAGCCGGCCGGCCGTGACGGTCAGGAATCCGTCCGCGACCAGATCCGCCGCCGCCCCGGCCTCCGCAGACAGACCCAGGCTCGCCAGCAACCTGACCGGCGCCCCCTCCACGGTGCGCAGGCCCAGCAGCAGCCGCTCCTCGGCCGCTCCGGCCGCGTCCAGCCGTTCGCATTCCGTCCAGGGCGTCCCGGCCCGCACCCCCGCCACATAGTCGGCGATGCGCCGGTGGGCCACGGTGGCGGTTCGTCTGCCCTCCAGCGTCAGCCGTCCGTGGGCGCCGGGGCCCAGTCCCAGATAGTCCCCGCCGCGCCAGACGTGCAGGTTATGGCGCGACCGGGCGGCCTCGCCCCTCGCATGGTTCGACACCTCGTAGGCGTCGAATCCGGCGGCCTCGAGCACGGTCTGGGTCGTCTCGTACAGGGCGGCGGCCCGGTCCTCGTCCGGCGGGGTCAGGCGTCCGCGCGCGAAGGCGCGGCCGAAGGCGGTCGTCGGCTCGATCGTCAGCTGATAGGGCGAGACATGTTCGAACCCCATGTCGAGCGCCGCGCCCAACTCCGCCGCCCAGTCGTCGGGCCTCTGGTCCGGCCGGGCGTAGATCAGGTCGATCGACAGGCGTGAAAAGGCCCGCCCCGCCAGATCGACCGCCCGCCGCGCCTCCGCCGCCGAATGTTCCCGGCCCAGGAACCGCAGACTGTCGTCGTCCAGCGCCTGAACCCCCATCGACAGCCGGTTGACCCCGGCCCCCGCCAGGGCGGCGAAGCGGGCGGCCTCGGCGTCGGTCGGATTGGCCTCCAGGCTGACCTCGATCGCGCCACGCGGCGGGAACAGATCGCGGGCCTGGTCGATGATCCGCGCCACGGCCGCGGGGGGCATCAGGGAAGGGGTGCCCCCGCCGAAGAAGATCGAGGCCAGCCGCCGCGGCCCTGTCAGCGCCCGCTGCGCCTGCAGGTCGTCCAGGATCGCCGTGACCAGTTCCGCCTGTTCCTCGACCCGCCCCCGGTCGCGCACGACATTGAAGTCGCAATAGGGGCAGATGCGCGAACAATAGGGCCAGTGGACATACAGGCCGACGTCCGTTCCCGGGTCGAGCGGATCAGTCAATCAGGGCGGCTCGCAGCTTGGCGAAGGCGCGGGTGCGGTGGCTGATCGCCTCCTTGGCCGCCGGCTCCATCTCGCCGAAGGTCAGGTCGCCGCCTTCGGGGATGAAGACGGGGTCGTAGCCGAAGCCCTTGTCGCCGCGCGGCGGGAAGGTCAGTCGACCGTGCACTTCGCCCTGGACCACGACGCAGGGGCCGTCCGGCCAGGCCACGGCCAGGGCCGAGGTGAACCAGGCGCTCATGTCGGTCGCGCCGATCTCCTCCAGCCGCTCCTCCACCTTCCTCATGGCGACGGCGAAATCCTTGCCCGGACCGGCCCAGCGGGCGGAGAATATGCCCGGCGCTCCGTCCAGGGCCGCGACCGACAGGCCCGAGTCGTCGGCCAGGGCGACCTCGCCCGAGCGTTCGGCCGCATGACGCGCCTTCAGCATGGCGTTGCCGACGAAGGTGGTCTCGGTCTCGTCCGGCTCGGGCAGATTCAACTGTCCGGCGGTGAGAATCTCGTAATCTTCACCCAGAAGGGCGGCGATTTCGGGAACCTTGCCGGGATTGTGGGTGGCGGCGACGATCCGCATCCCCTTGAAAAGCTTGAGACTCATCGTCGATCACATCCCTGAAACAGTCTATTGCCAAAGTTTAATATCGTTAAACGATATGTAACGTGCTTTTTCGCTGTGCACGGCCTATCTATCAATCGTCAGGAACGGGGCCGCAACGTCCAGACCGATCCGAAAAATCGGAACGATCATGCGGAAAC
>MGLN01000173.1 GCA_001796045.1 Caulobacterales bacterium RIFOXYB1_FULL_67_16 | reverse complement strand
ATCGCCCCGATCCGGGCGAAGATCAGCCCGCCGGCCCAGACCTGATCGGCGGTGGCGTAGGCCTCCACCCGTCTACATGCCTGCGATACGGGCCGCGATCTGGCGCATGAAACCGCCCAGCAGGGCGCCCATCAGCGGCAGGAAGAGCAGCAGGGAAACGAAGATGGCGATGATCTTGGGCGCATAGATCAGCGTCTGTTCCTGAATCTGGGTCAGGGCCTGAAACAGGCCGATCACCACGCCGACGACCAGTCCGACCAGCAGGACCGGCAGGCACAGCTGGATCGTCAGCCAGATGGCGTCGCGCCCCACATCCAGAACTTCCGCGCCGTTCATCGCCAACAGGCTCCCGCAAATCAGTCGGCAGAAAATGCCGGGAGGATGGTTAACGGGAAGATAACCCTACCGACAGGACGCGTCCGGGGCGGGCGTGAAACCTCGGCGGTCGAGTCAGTCCAGCGGCTGCGGCCGGGTGACTACGGGCGCGTCCGGATCCGTCGGGGTCTGACGCGCCGGGGTGGGCGCGGGCGCGACGATGATCTGGGGCGGCGGCGCCTCCACCGCCACGGGCTGGGACGGCGCCACGGGCGTGGAGGCGGGCGCGGCCGTCACGGCAGCCGGCGTACGGTTCGGGGCGCCGGTCGCGCCGGCGTCGGACCGCGCCGCGGCCGGGGCGGAGGGCTCGGGGCGGTCTGGCGTGGCCGTTGCGGGCGCTGTGTCGTCCGGCGTGGGCTCCGCCGTCGCGGCGGAAGCCGGGGCGTCTTCGACCGGCGCCGGTGCGACGGGCGATTCTGCGGCGTTCGATAAGGGCGCGGCCGGCTCGGCGATCGCGGCGGGTTCGGGCGTCGATCTCAGCGCGAACCACAGGCCCCCGCCGACGATCACCGCCGCCGCAGCCCCGAAAGCCAGGTAGGCGGGCAGGCGCGACCCGGTCCGGCGAGAGACACGGGGCGAGACCTTAGTCTCGGCGGACGAGGGGGCGGCCGCAGCCGGCGCCGGCGTGGTCTCGGCGGCCTGGGCAAGGGGGGCTTCCAGCGAAGTTTGAGCCGTCGGCCCCGGCTCAGGCGCCGGGGTTGGCGCGGGCGGGGTCGGCAGCGAAGCCGTTGCGGGTCGGGCCTGGGGAATCAGGGAGCCGCTCAGGATCGCCGCGTTGGGACGGGGGGCGAGGCGCGGCTGAGGCCGGTCCTGTCCGGCCGCCTCCGTCGCAGCGGGCCTCTGACCCAGGAGCGTCTTGCGCAGCGGGCGATCCGGGATACGGTCCAGCGGATTGGGTGCGACCGGGACCGGGCCGACGTGGAAGGTGACGGCGGGCATCCGGCCCCAGGTCACCTGTTTGCGCTGGAACGGCTCCGGCGCAGACCCAGGCGTCTTGGGCTCGGCGGGGACGGGCGGACTCTTGGCGTCGTCGGACATGGTGATCTACTCGCAGGCGATCTGGCCGGTTTCGTGACCGGCCTGCCGTCAGGCCTTCAGCCGATAGCCGGTCTTGAACATCCACATGACCACGGCCAGGCACAGGGCGAAGAAGCCCAGGGTCGCCGCCACGCTGATCCCGATGGCCACGTCGCCTTCGCCGTAGAAGGTCCAGCGGAAGCCCGAGATCAGATAGACCACCGGGTTGAACAGGGCGACCGTACGCCAGCCCTCCGGCAGCATGTCGATGGAGTAGAAGGAGCCGCCCAGGAAGGTCAGGGGCGTGACGATCAGCATGGGGATGAAGTTCAGCTGTTCGAAACTGCCGGCCCAGATGCCGATGGCGAAGCCGAACAGGCTGAAGGTCACCGAGATCAGCACCAGCATGGCCAGCATCATGACCGGGTGCAGCACCTGCAGGGGCACGAACAGGGCCGCCGTCGCCAGGATGATCAGGCCCAGCACCGCCGACTTGGTCGCCGCTGCCCCGACATAGGCGATCACCACCTCCAGCGACGACACGGGCGCCGACAGGATCTCGTAGATGGTGCCGGTGAACTTGGGGAAATAGATGCCGAAGGAGGCGTTGAAGATCGACTGGGTGAACAGGCTGAGCATGATCAGGCCCGGCACGATGAAGGCGCCGTAGGCGACCCCGTCCACCGACTCCATCCGACCGCCGATGGCGCTGCCGAAGACGACGAAATAGAGGGCGGTGGTGATCACCGGCGTGACCACGCTCTGCCACAGGGTCCGAAGCGCCCGCGCCATCTCGAACCGATAGATGGCCCAGACGCCGTATCCGTTGAAGGTCATCAGGCGGCCTCTCCGTCGCGATGGACCAGGCTGACGAAGATGTCTTCCAGCGAGCTCTGGCGGGTGTTCAGATCCTTGAAGCCGATCTCCAGCCGCTCCAGCCGCCGGATCAGCGAGGGCACGCCCGTGTCGTCGGCGTTGGCGTCAAAGCTGTACTCCAGCTCGCTTCCGTCCAGGCTCAGGCTCAGATCCCAGTCCGACAGGTCGGCGGGCAGAGCGGCCAGGGGTTCTAGCAGGTTCAGGGTCAGGGTCTTCTTGCCCAACTTCTTCATCAGGGCGGTCTTTTCCTCGACCAGGATCAGCTCGCCCTTCAGGATCACCCCCACCCGGTCGGCCATCTCCTCGGCCTCCTCGATATAGTGGGTGGTCAGGATGATGGTGACGCCGCGCTCGCGCAGCTTGCGCACCATGGCCCACATGTCGCGGCGCAGCTCGACGTCCACCCCGGCGGTCGGCTCGTCCAGGAACAGGATGTCCGGCTCGTGGCTCAGGGCCTTGGCGATCATCACCCGCCGCTTCATCCCGCCTGACAGGGTCATGATCTTGGCGTCGCGCTTGTCCCACAGCGACAGGTCTTTCAGGATCTGTTCGATCAGGGCGGGGTTCCCCGGCTTGCCGAACAGGCCCCGGCTGAAGGTGACGGTGGCCAGTACGGTCTCGAAGGCGTCGGTGGTCAGCTCCTGCGGCACCAGACCGATCTTGGTGCGGGCGGCGCGGAAATCCTTGCGGATGTCGTGACCGTCGGCGACCACCGTCCCCGTGGTGGCGGTGACGATGCCGCACACAATGGAGATGAGGGTGGTCTTGCCCGCTCCGTTCGGCCCCAGCAGGGCGAAGATCTCGCCCTTCTCTATGGTCAGGTCGACGCGTTTCAGCGCCTGATGGCCCGACTTGTAGGTCTTGGTCAGGCCTTCGATCTCGATAACCGGCATGGACGCTCCGTAATCCCAGACGGTGGCGTCCGGCGTCGTGGCGCGAATATGGCGTCTCGCCGATCCGGCTCAAGGGGCGTCGCGAGAGAAGCCGTTGTTAACGGAAAACGGGCAGGGTGGGGTTTCTTCGTCGATCGCAGACGGGAGCGTCCCTTGTCCTCGCTGTCCGCCGCCCATCGCGCCGCGCTTCAGGCGGTGGTTCAGGCCGCGCCGGACGCCGCCCTGGCGCGGCTGGGCGAGGCCGTGCCCGCTCTCGGCGGAAGCAAGGCCGCCGAGCTGGCGGTCATGATCGTCCAGGAGGGGCGCGACCGCGCGCGGCGCGACACCGCCTTCGCCCCCCTGTTGCCCCTGTTCCGGCCGCGCGCCGATGCGACCCCGGCCCTGGTCTTTCCCGCCTCCCTGCTGGCGCGAATCTGGCGCGAGGCCAGAAAGGATGAAGAGGCCTTCCTGGCCCTGCTGGACGGCGCCGGACCCGGCCCGGGCGAATGGACCCTGGTCGCCGACCGCCTGTGCGCCCACGCCGCCGCCGTTCTGAGAGATCGACCCGAGGACGTTTGGCCCGATTATCGAAAGCCGTCCGTCGGGGCGCCGCCCGTCACGCCGACCGAGCTGGCCGGCTGTTTCGACCTGGTCCCCCTGGCGCGCGGGGCCCTGCCGCGCCTGCCGGCCTGGCTGGAACGGCCCGACGACACTCAGCTGGCGGGGCTCAGGCTGCTGATCCAGGACGCCATGGCGGTTTCGCCCGAGGGCGGGCGGCGGATGGTCGACATCCTGTTCGCCCATGTCGTCGACGCCGAGCGGATGCTGCGGATCGTGACCCGGACCAGCCGGCTGGCGGACAGCGAGTTCATTCTCAGTCACTCCGACATGGGCATCTTCGTCGAGCGTCTGCTGGAGGCGGTGCAGACGCGCAGCCAGAGGATCGCGGCGGCCCGACCGCTTCAGGGCGAGGCGGCCATGGCTGAGGTCGTGGCCGACATCGCCTGGTGCGCCGCCGTCCTGGCCGAGATGGACCTGACCCTGCAGATCCGCCCCGGCTCGCCCTGGGGCCGGACCGCGCGCATGGCGCGGATCCAGGTGGCGGGCCAGCTTTCCGGCCTGATGAAATCCACCGCCGCCGCCGTCCATGCCGCCCTGCCGATGAAGCGCCAGGTCATCACCGGCCGTATGACCCGCATGTCCCCCTGGCTGGAGGCGCCGGCCACCGGCGAGGCGGTCGAGACCGCCGCCGCCCTCCTGTCCGCCCTGGTCGGTCTGCGCGGGGCGGCCCAGACCTTCGGCTGCGAGGCGGATCGATCGGCGCTGAAGCTGGATCTGACCGACTATCTGTCCACCTGGGCCAACGAGGCCCTGGACAGCATCGGCGACGGCGAGGCGCCGGAAGCGGACGGGGCGCTGCGGTTGGTCGGGATGGCGGCGCGCTTCCTGACCCTGATTGACGCGCTGGAGGCGGCGCGGGCGGTGCGACGACGCGCCGCCTCGGCGGAGGCCCTGCTGGCGACGCGAGGGGCCTCGCCCGGCGTCGCTTGATGCGATAGACGGCGGGGATGATCGTCTTCTGGATCCTGACCGGCCTTGTGGCGGCGATGGCCGGCCTGCTGGTGCTGACCGGGGCCCGGCTTGGGTCGGACGCGTCCGCCGGCGTCGAAGACACGATCGGCGGTCGGGAGCTCGAAGAACTGGACCGGCTGAAGGCGCGCGGCCTGCTGGACGAGGCGGCCTGGGCCGGCGCGCGGGCCGAGGCGGCGCGGCGACTTCTGGCGGGGGAGACGACGCCGGCGCCGGCGGTCGGTCGTCATGATCGCCTCTGGGTTCTGGGCGGGATCGCGGTCGCGTCGGCCGGGGCCCTGGCCCTCTATGTCGCGACGGGGGCGCCGGGCGCGCCGGACCAGGCCTATGAAAGGCGCGTCGATCAGTGGGCCTCGGAACTCGATACCCTGCAGCCGGCCCAGCTGGCGGCGGTGACGGCCCGCGTCGCGCGCGACAATCCCGAAGATCGCCAGGCCCTGGCCATGCTGGGCGCCGCCCGCTTCGCCGCAGACGATCCCCTGGGCGCGGCCTCGGCCTTCCGCCGGCTGATCGAACTGGAGCCGACCGACGCCCAGGCTTGGGCGCGGCTGGGCGAAAGCCTGGTGCGGGCCAACGACGGCCGGATCGGCGGCGACGCCGAGGCCGCCTTCCGCGAGGCCGTCCGTCTGGATCCGGGCCAGCTGGGCGCGCGCTTCTTCCTGGGCCAGGCCGCGCTGGAGCGGGGCGACGCCGCTGCGACGCGGGCCATGTGGACGCCGCTGATCGCCGCCCTCGATCCGGCCGATCCGCGTCGCAAGGATCTGGAACGCCGCCTGCCGAGGGCGGAATGAGCCGTTGGCGCGGGGCGCCGGCCTCTGTAGACGGAAAGAAAAATCGGCCTCTGTAGACGGAAAGAAAAATC
>MGLN01000172.1:2414-7081 GCA_001796045.1 Caulobacterales bacterium RIFOXYB1_FULL_67_16 | reverse complement strand
CGAGTTCAACTACATGCTGATGCAGTCGGTGGACTTCCTGGAGATGAACCGCAGCCTGAAGGTCACGCTGCAGATGGGCGGGTCGGACCAGTGGGGCAACATCACCTCGGGCGTGGATCTGGTGCGCCGGGTGGACCAGAAGGCCGCCTTCGGCCTGACCACCCCGCTGTTGACCACGGCCTCGGGCGGCAAGATGGGCAAGACGGCCCAGGGCGCCGTCTGGCTGAACGCCGAACAGCTGAGCCCCTACGACTACTGGCAGTTCTGGCGTAACGCCGAGGACGCCGACGTCGGCCGCTTCATGCGCCTGTTCACCGACCTGAGCCTGGAGCAGATCGCGGAATACGAGGCCCTGGAGGGCGCCGCCATCAACGAGGCCAAGAAGGCCCTCGCCGACGCCGCCACCGCCCTGCTGCACGGCGCCGAGGCCGCCGCCACCGCCCGCGCCGCCGCCGAAAGCGCCTTCGAGAAGGGCCAGCTGTCCGCCGACCTGCCGACCGTCGAACTGCCGGCGGGCGAGGTTTACGGCGCCATGATCGCCGCCGTCGTGACCAAGGCCGGCCTGACCGCCTCCAACGGCGAGGCCCGTCGTCTCGCCCAGGGCGGCGGCCTGCGCCTGAACGACGCCGCCGTGGCCGACGGCGCGCAACTGCTGACCGAGGCCGACCTCAAGGACGGCGTGATCAAGCTGGCGGCCGGCAAGAAGAAGATCGTGCTGGTCCGCCCGATCTGATCCCGCTCATCCCGGCGAAGCTGGGGCCCCGGCCTCTGCAAGCTTCGCCGGGCCGGCGTCCGCTGCGCCGGATCCGACGTATTGTCGCGCGACAGAACAGCCCCCGGCCTTGGCCGGACCCAATCGGAGTATGAAATGCCCGCGACCGAAGGCCAGCCCGCCCCCGCCCTCGACCTGCCGACCGACGGCGGCGGCCGGATCTCCCTCGCCGCCCTGAAGGGCAAGCCCGCCGTCGTCTATTTCTACCCGAAGGACGACACCACCGGCTGCACCCGCGAGGCCCAGGACTTTACCGCCCTGGCCGCCGACTTCGCCGCCCTGGGCTGCCCGGTCATCGGCGTGTCCAAGGACACGGTGAAGAAGCACGACAAGTTCAAGGCCAAGTACGACCTCGCCGTCGTCCTGGCCTCTGACGAGGACGGCGCCGAGTGCGAGGCCTGGGGCGTCTGGGTGCAGAAACAGCTCTACGGCCGCGAATATATGGGCATCGAGCGCGCCACCTTCCTGATCGACGCCGAGGGCCGGATCGCCCGCGCCTGGCGCAATGTAAAGGTCGCCGACCACGCCCCCGCCGTCCTGGAAGCCGCCCGCGCCCTGGGCTGACGTCGATCCGCACCCGCCGCTCGCAAGCCGGTTGAAATGCCGATTCGCGAATTCCCCCTGGAAGCGAGTCTCAATCAACAATCGCGTGATGACGCCTCAAAACGGGTCAAATCGTGGTTAACGGGCGCTAAACAGTCTTGCCCGTGTCATCGTTGCACCGGATAAACCTCTCCTCGACGTGGGGGCGTTGCTTATGACGGTGCAAGAACAATCGCAGGAACTGTCCTGGCACGAACGTTTTTTGCCGGTCCGCTACGTCTATCTCCGCAGCCATGACGACATCCGCGCCTACGCCCTGACGCCGAAGCGCCAGGTCCTCATGGCCCTCGCCCTCGTCGCCGCCCTGGGCTGGTCGCTGATGGCCTCGGGGGCTTTCCTGTTCGACCTGATCGCCCGGCACAAGGCCGACGCCGAGGTGATCCGCGCCCGCGCCGCCTCCGAACGGCTCAACGCCGATCTTCAGGCCAGGCTGGAGAGCGCCGTCGCCCGCATGTCGGCGACCAACGGCTCGCTGGAACAGACCGCCGTCATGATCGAGCGGCGCCACGCCGCCCTGACCACGGTGATGGACGCCTTCAAGGGCGTGGACGGCGCGGCCCAGGCCCTGGCCCCCCGCCCCATCCCTGCCGACGCCCCGCCGATCCAGCGGATCATGGCCGTGCGCCTGGATCAGGAGCGGCTGCTGGACCGGGCCGAGGACTTCGCCCAGACCCGGGCCGAACGCCTGCGCCTGGCCTTCCGTCTGGCGGGCCTGAACCCGTCCGCCTATGTCGCCGCCTCCGGTCCTCTGGGCGGTCCCCTGGTCGAGGCGCGCGATCCCCGCGCCCTGGCGGCCATCCTCGACGTCGACGAGCCCTTCGCCGTCCGCATCCGCCACGCCGCGACCAATCTGAACGAAATGCGCGTCCTGACCGACGCTGCGGCGGGCATGCCGTTCAAACGCCCGACCCAGGCCCGCACCACCTCCGGCTTCGGCGTCCGCTTCGACCCCTTCAACGGGCGGCCCGCCATCCATCAGGGCCAGGACTTCGCCGCTCCGCTGAACACCCCCATCTACGCCACCGCGCCCGGCGTGGTCTCCTTCGCGGGCGTCCGTTCAGGCTATGGCAATACTGTTGAGCTAGACCATGGGCGCGGTTTCAAGACGCGCTACGCCCATCTCAACATCCTGGGGGTCAAGCCCGGCCAGTCGGTGGCGCTCGGCCAGCGCATCGGCGCCATGGGCACCACCGGTCGCTCGACCGGCGTCCACCTCCATTACGAAGTCTGGCTGAACGGCCGGCCTCAGAATCCCGCACGCTTCCTCAGAGCAGGAGACCAAATTGTTCAACAAGACTAGCAAACCCGCCCCCGCACCTTCGCCGCGTCCGAACGCGCCGGCGATTCCGCCGCTGCCGGACATTCCGGCGGCCCCGCGCGCCGGCGCGGCGCCGTCGCCGGCGCCCTCGGTCGTCCCGACCGGCCGCGGCCTGTCGACCCTGTCGTCCGACCTGACCTTCGAAGGCAATGTCTCGGGCGGCGGCGATCTCCAGATCGACGGCCAGGTCAAGGGCGACGTCCGCGTCGGCCGTCTGATCGTGGGCGAGACCGGCGCGGTCGAGGGCAATGTCCAGGCCGACTATATCGAGGTGCGCGGCCGTATCGTCGGCGGCGTCCAGGGCAAGCAGGTCAAGCTGGTCGCCACCGCCTATGTGGACGGCGACATCACCGCCGAACAGCTGTCGATCGACGTCGGCGCCTTCTTCCAGGGCCGCGTCGCCCAGGGCCAGCGTCAGGCCCCGGCCCCCGCGCCCGTGACCCCCGTCGCGCCCCAGACCTCGACGCCCCCGGCCGTCGTGGCTTCGACGCCCACCCCGGCGCCCGCCGCCGAAGCGCCCAAGCCGGCCGAGCCCGCCAAGTCCGTCGAGGCCTGATCCCGTCGCGCCGCCTCCCAGTTCGAGAAGCGGCGCCCGACGGAGCCCCAAAGAAAAAGGCGGCCCGGATCGCTCCGGGCCGCCTTTCTCGCTCCTGACCGACCAAATCAGGCGTCGGCGTTCGAACCGCGCGTCGCTCCGACCCGCGCCGCCAGAGCCGCGCCCATGAAGGCGTCCAGATCCCCGTCCAGCACCCCCTGGGTGTCCGAGGTCTCGACCTCGGTCCGCAGGTCCTTCACCATCTGGTACGGCTGCAGCACATAGGACCGGATCTGGTGACCCCAGCCGATCTCCGTCTTGGCGTCGTTCAGCGCCTGGGCCGCGGCCTCGCGCTTCTGCAGCTCCAGCTCGTACAGACGCGCCCGCAGCATCTTCCACGCCTGATCGCGGTTCTGGTGCTGCGAGCGGCCGGTCTGGCAGGACACGACCGTATTGGTCGGAATATGCGTCAGACGCACCGCCGAATCGGTCTTGTTGATGTGCTGACCGCCGGCCCCCGAGGCGCGATAGGTGTCGGTCCGCACGTCGGACGGATTGATGTCGATCTCGATCGTGTCGTCCACCACGGGCGACACACCGATCGAGGCGAAGCTGGTGTGCCGCTTGGCCGCCGCGTCATAGGGGCTGATGCGCACCAGACGGTGAACGCCCGATTCCGACTTCAGCCAGCCATAGGCGTTGGGACCGCTGATCAGGACGGTGGCCGACTTGACCCCGGCCTGCTCGCCCTCTTCCTCGGCCTCGATCGTGACCTCGTAGCCGTGGGCCTTGGCCCAGCGGGTGTACATCCGCAGCAGCATGCCGGCCCAGTCGTTCGACTCGGTGCCGCCGGCGCCGGAGTTCACTTCCAGATAGGCGTCGTTGCCGTCGGCCTCGCCGGACAGCAGGGCTTCCAGTTCGGCCCGGGCGGCGCGTTCCTTGATGGCCCGCAGCGAGGCGCGTGCGTCTTCCAGCGCACCCTCGTCGCCTTCCTCATCGGCCATCTCGGCCAGCATGACCCCGTCTTCGAGATCCTGCTCCATCGCCTTGACGGTGTTGATCTTGGCCTCCAGCTGCGAGCGTTCGCGGCTGACGGCCTGGGCCTCGTCCGGCTTGTCCCACAAGGTCGGGTCTTCGACCCGGGCGTTCAGCTCATCGAGCTTTCTGACGGCGACGTCCCAGTCAAAGACGCCTCCTGAGCAGAGCGACGCTCTGCTCGATGTCGGCCTTCATGGCCTCGACATCCGGTCTCATCGCAATCTCCAGCGACACAAGCCCTCAAGTAGTGGAGCCCGCAGGCTCCACGATAGGGCGACAAGAATGAAGAACGGCGCGCCACGAGGACGCGCCGTTCGGAGGGCCTACCTAGAGCCTCAATACAGTCCGCTCAAGTCCTCGGCCGGCGCCTTCTTCGGGGGCGGCGGCGCGGCGGCGGGCGG
>MGLN01000172.1:0-2401 GCA_001796045.1 Caulobacterales bacterium RIFOXYB1_FULL_67_16 | reverse complement strand
ATCCCGTTCACATTGCGGAAAATCGCGTTCTTGGGTCGGACGAAGGCGCGGGCGGGCCGCTCCTTCAGCGCCGTCTGCATGAAGTCGATGAACACAGGCACCGCCGCCGTCGTGCCCGTCTCGCCCGAACCCAGCGACCGGTTGTCGTCGAAACCGATGAAGACCCCTACCACGATGTCGCTGGTGAAGCCGACGAACCAGGCCGAGCGGTATTCGTTGGTCGTGCCGGTCTTGCCCGCCACCCAGCGGCCAAGGCCTCGGGCGCTGGCGGCGGTGCCGCGCTGGACCACGCCCTCCAGCATCGAACTCATCTGATAGGCGGTGATCGGGTCGATCACCTGGGTTCCGCGCGGCTGCAGACGCGGCGATTCCTGCCCCGAGAAGCCCCGGCCGCATTCGCGGCAGCTGCGGCTGTCGGCCCGGAAGATGGTCTCCCCGTCCCGATCCTGCACATAGTCGATCAGATAGGGGCTGATCCGCCGCCCCCCGTTGGCGAAGGCGGAATAGGCGGCCGTGATCTGCAGCGGGGTCACCTCGCCCGCGCCCAGCGACACCGACAGGTTCGGCGCCAGGCCGGGGATCCCCATCCGGTCGGCCTGGTCGACGATCTTCTTCATCCCGACCGCATCGGCCAGACGCACGGTCATCACGTTGCGCGACAGCTCCAGCCCGCGCCGCAGGGTCTGGGGCCCGTAGTATTCGCGGCTGTAGTTCTCGGGCGACCAGCGCTGGCCGTTCGGTCCGCCGGCGAAGCTGATCGGGGCGTCCAGCACGATCGAAGCCGGGGTGAAATCCCCCTCCAGGGCGGTGGCGTAGACGAAGGGTTTGAAGGCCGAGCCCGGCTGACGCTTGGCCTGGGTGGCGCGGTTGAAGCTGGACAGGGCGAAGGAATAGCCGCCCACCATGGCCAGGACCCGGCCCGACTGGGGCTCGATCGCCACCAGGGCGCCGTTGACGCGCGGCACCTGTTTCAGCGCGAACTGACCGTTCTTCTTCTCGACGAAAATCAGCTCGCCGCGACGCAGCTGCCGGTTGGCGTTGGCCCAGGCCGCGTCGGCCGCGATCAGGGTTCCGCTCTCGTCATCCTTGGCCGTGCGGATGCGCACCGTATTGCCGCTGACGCTCTCGATGGCGGCGGCCTGCCAGCTGCGGCGCTCGGGGGGCGCCTGTTCCTTCAGGGCCGCAGCCTGCCAACCCTCGGCGAAGTCGGTCACGCCCCAGCCGCCGCGCCAGCCGTGGCGCCGGTCATAGTTCTCCAGCCCCTGCATCAGGGCCTGACGCGCCGCCGTTTGCAGGGTCGGGTCCAGGGTGGTGCGCATATAGAAGCCGCCGGCGCGCAGCTGGGCGCCGAAGTCGGGATTGGCCGCCGCCTGGCGGCGCGCCTCTTCCACGAAGAAGTCGGCGTCCTTGTATTCCGAGCGTTGCGGCGCGTCGCGCGTGACCAGGGGCCGGGCCCGCGCCTCGATCAGCTGGGCCTCGGTCAGCCAGCCGTTCTGCTCCATCTCCCCCAGCACCCAGTCCCGCCGGCCCTTGGCCGCCCCGGGGTGGCGCTTGGGGTGATAATTGTTCGGCCCCTTGGGCAGGGAGGCCAGGAAGGCGGCCTCGTCCGGCGTCAGCTGCGCCAGCGACTTGCCGAAATAGTTATAGGCGGCCGAGGCGATGCCGAACGAGCGATAGCCCAGGAAAATCTCGTTCAGATACAGGTTGAGGATCTGCTCCTTGGACAAGGTCGCCTCCAGGCGATTGGCCAGGATGGCTTCCTTCAGCTTGCGGTTCAGGCTCGATTCGTTGGTCAGCAGGACGTTCTTGGCCACCTGCTGGGTGATGGTCGATCCGCCCTCCAGCCGTCGGCCCTGCACCAGATTGACGACATTCTTCAGCGACGCCCGGCCGATGCCGCCCACGTCGATCCCGCCGTGCTGGAAGAAGTTGCGGTCCTCGGCGGCCAGGAAGGCCTGCACCACGGTCGCCGGAATCTGGTCGTAGGAGACATAGATCCGCCGCTCGTCCGAGAACTCGCCGATCAGGGTCCCGTCGCCGGCATAGACCCGCGTCGCGGTCGGCGGCCGGTAATCGGCCAGCTCGGACGCGTCCGGCAGGTCGTGGAACAGCCACGCCGCATAGACGGCGACGACCAGCCCCGCCAGGGCGATGCCGCCCAGCAGAACCATGCCCGCCCATACGAACCAGCGTTCGGCAATCTTCACGGCCTACTCCGACGACGCGCCCCGAATTGGTGCTTTAGCCCGCGTCGGCCCCGAAAGGCTAGGGCGTCGATGCAACGCCCCCTTTCCCTCTCCCGATCAGCCCCCATCTGAAGCCTTCCCAACACAGGAGACCGCCATGGAAGTTCTGTACCGCGCCCAGGCCACCGCCTCGGGCGGCGGCCGCGAAGACGGCC
>MGLN01000171.1:1053-5143 GCA_001796045.1 Caulobacterales bacterium RIFOXYB1_FULL_67_16 | reverse complement strand
GCCGCGACAAGGGCGAGATCGAGGCCGCCCCCATCGCCTTCATGCGCGGCCGCACCCTCAGCCACGCCTTCGTCATCGTCGACGAGGCCCAGAACACCTCGCGTCTGCAGATGAAGATGGTTCTGACGCGTCTCGGCGAGGGGGCGCGGATGGTGGTGACGGGCGACCCGTCCCAGATCGACCTGCTGAACCCCCGCGATTCCGGCCTGGCCCATGCCTTGCGGATTCTGGACGGGGTCCAGGGCGTCGGCATCCTGAGGTTCGCGGCCGAGGACGTGGTGCGCCACGCCATGGTCGAGCGGATCGTGCGCGCCTATGACGCCGACGCCGCCCGGTCCCGTCCGACCCCGGACCTTGAAGACGCCGAATGATCGACATCGAAATCGAGGCCGAGGCCTGGACCGCCGCCCTGCCGGAGGTCGCAGCCGTGGCGGAACGGGCCGCAGCGGCGGCCCTGGGCGCCGTGGCGGGCGATGTCGTCGTCCTGCTGACCGACGACGAGGCGGTGCGGGCGCTGAACGCCCGGTTCCGGAACAGGGACAAGCCGACCAACGTCCTGTCCTTTCCCGCGCCCGAGAACGCCGCGCCCCATCTGGGCGACATCGTCCTGGCCTACGGCGTTTGCGCGACCGAGGCCGAAGCCCAGGGCAAGAGCCTGCCGGACCATCTGAGCCATCTGGTCGTCCATGGCGTGCTTCACCTGTTGGGCCGCGATCACGAGGACGACGCCGAGGCCGAGGAGATGGAGGCCGAGGAGCGCGAGATCCTGGCCGAACTGGGCGTCGCTGACCCCTATGCCGCCGATGTCTCCGTAGATGGGCAGGACTGACCCGATGTTTCCCGACGCCGCGCTCGATCGTTTCGCCGCCCGCGTTCGCGCCCTCCCTGAGAAACGTCGCGCCTGGACCTGGCGTCTGATCCGCATCGGTCTGGCCTTGCTGGCCGGGGCGGGGACGGCCCTGGCCCATCCGCCGTTCGGGGCGCTGGTCGGCCTCCTGGGCTATCCGCTGCTGATGATCCTGTCGGAGCGATCGGACGCCCCGCGCGGCGCCTTCTGGATGGGGTGGCTGGCGGGCTTCGCCTATTTCTTCATCGGCTGCTGGTGGGTGGCCGAGGCCTTTTTCGTCAATCCGGAACAGGCCTGGATGGCGCCCTTCGCCGCCAGCCTGCTCCCGGCCGGCATCGGCCTGTTCTGGGGCGTCGCCTGCGCCCTCTATCGTCGGTTCGCCCCGATCGGCGTGGTCCGGGTCCTGTTGTTCGCCGCCCTGTTCTGCGCCGCCGAGTGGCTGCGCGGCCATGTGCTGACCGGCTTTCCCTGGAACCCGGCGGGCGCGACCTGGCGGGCAGGGGGCGGCATGTCCCAGTTCGCCTCGGTGGTCGGGGTCTATGGATTGAGTCTGATCACAGTGGCCTCGACCGCCGCCCTGGCGCCCCTGATCGGACCCGGCGCGGCGCGCGGCCGCCTGATCTCGGCAGGGTCGGGCCTTCTGGTTCTGGCCGCCGTCGGCCTCTTCGGCGCCGTGCGGCTGGCCCAGGCCGAGTTGCGGTTCACCGACACGGTGGTTCGCCTGGTCCAGGCCGATGTGAAACAGGAGACCAAATGGTCGCCCGAGGCCTATCGCTCCATCGTCGACCGCTATGTCGCCCTGACGGGGCAGCCGGCCGCCCGCACCCCTGACGTGGTGGTCTGGCCCGAGGGCGCCTTGCCGGCTTCGGCCAACGAGGTCTTCGCCTCGGCGGACGCCACGGCCATGGCCGGCGCCCTGAAACCGGGTCAGACCCTGCTGATGGGCCTGGCGCGGGGCGAGGCCGATCCGACCGCCCCTGACGGCGCCCGCTACTACAACAGCCTGTTCGCCCTGGCGGACGAGGGGGGTCCGGGCCTGCGGATCGCCGCAGTCTACGACAAGCACCGGCTGGTGCCCTTCGGGGAATATCTGCCGCTGGGCTCGATCATGACCGCCGTCGGCCTGCGAAGCCTCGTCCATATGCCCAGCGACTTCTCGGCCGGGCCGACCCCGGCGCCGATCCAGGTTCCAGGCGCGCCTCCGGCCCAGGTGCTGATCTGCTACGAAAGCCTCTATCCGGGCTTCACGCCCGGCTCGACCGGCCGTCCGGACTGGATCGTCAACGCCTCCAACGACGCCTGGTTCGGGGCCACCTCCGGCCCGCGCCAGCACCTGAACCTGGCCAGCTATCGCGCCATCGAAACCGGCCTGCCCATCGCCCGGGCCACGCCCACCGGGATTTCAGCCATGATCGACCCCTGGGGCAGGATCGTCGACGGCGAGCGGCTGGACCCCGGCGTCAGGGGGGTGATCGACGCCCCCCTGCCGCGCCCGACCGCCGTGACGCCTTACGGACGGCTGGGCGACAGCCTGTTTTGGATCGGTCTTCTGGCGGCCGGGGGGGTCGGCTTGTGGCCCTCGATCTCTCGCTTTAGGATTCGCCGAATCGAACGGTGATCTTGGGGGCAGGCAAGGCCATGACGCGAGGCAGGACCGAAGAACCCCATCCCGTCGATCGCCATGTCGGCCGCCGCGTCCAGGAAAAGCGCCTCGACCTGGGTCTGACCCAGACCGCCCTGGCCCGCGCCGTCGGCGTCAGCTTCCAGCAGGTGCAGAAGTACGAGAAGGGCACGAACCGGGTCTCCGCCTCGAAACTGTTCGAGATGGCCGAATTCATGAAGGTCGAGATCCCCTTCTTCTTCCAAGGGCTCAAGGAGGCCCAGCCGGGCCTGGGCGAAGAAGAGACGCCCGGTTTCGATCACGAGCAGAAACCGACCAAGCAAAGCCTCGAGATCGCCCGGCTCGCGCCGCGCCTGCCCCTCCGGAATCAGAAGCTGATCTTGGAGATGATGCGCGAAATCCTGGGCGACACGAACGACAAGACCCACTGATCGGGGTCAGTCGACGGCGGTGATCTCCACCGACTGGCCGGCCACCACGGCCTCCTCGCCCATCCTTTTTCCCAACAGGGCGCGGGCGAGGGGCGACACATGGCTGACCGTGCCCTTGGCCGGGTCCGCCTCGTCCTCGCCGACGATCCGCCAGGTCTGGACCCGGCCGTCCTCCCGTTCGATGGAGACGGAGCCGCCGAACCGCACCCGGCCCTCGTCCGGCGTCGGCGCCGTCAACTGGGCCGAGGCGCGGCGGGCCGACCAGTAGCGCAGATCCAGCGTGGCCCGGGCCATGGCGGTGCGGTCGCTCTCGATCGACCCCTTGAGCTGGGCGGCCGAATAGGCGGCGCGGGCGGCGGCCAGTTCGGCCTCGATTTGGGCCAGGCCCTCGGGGGTGACCAGATTGGGATGGGGCGAGATCGGGCGGTCCGCCAGGTCGGCGGCGGTGGCTTCCAGATCTTCTTCTCGGGTGAAGGCGACGCTCATCGTGCGAACATAGCGACCCGCGCCCCTATAGCCAGCGTCGCCGCAACCGGGCAAAGCGACCCGATGAAGCCCTCTGTTCGACAGGTCCATGTCATCGGCGCCGGCCCCGCCGGCCTCATGGCGGCCGAACGCCTGGCCCAGGCCGGCCTGGCCGTCGTCGTCCACGACCGCATGCCTTCGGTGGCCCGCAAGTTTCTGATGGCCGGGCGCGGCGGGCTGAACCTGACCCATTCGGAACCGTCGGATCGGTTCCTGACCCGCTATGGCCCGGCCCAGGGGGCGATCTCGCGCTGGATCGACGCCTTCACCCCCGCCGATCTGACGGCCTGGGTAGAAGGTCTGGCCCAGCCGACCTTCGTGGGCAGCAGCGGCCGCGTCTTTCCCCGCGCGATGAAGGCGTCGCCCTTGCTGCGGGCCTGGCTGGCGCGGCTGGAGGGGCTGGGGGTGGAAATCCGCACCCGGTCCCGCTGGGCCGGCTGGCGGGACGAGGCCCTGACGTTTGAGACCCCCAAGGGGCTGCGGCTGGAACGGCCGGACGCAGTGGTCCTGGCCCTGGGCGGCGCCAGCTGGCCGCGTCTGGGCTCGGACGGGGCCTGGACGTCCTGGCTTGAGGCGCAGGGGGCCGAAGTGGCGCCCTTCCGCCCCGCCAATGTCGGCTTCGATATCGACTGGTCGCCCCGTTTTCGGGACCGTTTCGCCGGTCAT
>MGLN01000171.1:804-896 GCA_001796045.1 Caulobacterales bacterium RIFOXYB1_FULL_67_16 | reverse complement strand
TCGCCCTGAGCGAGATTGCGGCGGCGGGCGGGGGGCTTCAGGGGCTGATGCTGGGGGTCAACGACCTGGCCAAGGCCCTGAGGACGGGCGCG
>MGLN01000171.1:0-796 GCA_001796045.1 Caulobacterales bacterium RIFOXYB1_FULL_67_16 | reverse complement strand
TCGCGAACCGTTCAAGCCCTGGCTGGCGGCCCTGGTGGTCGCGGCGCGGGCGCACGGACTGCTGGCCATCGACGGGGTGTTCAACCGGATCGAGGACGTCGACGGCCTGGCGGCCGAGGCGGCGCAGGGCCGGCTGTACGGCTTTGACGGCAAGAGCCTGATCCACCCGTCCCAGATCGCCGCCGCCAACGCCGCCTTCGCCCCGTCCGAGGCTGAGGTCCAGGCGGCGCAGGCGGTGGTGGCGGCCTTCGCCGCGCCGGAAGCCGAGGGGCGAGGCGCGATCCGGGTGGGGGGCGCCATGGTCGAACGTCTGCACCTGGGCCAGGCCGAGGCCTTGCTGGCGCGACACGCCGAGGCGACGAACCGCCGGTAAGGCCCTATCCGGCGTTTCCTAATCCGCCGGGACACTGTAGGAAGCCCGCCCTTCGAGGAGCCGGGTCATGACCACGCCGCAGCCGATCACGATCGGCATAGACTTCGGCACGACCAATTCGGTCGTGGCCCTGGCCGATCCTGCGACCGGCGCCGAGCTGGTCCGTTTCACGGTGGACGGGTCGGGCGGCGTCTCCACCTTCCGCTCGGCCCTCAGCTTCCAGTTTCACCCGGCCGAAGACGGCGGTCGCCCTGAGCGGGTGGTCGAGGCCGGGCCCTGGGCCATAGACGCCTATGTGGACGATCCGGCGGACACGCGCTTCATCCAGTCGTTCAAGACCTTCGCCGCCAGCGCCGCCTTCACCGAGACCCGCATCCACGACCGGCGCTATACGTTCGAGGATCTGCTGTCCGCCTTCCTGCT
>MGLN01000170.1 GCA_001796045.1 Caulobacterales bacterium RIFOXYB1_FULL_67_16 | reverse complement strand
CTATGGCGTGCTGTTTCTGGCCCTGTGGCTGACGGCGATCCGCACCGAGATCCGCCGCCGCCGCGTCCTGACCCTGCGCGCGCGCCAGGTCCTGGAGGCCTAAGATGCTCGACCTCGACATGAGCCCATACGCCGCCTTCGTCTGGCCCGCCTGGGGCGTCAGCGCCCTGGTCCTGGCCGCCCTGACGGCCCGCGCCGTCGTCGCCTCTCGCAAATGGAAGCGGGAACTCGAGCGTCTGGAAAAAGACCAGAGCGCAACATCAGACGCGGCAGTCTTCCCGCGCCCTCAAGTAGTGCGAAGCACGATAGGGCCCGAGGCATGAACCGCTGGCTGGCCTTCCTGCCCCTGGTGGTCCTGTCGGCCCTGGCGGCCCTCTTCATCGGCTGGTCGCTGAAGCGCGATCCCGCCTTCAAGCCCGACGCCCTGGTCGGTCAGCCGATCCCCGAAACCGTCCTGCCCATGCTGACCGGCGACACGGCCGGGCCGGGTCAGCTGGACCTCAAGACCGCCGGGGTGAGGCGGCCCATGCTGGTGAATGTCTTCGCCTCCTGGTGCGCCCCCTGCCGGATCGAACACCCCAAGCTGCTGGCGCTGAAGGCGCGCGGGATCGCCGTCGTCGGGGTGGCCTACAAGGACGAGCCCGTCGCCACCCGCGCCTTCCTGGACGAGCTGGGCGATCCCTATGCGATGGTTCTGGTGGACCGCGAGGGTCGGGCCGGTCTGGACCTGGGCATCTCCGGCGTGCCCGAGACCTTCGCCGTCGACGCCATGGGCCGGATCACCGCCAAACAGTCCGGACCCCTGCTGAACGACGCCGACATCGAGCGGCTGGTCGCCTCGATGCAGGCGCCCGCTCGGCCCCTGCCGTCGAAAAAATAGCCGTTAAGCCCGGATTAACCCTCTTTCCTGAGATCTTGTTAACGATTGTCGGCTCGCGATGCGTTAACGGTTGGCTATGAGCGCGATTCGCCCAGGTTTGCCCCAGACCTTGCCGACCCCCGGCGGCGAGACCTCGTCGGCGCGCAACGCACAGGCCGCCTTCTTCCGCGCCGCCCTGAACCAGGTCCAGACCAGCCCCGTTCAGGCTACGCCCGTCGCGCCCGCCCCGACCGTCGCCGCCGCTCGACCGGCCGCCTCCGTCCCGGCCGCCGGCGACCAGCCGACCCGCATCATGCGGCCCGGCACCTATCTCGACATCAAGGTCTGATCAGCTCCAGCCGCGGCTGGCGATGTACTGCTGCAGCAGGTCGATCCGCGTCGCGTCCGACGGGTGGGTCGAGGCGAACTGCGGGATGCTGGCCTGACGCTGGGCCGCCATCAGCCGCCAAAGGGCCACGGCCTGGGACGGGCGGAAACCGGCGGCCTGCATATAGTCTACGCCCAGCCGGTCGGCCTCCAGTTCGTCGCGCCGTGAATAGGGCAGCAGCAGTCCGTATTGGGCCGCCAGGCCGCCATAGGCGTTGACCGCGTCGCCGTAACGCCCTGCCGCGCCGCCGACGGCCGCCAGTCCGATGGAGGCGGCGGCCTGGCTGGAGGCCCGCTCGGCGGCGTGGTTGGCGACGACATGGCCGATCTCGTGGCCGATGACAGTCGCCAGCTGGTCATCGTTCTGGACCAGGGCCAGCAGGCTGTCGGTCACCCCGATCTGGCCCGACGGCAGGACGAAGGCGTTGGGGCTCTTCTCGCTGAACACGGCGTAGTCCCAGGTCCGGCCGCTGAGGCCCGCCGCCTGGACCAGACGGTTCCCGACGCGGCGGATCCGCTCGACCTGTGCGCCCGAGGTCTGAACGCCCGGCTTGCTGATCGCCTCGCGCCAGGCGGCGGTCGACTGCTGGGCCAGAGCGGCGTTGTCGACCAGCAGCAGCTGGTTGCGGCCAAGCGCCTCGTTGTAGGCGCAGGCCGACAGGGCCGAGGCCGCGACGGCGGCGGTCAGCAGACGGACGGCGATAACGGACGCAGGGCGACGACGGGCGATCATGGAGCGACCTCTCTGGCTCGGACGGCGAAACAGCCAAGCAAATCCCGCAGCCCCAGTCGAGGTTCCAGTCGAGGTTCCAGTCAGGCTCGCCTTCAATCCCTGGGCGTCGCGCCCAACAGGGTGCGGCAGGCCTCAGCCTCGGCCGCCAGGGCCGCCCGTTTCGCCTCGCCGAACCCGTCCAGGGTCCGATAGGGCATGGCCAGCCGCACATTGTCCCTCAGCCGCCCCCGATTGCGTTCCAGAAAGCCCCAGTACAGCCGGTTGAACGGGCAGGCCGCGTCGCCGCTCTTGCTCTTCACGTCATAGCGGCAGCCGCCGCAGTAGTCGCTCATCCGGTCGATATAGGCCCCCGACGCCGCATAGGGCTTCGACCCCACGATCCCGCCGTCCGCGAACAGGGCCATGCCCCGCGTATTGGGCATCTCCACCCACTCATAGGCGTCGGCGTAGACGGCCATATACCAGTCGTCGAGCGCATCCGGATGCACGCCCAGCAGCAGGGCCAGGTTGCCCGTCACCATCAGCCGCTGGATATGATGGGCATAGGCCTTGTCACGCGTCGTCTTCACCACATCGGCCACGCAGGCCATGTCGGTTTCGCCCGACCAGTAGAACCAGGGCAGAGTCCGGTCCGCGCCCAGGAAGTTCCTTGCTCGATATTCCGGCGCCTTCAGCCAGTAGATTCCGCGCACGAACTCCCGCCAGCCCAGGATCTGGCGGATGAAGCCCTCCGCCGCATTCAAAGGCGCCCGTCCGGCGCGATAGACCGCCTCGGCCCGGCGGCAGACGTCCATCGGATCGAGCAGGCCCAGGTTCAACGACGTTGAGATCAGCCCGTGCCACATCCACGGCTGATCCTCCGCCATGGCGTCCTGCCAGTCGCCGAAGCCGGGCAGGATGTTCGCCAGGAAATCCTCCAGAACCGTCTCGGCCTCCTCCGCCGTCGTCGGCCAGCCGAAGTCGTGCAGGGCGCCGAAATGATCGGGAAACAGGCAGGCGACGTCCGCCATGGCCCCCTGTGTTATCGCGTTGGGCGTGATGCGCAGGCGTTTGGGCGGCCTAACCCCGCGCGGCAACTTCTTGCGGTTCTCGGCGTCATAGTTCCAGCGCCCGCCCTCCGGCTGATCGCCGTCCATCAGCAGACCGGTCGCGCGGCGCATCTCGCGATAGAAGAACTCCATCCGCAGCTGCGACTTGCCCGAGGCCCAGCGTCGGAACCGGTCGTGTGAGCACAGGAACCGCCGGTCCTCGCGGATCTCCACCGGCAGGCCCGCCCCTTCGGCGAAGGCCGCCAGATGTTCGGCCAGGCGCCATTCCCCGCATTCGGTCAGGACGGCCCGGTCGTAGACGCCCGCATCCAGGGCCCGCGCCAGTTCGCCCGTGATGGAGCCGCTGTTGTCCGGATCGTCGATCGCCACATAGCGCACCCGCACGCCCCGGGCCCTCAGCCGTTCGGCGTGGTTCCGCATGGCGGCGAAGACCAGGGCGATCTTCTGCTTGTGATGGCGGACATAGGTCGCCTCGTCGCGCACCTCGGCCATCAGCACCGTATCGGCGGCGGGATCCAGCCCCTCCAGGGCGGTCAGCCTGTCCGACAGCTGATCGCCCAGCACCAGTCTCAGAACAGCCATGGCTCAACCCGCCCTTCGCGCCAGGGCCTGAAGCCGGGGCCGCACCTTCAGAAACAGGCGATAAGCCGCCTCCAGCCCCGCCAGCACAATCGGCGACCGCGCCGCGAGGCCCAGGGGCCGCAACAGGGGAATGGCCCGCCACATGGCCGCAAAGGCCGCCGCCCCCGACAGGATCCGCCCATCCTCGCGCGCATGAAACCGGGCCAGCAAGGTTTCGCGATCCAGCGGGCAGACGGCATCCCCGTCGCCCGCCACATCGACGAATTCGATGGCGCCGCGGCGATCCAGCCGTCGCATCAGGGCGATCTCGCGGCGGCACAGGGGACAGGCCCCGTCGTGCCAGACGACCAGCCGGCTCATCGGCTTGGTTCAGAACAGGGCGCGGGGCGGGCTGAACGTCGGATCATCAGGGAGGAGAGCTTCCGGAGGGCGCGGCGCGCGGTGATCGTGATATACGAACCGGCGCCGGGGATCGGATTTGCCTCCCCGCACAGACGCCGGATCGAGATGGACACGAACGCCCCCGCCCGCCTTCCCTCCCTCGCCCGCCTGCTGGGCTTCTCGGGCCTGCTGCCCCAGGCGGCGGCGGTCGCCCTGCTGGTCGGCGGCGGGGCCGAACTGCGCCCCCTGGCCCTGGGCCTGGCCTTTGGTTACGCCGCCCTGATCTTCAGCTTCCTGGGCGGGGTCTGGTGGGGCCTGGCGGCGGCCGCGCACGGCAGGGCCCCCGCCTGGGTCTGGGGCGTGGCGGTGCTTCCGTCGTTGCTGGCCCTGGCTGCGGCCTGGCCCCTCGCGGCGGGCGAGAGCGATCTTCGACTGTCGCTGGGCCTGCTGGGCGGCTTCATCGCCCTCAGCGTCCTGGTCGATGTCCGGCTGAAGGCCCTGGGCCTGACGCCCGAGGGTTGGCTGGGGCTGCGGCTACCCTTGTCTCTGGGCCTCGGCGCCCTGACGCTGGCGGCCGCCCTGCTCTGAGACATCGTTGGGTTTCAGGCAAAAAATCGGGGCCTGCCGAGAACGACAGGCCCCTGATTTTGCATCCCGACATGGAGCGGGCGAGGCGATTCGAACGCCCGACCCCAACCTTGGCAAGGTTGTGCTCTACCCCTGAGCTACGCCCGCAATCCGTAAGGCGCTAAGTGTGCGCCCCGTCGAGGAGGGGGCGTATAGCGGAGGGTTGCGGCGGACCGCAACCCCTTTTTTTCGGCCTATCGCACTTCGTGCTGCTTGAGGCCGAGAGACCGCCTTTGATCACGGCCGGAGCCCCTTCGCGCTCAAGCAGCGAGCGACCGCGTCGCGAGCGTAGCGCCCTTCTGCGCTCAAGCAGCGAGCCGCCGCGCGGCGAGCGATAGCGCGCTAAAGATGTCAGCGCGGCGCCAGTCGAATGGCCCCGTCCAGACGGATGCACTCGCCGTTGATATAGACGTTGCGCGCCAGCTCCAGCACCAGGGAGGCGTAGTCGGCGGGCGTGCCCAGTCGGCTGGGGAAGGGGATGGCGGCGGCCAGGGCGTCCTGGATCTTCTGGTCCATGCCGGCCATCATCGGCGTCCACATGATGCCGGGCAGGATGGTGTTGCAGCGCACCCCTTCCTGGGCCAGGTCCCGCGCAATCGGCAGGGTCATGGCGTAGACTCCGCCCTTGGAGGCCGAATAGGCCGCCTGGCCGATCTGGCCGTCCTGGGCCGCCACCGAGGCGGTGTTGACGATCAGGCCGCGCTCGCCGTCCGCCATGGGCTCCAGGGTCACCATGCCCGCCGCCGACTGCGACAGGACGCGGAAGGTGCCGAACAGATTGACCCGCACGGTGCGTTCGAACTGGGCCATGTCGTGGGCCTTGATCTCGCCGGTGTCCTTCTTGCGCGAGACGGTCTTCATGCCGGTGGCGATGCCGGCGCAGTTGACGGTCAGCCGCTATCTCGCCGGTGTCCTTCTTGCGCGAGACGGTCTTCATGCCGGTGGCGATGCCGGCGCAGTTGACGGTCAGCCGCT
>MGLN01000169.1 GCA_001796045.1 Caulobacterales bacterium RIFOXYB1_FULL_67_16 | reverse complement strand
CTCGACCACGATCCAGTCGCCGTCGCCGACCTTGGCGTTGGTGCCATAGGCGTTGATGATGCCGCCGTTGACCACCGTCGGGTCCAGACCGGCCGCGTCCAGCAGGGCCGCGACCATCGAGGTCGTCGTGGTCTTGCCGTGCGTCCCCCCGACCGCGATGGAGAATTGCAGCCGCATCAGTTCGGCCAGCATCTCGGCCCGGCGCACCAGGGGAATGCGACGCTCGCGCGCCGCCTTCATCTCGGGATTGTCGGCCTTGACCGCCGTCGAATAGACCACGGCCGAAACGCCCTCGCCGACATGGGCCGCGTCGTGACCGATGAAGATCCGGGCCCCCAGCTTCTCCAGCCGTTCAGTATTGGCGCTGGCCTTGGCGTCAGAGCCCTGAACCGAATAACCAATCTTCAGCATGATCTCGGCGATGCCGCTCATGCCTATGCCGCCGATGCCGACGAAATGGACGGGACCGAGGTCGAACGGGACGGGGCGAAGGCGAGCGATCATCCGATGCGCTTAGCAATAGATTTGGCGGAATGCACGGGGGTGCGTGCGTCCAAATCTGGGAGCGGGCGACGCCGGCCCAGAGCGGGAAACCGAACGCCGTTTCATCAGTTCAGCCGCTGCAGCCTACGACTTTAGTCGATTGGCCTTTGATCGGCCTATGGTGCAAACAGATCGCCGACCGGCGTCGGGCCGGTCGCGTAGGAGTAGGTCGTGGGCAAACTCAGCACCCCCCTGATATTCGGCGCCATCGCCATTCTGGGGGCCGTGTCCCTCGCCGTCATCGCCCTGCACCAGGGCGAGAGCATTAGCGCCGTCTGGATGGTGATCGCCGCCGTCTGCACCTATGCGATCGCCTACCGCTTCTACAGCCGCTATCTGGCCGGCAAGGTCATGGGGCTGAACCCCGCCCGGCCGACGCCCGCCGTGCGCCGCAACGACGGCCTGGACTATGTGCCGACGCCCAGGAACGTCCTGTTCGGCCACCACTTCGCCGCCATCGCCGGCGCGGGGCCTCTGGTCGGGCCGGTTCTGGCCGCCCAGATGGGCTATCTGCCCGGCGTCCTGTGGATCCTGGTTGGCGCCGTGCTGGCCGGGGCGGTGCAGGACATGATGGTCCTGTTCATGTCCACGCGCCGTGACGGCAAGTCGCTGGGCGACATGATCCGCACCGAAATGGGCAATATCCCAGGCATCATCGCCCAGATCGGCGTGCTGATGATCATGGTCATCATCCTGGCCGTTCTGGCCCTAGTGGTGGTCAAGGCCCTGGCCGAAAGCCCGTGGGGAACCTTCACCGTCGCAGCCACCATCCCGATCGCCATCTTCATGGGCCTGTACACCCGCTTCCTGCGGCCGGGCCGCGTAGGTGAGGTCTCGGTCATCGGCGTCGTGCTGCTGATCCTGGCCATCATCGGCGGCGGCCATGTCGCGGCCGATCCCTTCTGGGGCCCGGCCTTCACCCTGACCGGCCCGACCCTGGCCATACTGATGATGGTCTATGGCTTCATCGCCTCGGTCATTCCGGTCTGGCTGCTGCTGGCGCCGCGCGACTATCTGTCGACCTTCCTGAAGATCGGCGCGATCGTGGCCCTGGCCGTCGGCATACTGATCGTGCGACCGCATTTGCAGATGCCGGCCATCACCCCCTTCATCGACGGCACCGGCCCGGTCTTCGCCGGCGCCCTGTTCCCCTTCCTGTTCATCACCATCGCGTGCGGCGCCGTTTCCGGCTTCCACGCCCTGATCTCGTCGGGCACCACGCCCAAGCTGCTGGAGAACGAGAGCCAAATCCCGATGATCGGCTATGGCGCCATGCTGTGCGAAAGCTTCGTCGCCGTCATGGCCCTGATCGCCGCCACCGTGCTCGATCCGGCCGTCTATTTCGCCATGAACAGCCCGGCCGCCGTCATCGGCACGGACGCGGCCTCCGCCGCCGCCGCCGTGGCCCAGTGGGGCTTCCACATCACCCCAGGCGAGCTGGAACAGCTGGCCCGCGACGTGGGCGAGCATTCGATCCTGTCGCGCGCGGGCGGCGCCCCGACCCTGGCGGTCGGCATGGCCCACATCCTGTCCAGCGTGATAGGCGGCAAGGCCATGATGGCCTTCTGGTATCACTTCGCCATCCTGTTCGAGGCCCTGTTCATCCTGACCACGGTCGACGCCGGCACCCGCGTCTGCCGCTTCATGATCCAGGACCTGCTGGGCGTGGCCGTTCCGAAGATGCGCGAGACCAAGTCGTGGGGCGCCAATGTCGTCGCCACCGCCCTGACGGTCGGCCTGTGGGGCTATTTCCTCTACACCGGCGTGGTCGATCCCCTGGGCGGCATCAACAGTCTGTGGCCCCTGTTCGGCATCGCCAACCAGATGCTGGCGGCCGTGGCCCTGATCCTGGGCACCGTCGTTCTGTTCAAGATGAAGCGCGAGAGGTTCGCCTGGGTCACCCTGGTCCCCACGGTCTGGCTTCTGATCTGCACCCTGACGGCGGGCTTCCAGAAGCTGTTCCACCCGGACGTCCGCATCGGCTTCCTCGCCCACGCCCGCAAATACCAGGAGGCCCTGGGCGCCGGCGAGTTGATCGCCCCCGCCAAAAGCGCCGGCGACATGCACCGGATCGTCGTCAACGACTACGTCAACTCGGTCCTGACCGCAGGCTTCCTGTTCGTGGTCGTCACCATGGTCGTCTATGGCGTCCTGGCCTGCCGCAAGGCCTATCTCAACAACCGGCCGACCGTGCGGGAATATCCCGAAAGCCACGACCTGACCCCGGCCGACGACGCGGCGGACGTCGCCCGTGCCTGAATCGAGGCTTGAATCGGGACCTAGTCCGTCGCCCGAGGACCTGCTGTGCCTTTGCCGCGACGCCGCCGTTCGTTGGGGTCGCGGCGTCAAGCGGACCGCGGGCGCTATGATCGGTCAGCCAGACTACGACGCCTATGTCCGCCACGCGGCGACGACCCACCCGGACCAGCCGCCGCTGGACAAGGTGGCCTTCTTCCGACTGCACGAACAGCGCCGCTTCGGCGGCGCCGGCGGCTTTAAATGCTGCTGATCTAAAGTCCTGCGCTTGTCCCGGCGGCCTGGGCCCGCTCGGCCTTCAGCGCGGCTATGGCGGCCTCGAGGGTCGGGTCCTCGCCGGCGCGGCGCTGGGCCACGGTGCGGGGAGCCTCTATGTCGGGGGTGACCCCGTGCTTCTCCAGCCGCACCCCGCCCGCCGTGACGAAGTCCGCCCGGCTCAGGGTCAGCCGCCCGCCATCCGGCAGTTCCGTCTCCTGGGCGATCAAGACCGAACCGATGGTCTTTTCGCCCACCACTATCCCGCGTCGGGCCTCCTGCAGGGCCGCCGGCGTCAGCTCAGCCGCGCTGCGGCTGCCGCGATCCACCAGGACGGCGACCTCGTTCGGCACAGGCGCGCGCCGCCCGCCGCAGTCGCCGGATGCGGTCAGGGTCACGCTCCGCCCCGTCCGCCCGGTCTGGGTCGCCCAGGCCTGATCATACGGCAGGAAACAGGTCAGCACCGACTCCGCCTCCGACAGCCGTCCGCCGGGATTGGCCCGCAGGTCCAGGATCACGTCCACGTCCGGCGAGAGGCCGCTCAGCTCCCGGCCGATCCAGGGACCCAGGCCCGGATCGAACTGCTCCACCGTCAGCACCAGCACTCCGGGCCGCGACCGGTCCGCCGTAAACGGCTGCGGCCCGTCCATCAGGCGCGGCGTCAGGGTCGTTTCCCGTCGTCCGCCCGTCTCGTCGGTCAGCCCCAGACGCACCGGCCGGCCGTCCTGCACCTCGACATCCGGACCCCAGGGCCGGCCGTCGACGCTGTCCAGGGTCCAGCCCAGCTGCACCCCCGCCGCCTGGGCCGGAGACCCGTCACGCACCCGCTCCACGGTCCAGATGTCCGGGTTCTCGCCGCGCATCAGGGTCATGCCCATGACGGCGCGCCGCTCGTACTGGCTGTCCTGACGCCGCACGGCCGCGGGCGGGCTGGCGCCGGCATGGCCGTCGTCCAGCAGGTCGAGCATCTCGTTCAGCACCCGGTACAGGGCCCGGTCGTCGCCGGCCGCGACGGCCTGCGGCCGGAACCGGTCCCGCGCCGCGGCCCAGTCCACGCCGTGCAGGCGCGGATCATAATAGCCGCGCCGCACCTCGCTCCAGACCTTGTCGAACACTCGCTGGTTCATACGCGCCCGCTCGCGCGACGGCGCCATCTGCACGATGTCGGAGAACCGGGTCCCGCTTGTCGCCTGAGGCGCGCTGTACGCCGATCCGGCCGCAAGCAAGCTTAACGACAAGGCGCTGGAAACACTCAGAAAGCGACGACCGAACATATGACGATCCTTGGCCGAACCCCGCTCGCCGCGCAAATCACGAAGAGTCGCGCCGTCTTGTCTTCGCCGCAGGCTCGGGCCAAGAGCCCCGCACCTGATTTTCGGACCCCGCGCCCATGCCCATCACCACGGTCGGCCTCGATGCCGACGACACCCTCTGGCACAATGAGACGATCTTCCGTCTGACCCACGCCCGGTTCGTCGACCTGCTGGACGATCACGGCGACGTGGCCACCATCGAGGCGCGTTTGGCCGAGACCGAGCAGCGCAACCTGCGCCTCTACGGCTATGGCGTGAAGGGCTTCACCCTGTCGATGATCGAGACCGCCATGGAGCTGTGCGACGGCGGCGCCCCGCCCGAGGTGGTGCGCGAGATCCTGGCCGCCGGCCGCGAAATGCTGGCCCACCCGGTCGAGACCCTGCCCGGGGTGGACGAGGTGGTCGCCGAACTGTCCGACAAGTACCGCCTGGTCCTGATCACCAAGGGCGACCTTCTGGACCAGGAACGCAAGCTGGCCGCCTCCGGCCTGGGCGACCGCTTCGCCGCAGTCGAGATCGTCTCGGAAAAGGACCGAGCCACCTACGACCGCGTCTTCACCCGGCACGGCACGGGCCCGACCGAAGCCGTCATGGCCGGCAATTCGATGAAATCCGACGTCCTGCCCGCCATCGCCGCCGGCGCCTTCGGCGTCCACATCCCCTACCATGTCACCTGGGCCCATGAGCTAGCCGACGCCCCGGTGAACGAGCCGCGCTACGTCTCCCTGTCCCGCATCAGCGAACTGCCCGACTGGATCGCGGCGGTGGCCGACGCATAAGCTCTTGCTCCCCCGCCCCTCCCTCTCTAAACGGGCCGCTTAACCGACAACCCGACGCAAGCTCCGCATGGCGACGCCCTGCGGCGGCTATGCGCGCGCAAAAACCAAAGGCCCCCTTCGCCCCGTGCAAGACCCGGACATCAGTCATGACGAGCGCGACGCCATGGTGCGCGCGGCTCTGGCCGAGCAGGGCGACAGCGGCGTGACCCCGCGCCATACGCTGTTCTTCTTCCTCGGCGACGAGGACGCCCATGGCGATCTGTGCGAGGTGGCGCGGCGCGCCGGCTTCATCGCGCGCGGCGAGGGCGACATGACGATTCTCGAGACCACCATGGCGGTCGACGCGGCCAGTTTCGCGCCCGTCTCCGCCATGATGCAAACCTGGGCCGCGGCCTTCCAGCTCGATTACGACGGCTGGGAATGCGCGGTCGTGACCCACTAGAACAAAAAGAAGAGGCCCCCCATGCCCAAACGCACAGACATCCAGTCGATCCTGATCATCGGCGCCGGCCCCATCGTCATCGGCCAGGCGTGCGAGTTCGACTATTCGGGCGTCCAGGCGTGCAAGGCGCTGAAGGCCGAGGGCTACCGGGTCATCCTGGTCAACTCCAACCCAGCCACCATCATGACGGACCCGGAGGTGGCGGACGCCACCTATATCGAGCCCATCACGCCCGAGATGGTCGAGAAGATCATCGCCAAGGAACGCCCCGACGCCCTTCTGCCCACCATGGGCGGCCAGACCGCGCTGAACACCGCCCTGGCCCTGGACGCCTCGGGCGCGCTGAAGAAGTACGGGGTCGAGATGATCGGCGCGAAAGCCGACGTCATCGACAAGGCCGAGGATCGTCAGAAATTCCGCGACGCCATGGACAAGCTGGGCCTCGAGAGCCCCCGCTCCAAGGCCGCCCATTCGATGGAAGAAGCGCTGGAGGGCCTGGAGTTCGTCGGCCTGCCCGCCGTCATCCGCCCGTCCTTCACCCTGGCCGGCACCGGCGGCGGCATCGCCTATAACCGCGAGGAGTTCGAGGAGATCGTCCTGCGCGGCCTCGACCTGTCGCCGACCACCGAGGTGCTGATCGAGGAATCGGTGCTGGGCTGGAAGGAATACGAGATGGAGGTCGTCCGCGACACGGCGGACAACTGCATCATCGTCTGCTCCATCGAGAACGTCGATCCTATGGGGGTCCACACCGGCGACTCCATCACCGTCGCCCCCGCCCTGACGCTGACCGACAAGGAATATCAGCGGATGCGGACCGGCTCGATCAACGTCCTGCGCGAGATCGGGGTCGAGACCGGCGGTTCGAACGTCCAATGGGCGATCAACCCCAAGGACGGCCGCATGGTCGTGATCGAAATGAACCCGCGCGTGTCGCGCTCGTCCGCCCTGGCGTCCAAGGCGACCGGCTTCCCCATCGCCAAGGTCGCCGCGCGTCTGGCGGTCGGCTACACCCTGGACGAACTGCAGAACGACATCACCCAGGTCACCCCGGCCAGCTTCGAGCCGTCGATCGACTATGTGGTCACCAAGATCCCCCGCTTCGCCTTCGAAAAATACCCCGGCTCGGAGCCGCTGCTGGGCACCTCGATGAAGTCGGTCGGCGAGGTCATGGCCATCGGCCGCACCTTCCAGGAATCGATGCAGAAGGCCCTTCGCGGGCTTGAGACCGGCCTGTCCGGCTTCGACGAGATCGAGATCGAAGGCGTCGCCGATGTCGAGGACGCCGGCGCCGCCCGCGCCGCCGTGGTCCGCGCCCTGGGCGTCCCCACCCCCGACCGGATCCGCGTCATCGCCCAGGCCTTCCGCCACGGCCTGACGGTGGAAGAGGTCCACGCCGCCTGCGCCTACGAGCCCTGGTTCCTGCGCCAGATCGCCGACATCGTGCGCGAGGAAGGCCACCTCCGCATCAAGGGCCTGCCGACCGACCCGACCGAGTTCCGCCGCGTGAAGGCCAAGGGCTTCTCCGACGCCCGTCTGGCCCAGCTGACCGGCCAGACCGAGAAATCGGTCCGCGTCGCCCGTCGCGGCCTGAACGTCCGCCCCGTCTTCAAGCGGATCGACACCTGCGCGGCCGAGTTCGCCAGCGCCACTGCCTATATGTACTCGACCTATGAGACCGGCGCCCTGGGCCAGGTTCCCGAGTGCGAATCCGAACCGTCGGACAAGAAGAAGGCCGTCATCCTGGGCGGCGGCCCGAACCGGATCGGCCAGGGTATCGAGTTCGACTACTGCTGCTGCCACGCGGCCTTCGCCTTCGACGACATCGGCGTCGAGTCGATCATGGTCAACTGCAACCCCGAGACCGTCTCGACCGACTACGACACCTCCGACCGCCTGTACTTCGAGCCCTTGACGGCCGAGGACGTGCTGGAGCTGATCGAGGTCGAACGGTCCAAGGGCGATCTGATCGGCGTCGTCGTCCAGTTCGGCGGCCAGACCCCGCTGAAGCTGGCCCATGCGCTTCAGGAGGACAATATCCCCGTCCTGGGCACCAGCGTCGACTCGATCGACCTGGCCGAGGACCGTGAGCGCTTCCAGCAGATGCTGGAGGCCATCGGCCTGCGTCAGCCCCCCAACGCCCTGGCCCGCAGCGCCGAAGAGGCCGCGCAGAAGGCCGAGGAAGTCGGCTATCCGGTCGTCCTGCGCCCCTCCTACGTCCTGGGCGGCCGGGGCATGATGATCGTCCACGACCGCGAGCAGCTGGACCGCTACGTTCACGAGGCCATGCGGGTCTCGGGCGACGATCCCGTCCTGATCGACCACTATCTGAACCGCGCCACCGAGGTGGACGTGGACGCCCTGTGCGACGACGAGACCGTCTTCGTCGCCGGGGTGCTGGAGCATATCGAGGAAGCCGGCGTCCACTCGGGCGACAGCGCCTGCTCCATGCCGCCCTGGTCGCTGCGTCCCGAGACGGTGGCAGAGCTGAAGCGCCAGACCACCGAAATGGCCAAGGCCCTGAAGGTGCGCGGCCTGATGAACGTCCAGTTCGCCATCGAGGAGCCGCACGGCGATAACCCGCGCATCTTCGTGCTGGAGGTCAATCCGCGCGCCAGCCGCACGGCCCCCTTCGTGGCCAAGACCATCGGCCGGCCCATCGCCTCGATCGCCGCCAAGGTCATGGCGGGCGTGCCCCTGGCCTCCTTCGGCCTGACCGACGCCCCCTATGACCATATCGCGGTCAAGGAAGCCGTCTTCCCCTTCGCCCGCTTCGCCGGGGTGGACACCATCCTGGGCCCGGAAATGCGCTCGACCGGCGAGGTCATGGGCCTGGACTGGAAGCGCGAGGGCGAGGCCGACATGGCCCCCGCCTTCGCCCGCGCCTTCGCCAAGTCCCAGATCGGCGGCGGCACCCATCTGCCGACCTCCGGCTGCGCCTTCGTCTCGGTCAAGGAGGACGACAAGCCCTTCATCGTCGAGGCGGTAAAGACCCTGCTGGCCCAGGGCTTCTCCATCATCGCCACCAGCGGCACCCGCGACTATCTGGCCGCCCAGGGGCTTGAGGTCGGCCTGGTCAGGAAGGTGCTGGAAGGCCGTCCCCACATCGTCGACGCCATGAAGAACGGCGAGGTCCAGCTGGTCTTCAACACCACCTCGGGCAAGCAGTCGCTGCAGGACAGCTTCAGTCTGCGCCGCACCGCCCTGATGATGAAGATCCCCTACTACACCACCACCGCCGGCGCCCTGGCGGCGGCCCAGGCCATCGGCGCGATCAAGGCCGGCGACCTGGATGTAAAGGCGATCCAGGAATACGCGTGATGAAAGCCGCCGGTCGCATCGTTCTCGCGACTGGCGGTTCGCTGGGGGACCTGCACCCCTTCATCGCCCTGGGCCGCGCCCTCAAGTCGCGAGGTCATGAGGTCGGGATCGCGACGGCGGTTGACTATAGCGACAAGATCGAGACGGCGGGGCTGACCTTTCATCAGGTCGGCCCCAGCGTCGCCGACCTGACGCGTGAAACCGGCATGGACCTGGCGGCGCTCACGGCCGCCATCGCAAGGTCTGATCGCTTCCTGTTCGGCGACATCCTGCTCCCCCGGGCAGAAGAGGCCGCCCGACAGCTGATCGCTGTCACGGAAGGCGCCGCCGCCGTCGTCGGCTCCACCCTAGCCATCGGGGCGCAGTTTGCGGCCGAGCACTGGCGTATTCCCTACGTGGCGGTGTCGCTCCAACCGACCATGGTCTTCTCGCGTTACGACCCGCCTTTTCTCCCCGCCGCGCCCTGGCTGAAGCCGGCGACCGGGGGGCCGCAACTCTGGCTCAACGACCTGACCCGTGCGCTGGGACGAATGAGCACGGCCCGCTGGACCCGACCGATGAACGCCGTCCGTGCGGCGCTGGATCTCCCGCCGACGAGGGACAACATCATCTTCGACGCCGGCCGTTCGGCGGACCTGTATCTGGGCCTCTACTCGCCGCTGCTGAGCCCTCGCCAAGGCGACGCCGCGCCCAACTTTGACGTCATCGGCTACGCCGCCTATGACAGCGAGACCGGCGGCCCTTCCGCTCTTGCTCCCGAACTCGAGGCCTTCCTCCAGGCTGGGCCTGCGCCTTTGGTCTTCACCCTCGGCAGCGCGGCGGTGAACATCCCCGGCGACTTCTATGTCGAGAGCCTCAAGGCCGCCCGGCGGCTGGGTCGCCGCGCCGTGTTGCTGGTCGGCTCCGGCGGCGACCGCGACCTGGCCGCCGGCGATCCGAACATTCTCGTCGCCGACTACGCCCCCTTCTCCCTGCTGTTTCCCCGCGCGGCGGCCGTCGTGCACCAGGGCGGGATCGGGACTGTCCACCAAGCCTTGCGCAGCGGCCGTCCGCAACTGGTCGTGCCGCATCTCGGCGACCAGTACGACAACGCCGCCCGCGTGGTTCGGCTGGGCTGCGGTCGGTCGCTGGCGAGACGGCGGTACAGGTCGGATATGGTGGCGGTCGCCCTTGCCGCGCTCCTGAAAGACCCTCGCTTCTCGATCTGCGCCGAGACCGTCGCCTCGAAAATGGAGATCCAGGACGGCGCCGTCGCGGCGGCGGACAGTATCAGCCGGTTGCTCGCCCCATCATGAGCAAAGCTTAACTGGACCGGTCTCCCGCCTCCATGATCCCCTCTCCTGTCGATATCTGGGAGGGGCGTCGCCATGGCTCAGCCGCGGAAAGTGGGACCCGGCTTCTATCTGATTTTACCGCTGATCGCGCTGGCGACCTTCGTCCTGCACGAAGGGGCGCACTGGCTGACCGGTGTGGTCCTGGGGCACGAGATGACCGTCAGTCTGAACAGCAGCGCCCCGGTCGGCGCCGTTTCGCGCGAGCACGCGCTGCTGATCTCCGCGGCCGGACCTCTGGTCACCCTGGCCGGCGGTCTGATCGCCTTCGCCCTGGTCCTGGCCCGCGACAGCCTGGCCGCCTATGGCGTGCTGTTCTTCGCCCTGTTCATGCGGTTCTCCGCCGGCTTGATCAGGCTGATGCGTCCGAACGACGAGGCGCGGATAAGCCTGGATCTGGGTCTGGGGCTCTACACCCTGCCTGTGGCCATGGTCGGCGTGCTTATGGTCTTGACGGTCATCGCCGCCCGTCGCCTGCGTCTCGGCTGGAAGACCCATCTGGCGGCCTATCTGGTCTGCACCCTCGCCCTCACCGCCGTCGTGGCCGCGGACCAGTTCCTTATTCCCCGGTTGTGACGCCCAGGACCCGCTAGGCTGCGGCCTCGGCCTCTTCGTCGCCGTCCCGCCCCTGAACGATCCGCGTCGCCGCCAGGTCGCCGGTGACATTGCCGACGGTGCGGAAGATGTCGGGGATGACCTCGACCGCCAGCAACAGGGGCAGAACTCCCAGCGGCAGACCCATAGCCAGGCAGATGGGGCCGACGCTGGCGAAGAAGCTGACCTGGCCCGGCAGACCGACCGAGGCGATGGACACGGCGATCGCCGTCAACCCGCCTGCGATCAGGGCGGTCAGGCTCAGCTCCACCCCGTTCAGCTGGGCGACGTACAGACAGACCGCCAGATTGGCGACCGGGCTGGTGATGCGGAACACCGCCACCGCCAGCGGCAGGACCAGGCCCGCCGAGGTCTGGGGCACGCCCAGCCAGTCGCGCGCCCGCTCAATCATCACCGGCAGGCTGGCCAGGGACGACTGGGTCGAGACCGCCACCACCTGGGCCGGCGCCACCGCGCGCGCGAACCGGCCAAGCGAGATCCGCCCCCAGACCACGGCCACGACATAGATGATCAGGATCAGGCCGATCTGGCTCAGGCAGACGATGGCGACATAATGGGCCAGGGTGCCCGCCACCCCGAGCCCGGCGCGCAAGCCCACGCCCAGCGCCAGGGCGAACACCCCGAAGGGCGCGGCCAGCAGCACCCAGTGGACGATCACCACCAGGGTCTCGGCCACCGCCTCGAAGAAGCCCGCCAGGGGCCGGCGCAGCTCGGCCTTGATCCGGGTCGCGGCGAAACCGAAGGCCAGGGCGAAGACCACGACCGCCAGCACGCCGTCGTCCGCCGCCGCCTTGATCAGATTGGACGGCGCCAGACTGGCCAGAAAGGCCCTGAACCCGTCGGTCCGCGCCGCCTCGCCCACGGTCGCCAGCGAATCCGCCGGAACCCCGGCCAGCAGGGCCCGCCCAGCTTCAGGATCGATGGGCCAAAGCGCCAGCAGCCCCAGGCCCGCCAGGATCGCATAGACGGTCGCCCCGACCAGCAACACGCCGAACACCGTCAACGACCGCACCGCGATCCGCCCCGTCGCCGCCGCATCGGCGATGGAGACGATGCCCGTCACCAGCAGGCTGAAGACCAGGGGAATGACGGTCATCCTGAGGGCGTTCAGCCAGACCTGGCCCAGGCTTTCCACCAGGCTCAGCCCTCCGGTCAGCCAGGGCGTGTCGGCCTCCTGGGCCAGGGCGCCCGCCACGACGCCGGCGACCAGGGCGACGATGACGAAAAAGCTCAGGGAGGTGAAGAAGGCGGCGACGCGAGATCTTTTCATAAGGCATCGCTAGCATCGCTTTTGTCAGCGTGCGCGCGAAACCTTCTCTTGCCGGTCTTCACCCTCCCTCGACCGAGGCCCAACGGGGGTGGACTTCCGCAGGGGCCGGGCGGAATAGTCGCCCTCCCTCGAACGGAGTCGCCCCATGATCAAGGTCCATCACCTGAACGACAGCCGCTCCCAGCGCGTCCTCTGGCTGCTCGAGGAGCTGGGCCTGGACTATGAGGTCGTCCGGTACGAGCGCGACCCGGCCACCCGGCTGGCGCCCCCCGCCCTCCTGGCCATCCATCCCCTGGGCAAGTCGCCGGTGATCGAGGACGGCGGGATCAAGGTGGCTGAAACCGGCGCCGTGGTCGAATATCTGCTGGAGACCTACGGCCAGGGCCGGCTTCGCCCGCCGGCCGGAACGGAGGACGCCCGCCGCTTCACCTATTGGCTCCACTACGCCGAGGGATCGGCCATGCCGCCCCTGCTGCTGAAACTGGTCTTCTCCATGCTGCCGGAGCGGGCGCCGGGCCTGGTCAAGCCGGTGGTCAAAGGAATCTCGAAAAAGACCCTGACCAGTTTCGTCGATCCCCAGATTCGCGCCCATGTCGGCTTCTGGGAGGCCGAGCTCGGCCGTTCGGAATGGTTCGCCGGGGACCAGTTCACGGCGGCGGACATCATGATGAGCTTCCCCGTGGAGGCGGGCGCCGACCGGGCCTTCGACGTCGACACCCAGCCGCGCCTGAAGGCCTTCTTGGAGCGGATCCACGCGCGTCCCGCCTACCGCCGCGCCCTGGAACGGGGCGGGGCCTACAGTTACGCCTGAAGCGGCGAGGGTTCGAAACCCGACGCAACCCCTGGGGGCGCAAAGCGTTTAATCCCCATGAAGTTTCGAACCCTCCAGATCGTCGCCGCCCTGGGTGCGGCCGTGGCCTTTGTCTTGGCTTTCATGGCCGCAGGCGCAGCCCTCCTTTCCGGCCTCTTCATGCTGATTGGCCTCGCCGCCGTCGGCTGGCTGGCCTACAGCCTGATCAAGGGCGTCCTGGGTCGCGACCGCCGCGCCAAGCCGCCCGCCCGCGCCTGAGGTCCGGACCGCGTCCGGGCTCCGGGCTTGAATTCCTCAAGCTGACGCCCTAACATCATTGCCCGGCCGCGCCCGCCCCGCGGCCTTTTGTGTGCCTACTCGCGTCTTTCCAGTCTCCGGGCGAACCAGAAAAATCACGACACCAATGGAAAAAGTGCCGATGACGGGCGAGGGCTATCGCGTCCTCGACGATCAACTGAAGCAATTGAAGTCGGTCGAGCGTCCGGCCGTCATCGCGGCCATATCCGAGGCCCGCGAGCACGGCGACCTGTCCGAAAACGCCGAGTATCACGCCGCCAAGGAGCGCCAGGGCTGGATCGAGGGCCAGATCGCCGAGATCGAAGACAAGATCAGCCGCGCTCAGGTCATCGACGTGTCGAAACTGTCGGGCAACCAGGTCAAGTTCGGCGCCACCGTCACCGTGGTCGACGAAGACACCGAGGAAGAGGCCAGCTACCAGATCGTCGGCGAACACGAAGCCGACGTGAAGAAGGGCAAAATCTCCATCGCCTCGCCGATCGCCCGCGCCATGATCTCCAAGGAGGTCGGCGACGTGGTCGAGGTCAACACGCCCGGCGGCGTGAAGGCCTACGAGATACTCAAGGTCGAGTGGAAATAGGCCAAAGAGCGATCAGCCTTCTCCCTCCCCCTGCGGGGGAGGGTCGTCGCGCAGCGACGGGGCGGGGGCGGGCCGGCGGGCCGTTCTTGTTCGACAGGACACAGGTCTTCGGAACATCGCCTGCCGCCCCCACCCGGCCTCGCTCCGCTCGCCCACCCTCCCCGGGACGGGGAGGGAGACAAGATGTCTGACCCCCTCTCCATCTGGGTCGTCTCCGACGGCCGCGCCGGCATCGAAAACCAGGCTCTGGGTCTGGCCGAGGCCGTCCAGCGGCTGACCCCGGCCGAGATCACGGTCAAGCACATCCGATGGCGGCCGCTGTTCGACCGCCTGCCATCCGCGCTGAAGACTCCAGCCATGCTGGCGTCCGAGCCGCTCAAGGGTCCATGGCCCGATCTCTGGATCGCCACCGGCCGCGCCACCCTGCCGCTTTCGATCCGCGTGAGGGCCTGGAGCGGCGGCAAGACTTTCGTGGTCCAGACCCAGGACCCGCGCTGGGCCAACGCCCGCTACGACATGATCGTCGCGCCGGCGCATGACGGCCTGTCGGGGGACAATGTCTTCGAGATCACCGGCTCGCCCCACCGCATCACGCCGGACAGGATCGCAAAGGCCGCCCCAGCCTTTGCCAAACAGATCGCCCCCCTGGCCCATCCCCGCGTCGCCGTGCTGATCGGCGGCAAGTCCAAGGCCTTCGACCTGACCGAAGCCCATGCGGCCGATCTGGCCGACCGGATCGCCGAGGCCGTCCGCGCCGTCGGCGGTTCGCTGATGCTGACCTTCTCGCGCCGAACGCCACAGGCGGCCAAGGCCGTGATGACCGAACGCCTGTCCGACCTGCCCGGCTGGATCTGGGAGGGCGCTGGCGAAAACCCGATGTTCGGCTTTCTGCACTTCGCCGACCACATCCTGGTCACCGAGGACAGCGCCAACATGGCTGCGGAGGCGGCCTCGACGGGAAAACCGGTCCACATCCTGCCCATGGTTCCGCTCAAGTCCGGCGACAAGTTCGCCCGGCTCCACGACGACCTGGGCGAGCGCGGCGCCACCCGCCCGTTCGACGGAACGCTGGACGGATGGACCTACAGCCCCTTGGCCGAAACCGAGCGCGCGGCGCGCGCCGTGCTCGAGGCGATGGGGACGCGATAGCCCAATCATGTTCCGCTCATCCCGATGAAAGCCGGATGAGCGGGTGGAGGCGCGTCAATCTCCCCCGCCGCCGTCTCCGCCGTCGGACCCGCTGTCATGGCTGTGATGCGGCTTGTCGCCGCCGTCCGCGATCACCATCGTCCCGCCGTCCGACCCGTCGCCCTTTTTGGGCTTGGCCTTCGCCTGGCCCGCAGCCAGACCGGCGGTTCCAAGCCCCGCCCCGATCGCGACGCCCAGGCCGATTCCCAGGGCCAGGTTGTCCAGGGCCAGGCCCAACGCCACACCGATCGAAATCCCAAGCCCGATGCCGATCGGCAAAAAGGCCGCCTTCTTGTCGCTCATACCCCGTCTCCCTTCTTCCGCGGCGAGACTAACATCGCGCAAACGGGAATCAGCCCCTAAATAGGCGCCATGACCCAAGCTCGTACCGTACGCGTCGCCATCATCGGTTCCGGCCCCGCCGGCTGGACCGCCGCCATCTACGCCGCCCGCGCCTCGCTGAATCCCGTCGTAATCGCCGGCCTTCAGCCCGGCGGCCAGCTGACCATCACCACCGACGTCGAGAACTATCCCGGCTTCGCCGAGACCATCCAGGGCCCCTGGCTGATGGAGCAGATGCAGGCCCAGGCCCTGCACGTCGGCACGGAAGTCATTCACGACATCGTCGTCTCCGCCGACCTGTCGCAACGTCCCTTCCGGCTCAAGCTGGACGGCGGCGAGGAGATCCTGGCCGAGACGGTCATCATCTCCACCGGCGCCCAGGCCAAATGGCTGGGTCTGGAGTCAGAGGCCGCCTACCAGGGCTTCGGCGTCTCGGCCTGCGCCACCTGCGACGGCTTCTTCTATCGCGGCAAGAATGTCGTGGTCGTGGGCGGTGGCAATACGGCCGTAGAGGAAGCGCTGTTCCTCACCAATTTCGCCGCCAAGGTCACGGTCGTCCACCGCCGCGACGAATTCCGGGCCGAGAAGATCCTGCAGGATCGCCTGTTCGCCCATCCCAAGATCGAGGTGATCTGGAACTCGGCCATCGAGGAAATCGTCGGGGTCGTGGACGGCGTCGCCCGAAACGTCACCGGCGTCCGGCTGAAAAACCTGGAGAACGGCTCGACCCAGGAAGTTCCGGCGGACGGCGTCTTCATCGCCATCGGCCACGCCCCGTCGTCCGAACTGTTCAAGGGCCAGCTGGAAACCAACTCGGGCGGCTATATCAAGGTCAGGCCGGGCACGGCGGCCACGGCCATCGAAGGGGTCTGGGCCGCCGGCGACGTGACCGACGACGTCTATCGCCAGGCCGTCACGGCGGCGGGCATGGGCTGTATGGCTGCGCTGGAAGCCAGCCGCTTCCTGGCCGAGGAAGACCACGCCAAGGCCAACCACCCGATCAGCCACAAGGAAGCCGAGAAGATCGGCGTCTGGTAATGGGTTCGGTCGGGCCGCGTCAGCCGAACAGCTGAAGTCCGGGCGGGGCGTACTGCACCGCCTCGCCCTGGCGCCGCTTCAAGGCGTAATCGACCGCGCTTTGAACGGCCCTTTCGTCGGTGGGCTTGGACAGGACCCCGACCGTGCCGGCCACCCCCTCGCGCACCATTCCGGGGTTGGCCGTCATGAACAGCACCGTCACGCCCATGTCCTGGCCCAGCTCTCGCCCCAGGGCGATGCCGGTCGGTCCGTCGGACAGGTGAATGTCCACCAGGGCAAGGTCCACGTCGATCTCGCGCGCCATGTCCCGTGCAGCCTTCGCCGTCGCGGCCACGCCCATGACCTCGTGACCGAGATCTTCCAGGACGAAGCGCAATTCCATTGCGACCAGGGCTTCGTCTTCGATGATGAGGATGCGGGCGGACATGGGGTTCGGCTTGTGTTCGGGACCGGACTGAACGCGGAAAAGGGCTAAGGGTTTCAGCTCGACCGGCCATCGACGGCTTTTTCGGCTGCCCGACGACGGGACAGGGCCGTGGCTGGCAAATCCGCCACAACCCTCAGACCCTCGGATCGCCACTCGCGGGTCAGACGCCCCGCCAACTGGCCCTCCACCGAGAGCAAGGCCAGGGACGAACCGAAACCTGTCTTCTCCGGCGGCCCCGCAAGCGGCGGCCCATCGACCTCGGTCCAGATCAGGATGAACCGGTCCTCCTCTCGCCGCGTCGTCAGTCTCACCCGTCCCGTGGCGTTCGACAGCGCGCCGTATTTGGCGGCGTTGGTCGCCAGTTCGTGGAAAAGCAGGGCGACGGAGGTGGCGGCCTGGTCGTCGAACACGGCGTCCTCGCCGTCGATCTCGACCCGTGAGGCGCCGACCCCGTCCACATAGGCCCCGAACAGATCGGCCAGGAAGGCGTGCAGCGTGGTCGGCCCGACCGTAGGCTTCGACGTCTCCGTATGTGGCCGCACGAACTCGTGCGCCCTCGCCAGGGCGGCGATCCGCGTCCGCAGGGCGGTCGAAAAGCCCTTGGCCTCCGGGTGCTGACGCGCCGACAGTGCGATCAGGGCGGTGATCACCGCAAAGATGTTCTTGATCCTGTGGCTCAGCTCCTGGCTGATCAGCTCCCGGCCCTGCTCCAGCCGCTTCAGCTCGTCGATGTCGGTACAGGTGCCGAACCAGCGGGTGATCTCGCCCTCGTCGTTCAGTACGGCCACGGCCCGCCCCAGGGTCCAGCGATAGACGCCGGAATGGTGTTTCAGCCTGTATTCGATCTCATAGGGTTCGCCCGTCTCCAGCGACCGTTTCCAGCGCGCCCAGGCCCTCGGCTGGTCTTCCGGGTGGAACATGTCGTTCCAGCCCTCGCCGTCGGTCGATCCGGCCGGCACCCCGGTGAACTCGTACCAGCGGGCGTTGTAATAGTCGTGAAAGCCGTCTGGTCGGGTGGACCAGACCATCTGGGGCATGGCGTCGGCCAGGACGCGGAACTGGGCCTCGCTTTCGCTCAGCCGCGTGGCCACGGAGGCCAGGGCCGCATCCGTCTTCTTGCGATCCGTCAGATCCACCACGACGCCGGGGAAGCGGGTCGGAGCGCCCGCCGCGTCGAAATAAACCTGTCCGCGCGCCACGATCCAGCGTTCCTCGCCGCGGCTGTTGCGCACCCGGTATTCGCTCTTGAACTCGCCCTCGCCCCCCAGGGCCGTCTCGATGTCGGCCTGGACGCGGGCCAGATCGTCCTCGAGGATCGAGGGCAGGAAAGCCGCAATGGGCGCCCCGTTGCGGGCGACCACCGGATTGACGCCGAACAGGTCGGCGAACCGCTCGTCGGCCACCACCCGATCCGCGGCCACGTCCCAGTCCCAGGCGCCGACATAGTTCGAGGCCTCAAGGGCGCGCCGCGCCGTGTCCTCGCTCTGCTCGCGCAGGCGCAGGGCGCGCCGCAGCTCCATCTGCGACATGACCTGGTCCCCCAGGGTGCGTAGGGCCATAGCCTGCAGCTCAGTCAGCCCCTCGGGGCGGGGCCGGACGTCCAGCACGCACAGGGTGCCGAGCGGCAGGCCTTCGGTCGTCTTCAGCAACCGCCCGGCATAGAAGCGAAGACGGGGCTCGCCCGTCACCAGCGGATTGTCGGCGAAGCGCGGGTCCAGCGCCGCATCGGCCACCACCATCCCTTCTTCCAGCAGCAGGGCGTGGGCGCAGAAGGAGGTCGCCAGGGGCGTCTCGCGCACGCCCAGGCCGGTCTCGGCCTTGAACCACTGCCGGTCGGCGTCGATCAGGTTCACGACCGCGATGGGAGCCTCGCAGATCCGCGCCGCCAAGGCGACCAGATCGTCGAAGGCCGCCTCCCTCTCGGTATCCAGAACTCCGTAGTCGCGGAGGACCGCCAGACGTTCAGATTCTTCCCAGCGCGGGCTGTCGTTATCGGGCCGGGTCAATCAGGCGTCCTCGTTAGACCTGCGGTCGGGTGGATGCTCAATGCTCGAGCCTCCGAAGCGTTGCAATGACCGGCGGTTCCGATCAATTCGCCGGTCGCCCCACTTCCTCGACCGCCATGGTCGTGACCCCGGCCGGCGCGATCGCGATCTCCGGCGAGGCTTGCCCCGCCTCGAGCGCTTGCAGCCGGCTGTTGATGGCGGCCACCTCCTCCTGCGTCGGCAGGCGGCGGCCGCCCAGGCTGGCCACACCGACCACGCGGGTTTGGCCGTTCACCTCGACGGTCTTCATCGGCACGGCCTCCGTCGACAGCGGGGCGTCCGGGTCTGCGCCGCCGGTCCCTTGACCTGGCTGGATGCCGGGGCGAGGCCGCGAGAAGCGGGCTTCGTCGATCCGGGGCTCTCCGCCCTTGTATTCGGTGCGGAAGGCGGCGGTTTCGCCGAACACGCCCTTCCACCGGTAGAAGACATGGGTCCCGATCTTATTGACCCGGGCGACCGAGGGCGCCCACCAGGGATCGACATAGTCGGCGTGATAATGGGTCGCCGTGCCGACCTCCTGGGCCACCGCGCCGTTCAGCGCCCGCTCGGCCGCCTTGCGCGCCCGCTCCCAGGCCCAGGCGACCGGCGCCTGAGACAGCGAGCCGTCGCAGGTGAAGCTGAACTGACAGCCTGTGCTCCGCTCGGCGCCTTCGAACACCACGCCGCACACGGTCTTGGCGTAGTTGGGGTCCCGCACCCGGTTCAGCACCACCTGGGCGACGGCGGCCTGTCCGGCGTCCGGCTCCAGGGCCGCCTCGAAATAGACGGCTTGGGTCAGGCAGCGCAGCGCGCGGCGCCGATCCTCGGCCCCGCCCTTGAACACGAAGGGCCGGGCGGGTCGCAGGGCGCCGTTCATCGAAAAGGGGGCGTCGGCCGTATAGACCGCCTTCTGCAGACCGGGATCGTGGCGCTGCGCCAGGGCCAGCTGGGAGGGGGTCAGCCGCCCCTTAACGGCATCCAGCCCCGCGACGCTCAGGTCGCCGCCGGTCACGCGCGCCACCGCCTCGGCCGTGCGGTCGGCGTCGGGCCGCACGGTCGAGCCCGCCGCCATGGCGACGCCCAGCACCGCGCCGGCGGCGGGCAAGGCCGCCGCCGAGCGCTTCAGCGCCGCCCACACTCTGCTCCAGGGCTCAAACTTCATGCGCGAGAGACATGATCCGACTTCACGGCCCTTTTCAGGCGCCGAAGGACCGGGGTTATCGCCCGCCCAGGGTCGAGCGCAGCATCCAGGCGAACTTCTCGTGGGCGCCCAGCCTTTGGGTCAGCAGGTCGACGGTCACGTCGTCGCCGTCGTCGTCCGCGACCTCCAGGGCGCTGCGCATGGTGGCGATCAGGGTCTCATGGTCGCGCATCAGTTCACGCAGCATCTCCGGCGCCTCTTTCTCCGGATCCCCGTCGCGGATGCCGGTCAGATTGGCGAAGGTGCCGTAGCCTTGGGGCGCGAACTCGCCCAGGGCCCGGATGCGTTCGGCGATGTCGTCCAGCGCCTCCCACTGATCGCGGTACTGCTGCTCCAGCAGATTGTGCAGGGCGAAGAATTCCGGGCCGCGTACGTTCCAGTGATAGCCGTGGGTCTTCAGATAGACCGCATAGGCGTCCGCCAGCACGCGCGTCAGCTGTTCGGCGACATCGCCGCGCTCTTCCTTGGACAGGCCGGTGTCGATTGTTGCGGTCATGGTCGCTCCATCCCGTGAATAGGCTTTACGTCGGACAGGGCTTGCCCGAGCATGGCCGACAGGAACGCGAATCATAGACAAGCGTTGCATCAACAAGTGCTGCAGCAAATCAGCGCGACAAGGCGGGGAGGCATGAACGCTAAAGCGTTCTTCACGCGATATCTGGACGCTGATCACAGTCTTCTGGCGCTGGCGCGTCTGAAGCGCGGATCGATCGGCGCGCGCATTCTGATCGGGGTGATTGGCGCAGGGGCCGCCCTGTTGCTGCGGGCGGCGGGCGCCGCCTTCTACGGCGAAATTACCGGCTTCATGATCCTGCTGCCCGGCGTGATCCTGGCCGCCCTGGCCGGAGGCCGGCTCTCGGGCGCCACCGCCGTGATCGTCGCCCTGATCGGCGGCTGGGGAGTGGTGAAGCTGAGCGCCGGGTTGAGCTGGGAAATGCCGCCGGGGCTCAGCCTCATCTCCACCTTCAACTTCGTCGTCGTGGGTCTGTTCTGCGCCTGGCTGGGCGCCTCCCTTCGCCGGACCCTGGGCCGGCTGGACGCGGCGGTATCGGCCCTGTCGCTGTCCAATGCGCGCGTGGACGAAACCGAGGGTCGACTGCAGATCATCAGCGAGCTGGCGCCGGTCATGCTCTGGATGACCGACGCCCGGGGCGACGTGATCCACCTGAACAGCGATCAGCGTCTCTTCTGGGGCGAATACGGGGATCTTCACAGGTTCAACCCAGACGCCATTCTTCATCCGGAAGACCGCGAGCGGGTCCTGGCGGTCTCGCAACAGGCGAACGCGGCCGGCGCCGGCTATGTGGTCGAGGGGCGTCAGCGTCGGCACGACGGCGCGTGGCGCATGCTACGCACCGAGGCGCGGCCTCGCCTCGGCCCCGACGGCGACTTCCTGGGCATGATCGGCGTCAACATCGACGTCACCGAGGCTCGGGCCGCCGAAGCCGCCCTTCGGGACAGCGAAAGCCGGTTCCGCCTGCTCGCCGACACCGCGCCCGTCCTGATCTGGATCACCGACGAGAACCGCCAGAGATCCTTCGTCAACCAGACCTATGCCGAGTTCTACGGGGCGGATTACGAAACCGCCCGCGCGGCCGATTGGCGCGACTCCCTGCACCCCGACGATCTCGACCGCGTCATCGAGGAATCCCTCGCCGGCGAGGCCACCGGAGCGCCCTTCTCGCTGGAGGCGCGCTATCGCCGGCACGACGGCGAGTGGCGCTGGCTCAAGCCCTTCTCCCGTCCGCGCATGAGCGGCCACGAGGTTGTCGGCTTCGTCGGCGTCGCCTTCGACGTCACCGACATGCGCGCCGCCCAGGCCAGACTGACGGAGTCCGAGGTTCGTTTTCGCACCGTCGCCGACAGCGCGCCCGCCCTGATCTGGATGACCGACGACACAAGCCGGATCGTGTTCGCCAACCGGCGCTACCGCCGCTTCTGCGGCATTCGTTCGGACAAGCAACTGCCCGACGCCTGGCGCCGCCTGATCCATCCGGACGACGAGGCGGTGTTCGAGGCCGCCTTCCACCGCGCCTTCCAGGCGCGTGATCGCTTCGAGGCGCAGAGCCGGGTCAATCATCCGACCCTGGGGCTGCGCTGGATCCGCACCGAAGGCGTCCCGCGTTTCGACGCCTCGGGCGTCTTTCAAGGCTATGTCGGCGCCAGCCTGGACGTCACGGAGGCGAAACGCGCCGAGGACGACCTGAAGCGCATCAACGAACTTCTCGAGGAAAGGGTGACCGAGGCCCTGGAGGAAAAGGCGGCGGCCGAGGCGCACCTGATGCACGCCCAGAGGATGGAGGCGGTCGGCCGTCTGACCGGCGGCGTCGCCCACGACTTCAACAACCTGCTGACGGTCGTCATCGGGGCCCTGGACATCATCCTGCGCTCGAACGACCCGGCCAAGACCAAAAAACTGGGCGAGGCCGCCTTGGCCGCCGCGAGACGGGGCGAGAGCCTGACTCACCAACTGCTGGCCTTTTCCCGCCGCCAGGCGCTGCGCCCGGAAGTCCTGGACCTGAACGGACTGATCCGCGAGGGCGAACCCCTGCTGCGCCGCGCCGTCGGCGAGGCGGTGGACTTCAAGGTCAAGCTGAAGCGCGGCGGAACCCGGGTGAAGATCGACCCCGCCCAGTTCGAAGCCGCCCTGCTCAATCTGGTCGTCAATGCACGTGACGCCCTTGGGGACGTGACCGGCGCCAGGGGCGCCCGCATCACGGTCCAGACCAGCGTGAGCGCTGTCGCAGCGGGTCAGGTCCCGGAACTGCCGGCCGGCGACTATGTCTGCGTGGCTGTGTCCGACAACGGGTCCGGCATGTCGGCGGAGGTGATGGACCGGGTGTTCGAGCCCTTCTTCACCACAAAGGCCGTTGGCAAGGGCACCGGTCTGGGCCTGAGCCAGGTGTACGGCTTCGCCCGCCAATCCGGCGGCGGCGTCCACATCCTGTCCACAGTGGGACGCGGCTCCGAGATCCGCCTTTATCTTCCGCAGCTGGTGGTCGAGACGGCGGCGTCTCCCGTCGCGGCGGTCGAAAAGGAGACGGTCGAAATGCGCGGCGGTCGGCTGCTGCTGGTCGAGGACGACCCCAGCGTCGCGGCTGTGGCGCTCGACATTCTCGAAAGCCTGGGCCTTGAGGTCCAGTTGGCCGAGAATGGGCCTGCAGCCCTGGAGGCGCTGCAGAACGCCCGGTTCGACATCATGCTGACCGACATCGTCATGCCGGGCGGCATGAGCGGCGTGGACCTGGCGCGGCAGGCGGCGCAGGACTGGCCCCAGATGCGGATCGCCCTGACCTCCGGCTATGTCGGCGACGATGTGGACGAGGTTCTGACGGGCGCGCCCTGGCCCTTCCTGCGCAAACCCTATTCCGCCGCCCAGTTGCGCAGCCTTATCGATGGCGGCGCGGCCCTTCCCGCCGAATAGGCCTGCACGCCGACAGGCCCATGAAAAAGCGCGCCGGAGGGACCTCCGGCGCGCCGCTCAGTCTTCGCTATCAGCCCCGGGTCAGCGACGGGCTTTGCGCGCGGCGTAGCGGGCGTCCCGCTTGGCCTTCTGCTCTTCCTTGGTCAGTTGCTTGCGCGCCTTGCGGTCGGCGCGCTTCTCTGCCTCGATCTCTTCCTGGGCCGCGAGTTCCGCCGCCAGACGGGCAGCCTCCTTCTCGGCCTTCTCGCGGCGCAGCTCGGCCTTGGCCAATTCGTGCTGCTGGCGCAGGGCCTCTTTTTCGGCGGCGCGCTTTTCGGCCAGACGGTCGAACTCGGGGTCGGGGGCGGCGGCCTTCGGCTTGAACTTGGCGAGCAGGGCCTTCTTGGCCTCTTGCTGGGCGGTCAGGCGGTCGGTGAATCCGGTCTTCAGATCTTTCATGCGAAAGCGTCAGGGTTCCTTGTGATCGGCCAGGAGCGGCCATCGGGGGTCAGGCGGCGACGAAGCGGGGGCGCACGTCCTGAAGCGGGCCGCACAAACCCGATACCGGCGGCAAAAGCAAGGTTCACCGCAGGGAAATCGCTCCGACACCGCCTCCCGGGCAGCGTCGGAGCGTGTCCGCGCTTCAGTGATGCAGATAGGTCGCGTTTCTTACTGCGGCTTCTGGGCCTGGCCGACGGCGGTTCCCGCAGCGCCGCCGACGGCCGCACCGACCGGCCCGCCGACCAGAGCCCCGGCCACCGCGCCGCTCGCCGCCTTCTGTTCGGTCGTCGTGCCGCATGCGGCCAGACTCAAGGCTGCGACGGCGGCGGCTGAGACGAGGATGATCTTGGTCATGGGCTTCTCTCCGGGGAATGGAGCGGAAACGCAGCCGTGCGGACGAAGTTCCGCAACACAGGCCAAGTCGCGAATACGCGTCTCGGCCGAAAATTGAACATGAGTCGCCCCGATTTCACCGAGGAAAGACAACTCCATCCGCCGGGAATGAAGACGCCGCAGAACACAATACAGTATTCATGATTATGACTGTCACATTTCGCCGCACTGAAATCCGGACGCCTTGCGTTACAGTGAAAATACCTAATCCTTTCGACGCCTTAACCCGTCACTTGCGAATCAGCCACATTCAGGTCACAAACTTCGCTATATAGGCCCGTCCTCGACGTCGGGCTTCACAGAGCCGTGCGTCACAACGCCCTCGGTTTGCGACCCTTCAGTCGCCCGGTGGCGAGACTACCCGGGGGCCGCGTTTCCAGCCCTGCTGACCAGGACGAACCGTTGTCGCATTCCTCTCAGACACGCGCGGTGTTGCGCGCCGATCGTGTGGCGAAGATCAAGCCCATGACGGCAGCTGTGGCCCTTGGCGGTCTGGTGGGACTGGCGATCGGCGGCGCCTATCTGGGCGGGACCATGGCGCGGACGACGACCCTGCGCGCCCAGGCCGAACGGATTCAGGGCGCCACCGCCGCCGGCTTCACCGAAGAAGCCCTGTCGGCCGCCGCAGGCGGACTGGACGCCAGCGCCCTGTCCATCGCCCGCCGCCACGATCCCTATACCAGCGCCGGCTCCGCCCAGCGCGACCGTCAGGCCGAGCTTCTGGCCGCGCGCCTCGACCAGTTGGACGACAATCGCGACCCGAACCTTCGGCGCGTCAGCCTGACCTCGCCCGCCGGCGCGAAACCCTTCCGTCTGGCCAATGCACTCGACGCCAGCCGCGATCTCGATTGCCTGACCCAGGTCGTCTATTATGAAGCCCGCGGCGAAGGCCGCGACGGCATGCAGGCTGTGGCCCAGGTGGTCCTGAACCGCGTCCGCCACCCGGCCTTCCCCAAGACCATCTGCGGCGTCGTCTACCAGGGCGCCGCGCGCCGCACCGGCTGCCAGTTCTCCTTCACCTGCAACGGCGCCATGCGCGGCCGGGTGAACACCGCGGCCTGGAACCGCGCCAAGTCCATCGCCTCGAACGCCCTGTCGGGCGCCGTCTATTCCGGCGTGGGCAACGCGACCCATTTCCACACCACCGGCGTCTCGCCCGTCTGGCGCAACTCGCTGATCCGCGTGAACCAGGTGGGCAGCCACCTCTTCTACCGCTTCGGCGGACGTTCGGGCGCAAGCGGGGCCTTCACCTACGCCGCCCGCCCCTCGACGACGGACGATCAACCCCGTCTGATCCAGGCCGGACTGGATCCGGTCGAGGCCGCCCGTCAGGCCGGCCAGGCCGTGGCCTATTCCCTGGTCCTGGCCCAGGAGGGCCTGTCGGCTCCGGAACCCGTCGCGCCCCAGCCGCGCCCGCAACCTGCGCCTCAGCCGGAAGCCGCAGCGGCGCCCCGGACCCAGCCGACGCCCCCGCCGGCCGCTCAGGCTGCAGCTCGCCCGGCCCGTGCGACGACCGCGCCCGCCAAGGCCGCCGCCACAGACGCCTCCAACCCGGCCTGAGGCCTCAGAGCGCGTCCAGGCCGATGTCCAGCACCGGCGCCGAATGAGTCAGGGCGCCGACGGAGATCACGTCGACGCCCGTCTCGGCGATGGCGCGCACCGTGGTCAGATCGACCCCGCCCGACGCCTCCAGCGTCAGCCGGCCGGCCACCCGCGCCACGGCGGTCCTCAGATCCGCCAGGCTGAAATTGTCCAGCATGACCACGTCCGGCGCCGCGCCCTCGGCGATCAGCTCCAGCACGGCGTCCAGCTGATCCAGCCCGTCCACCTCGACCTCGACCTTCATCAGGTGGGGCGCAAAGGCCCGGGCCCGCCGCACCGCCTCGGCGACGCCGCCGCACACGGCCACATGGTTGTCCTTGATCAGGATGGCGTCATCCAGGCCGAAGCGATGGTTGATCCCCCCGCCGCACGCCACCGCATGTTTCTCCAGCGCCCGGAGACCCGGCGTAGTCTTCCTCGTATCCGCGATCCGCGCCTTCGTCCCGGCCGCCGCCTCGACATAGGCCCGCGTCAGGGTCGCCACGCCGCTCATCCGACCGACCAGGTTCAGCGCCGTCCGCTCGGCCGACAGAAAGGCCCGCGCATCGGCTTCCACGACCGCCAGCGCCGCCCCCGCCTCGAACGCCGCCCCGTCTTTGAGCCGCACATCGACCGCGGCCTTGGGATCCATGGCCAGCACCGCCAGCCGTACGCAGTCGATCCCCGCCAGCACCCCCGGCTTGCGCGCGACGAAGGCCGCCGTCATCCGCGCTCCTTCGGGGATACAGGCCATGGCGGTCATGTCGCCCGCCCGCCCCAGATCTTCCGCCAGGGCCATGCGCACCACCGGCTCGATCATCACATCGGGCAGCACCCGGCTCATTCCGCCGCCTCCAGGGCCACGACCCGCGCCGTCCGCACCCGCGTGTGGCGCGCCTCGGCCGCCGCCTGCGGATAGTCCGAACGGTAATGTCCGCCCCGGCTTTCCCGCCGGTCCAGCGCGCCCTGGACGATCAGCCGCGCCGCTCCCAGCGCCGCCGCCGCCCCGTGCCGGGCCTCCAGCCGGTCGATCAGGGCGATCAGCCCCGTCAGACCGTCGGCGTCGCGCACCACCCCCGCATAATCCGTCATCCCCGCCCTCAGCTCGGCCAGGGCCGCCTCGGGCAGATCCGGCGCAACCTCGACCGGCAGGGCGCGCCCTCCCCCCGTCTCGCCCGCGACCGCCCGTCCCGCGCGTCGCCCGAAGGCCGCCGCCTCCAACAAGGAGTTGGACGCCAGCCGGTTCGCCCCATGCACCCCCGTCGCCGCGCATTCCCCGACCGCATACAGGCCCGCAACCGTCGTCCGTCCATCGGCGTCGGCGGCGATCCCGCCCATATGATAGTGGCAGGCCGCCATCACCGGGATCGGGCTGATCCGCGGATCCAGGCCGCTGCGCATACAGGCCGCGAACACGGCCGGAAACTCGTGCGGAAACGCCTCGCCTATGGCCGTACGCGCATCCAGATAGGCGCCCCGCCCGTCGATCCGCGCCGCATGCACCGCCCGCGCCACCACGTCGCGCGGCTTCAGGTCGGCGTCGTCCTCAGGCCCCAGCAGGAACCGCCCCTGCCCGTCGATCAGCCGCGCCCCCTCGCCGCGCAGGGCCTCGGTCGCCAGGGGCGCCGGGTCCAGACCCACGTCTAGGGCCGTGGGGTGAAACTGCACGAACTCGGGATCCAGGATCTCCGCCCCCGCACGCGCCGCCAGGGCCATGCCCTCGCCCTTCAGCGCCGCCGGCGTGGTGGTCGCCGCAAACAGCCCGCCCGCCCCGCCGGTGGCCAGCACCACCGCCGTCGCCGTAACCTCGACCAGGCGACCGCCGCGCTCGACCACCGCCCCGACGACCCGGCCCGTCTCATCCTGCGCCAGCCCCTTCAGCCGCGCCTCGTCCCAGACCTCGATCCTCTTTTCGGCCCGCACCGCCGCGACCACGGCCGACAGGATGGCCCGCCCGGCCCCGTCGCCGCCGACCCGGGCCACGCGCGCCACGGAATGGGCCGCCTCCAGACTGACCACGAAACCGCCGTCCGCATCCCGGTCGAACGGCGCGCCCTGGGCCGCCAGCCATTCCACCGTCTCGCGCCCCGCGCCGGTCAGGGCCTGGGCCGCGCCCGGCTCGACCAGACCCGCCCCCGCCGCCTCGGTGTCCCTGGCGTGCAGTTCGGGCGAGTCCACAGCCGTCAGGGCCGCCGCCATCCCGCCCTGGGCCCAGGCCGACGAACACCCGTTCAGCAAGGGCTCCGGCGTCGCCACCAGCACCTTGGCCCCGGCCCGCGCCGCCTCCAGCGCGGCCGACAGCCCCGCCAGACCGGCGCCGACGATCAGCGGCCCGTCATGTCGCGTTCGGTTCATCACCGCACTCCAAGAGAGTTTAGGCCCAGGCGCACCGCGCTTGCGGGATCGCCTTCGACCATGGGCATCAGGGCGCCGACCGCCGCCGCCGCACAGACGGCCAGGGTCAGCAGATAAAGCGCCAGGCTCTTGCCCGCCTCAGACCAGCTCAGAGTACCCCAGGCCGCGCGCCAGACGCCGCGCTTCAGATGGCTGAACACCGACAGGGCCAGAAAGGCGGCCAGGATGAACCGGCCCGTGGACAGCCCCCACCAGACCACGGCCACGCCGATGACCAGCAGGACGATCTGCTCCAGCCGCGGATGCACCCGCGTCAGCACCGGCCCCAGGGCCTTGGACCCGTCCAGCGGCGGCGCAGGGACCAGGTTCACCAGGTTCAGCATGGCGATGAAGAAGGCGCCCATCAGCCACTCGCCCTGCCCGGTGGCCAGCCAGACCCCGACGAACGGGATCATGGCCAACAGGCCGAACGCCGGCCCGGCCAGGGACACCAGAACCCCGTCCCACTCGCTCTTCGCCGCCCGCCGCGCCTTGGCCAGCCCGCCCAGGAAGGGAATGATGTAAATCCGCGCCGGGCCCATGCC
>MGLN01000168.1 GCA_001796045.1 Caulobacterales bacterium RIFOXYB1_FULL_67_16 | reverse complement strand
GACGAGACGCCCAGCCGCTCCACCAGGGTCAGGGCGCCCTGGAGCAGGGCCTGGCGCACGGCGGCCGAGTCTGTATCGGGATGGTTGAGAAAGCGGGGGCCGGTCGCCGGTGTGAAGGGCACGGCGCCCAGCAGCTTGGGATAATAGCGACCGCCGGCGCGCTCATAGGCGTCGGCCCAACTGTGGTCGAAGACATATTCGCCCTGGCTGTGGCCCTTCAGATAGAGGGGCATGACGCCGAGCACGGCGTTGTCCTCGTCACGCAGGGCCAGATGGCGCGGCGCCCAGCCCTGGTGCGGTGCGGCGCTGCCGGACGCCTCGCAGGCGTGCAGAAAGTCGTAGGAGACGAAGGGATCGCCGGTGGGACGCGCGCAGGCGTCCCAGGCCTCGCGGCCGATGTCGGCGATCCCGTCGTGAACCGAGAGCGTGAAGGTCAACGGATCTCCACGACGGCGTCCACCTCGACGGCGAAGCCGAGGGGCAGCTTATAGACGCCGACGGCGGAACGGGCGTGGCGGCCGGCGTCGCCGAACACCTCGACCATCAGGTCCGAGCAACCGTTGATGACGGCGGGAATGGCTTCGAAGTCCGGTCCGGCCTGGACGAAACCGCCCAGTTTGACGATGCGAACGACCCGGTCCAGGTCGCCGTCGCAGGCGGCCTTGATCTGGGCCAGCAGATTGATCCCGCACAGGCGGGCTGCGGCGGCAGCCTGTTCCGGCGTCACGTCCACGCCGACCGTGCCCTTGATCCCGCCCGAGGCGTCGTTCGACAGCTGGCCGGAGATATGGACGACCGAGCCGGTCTGGACGAAAGGCACATAGTTGGCCACCGCCTTGGCGGGTTCCGGCAGGGTGATGCCGAGTTCGGCGATGCGGGATTCGATGCTCATGGGGGCTCCTTGATCTGGTCGGCGGTTTAGCGCGGCGCAAGGGCCGCGTCACCCGTTCGGCCTCTTAAGCCTTCGCCAATCGGGCCGTGGCATAAGAGGGCCCATGGATCTGCACCTGACTCCCGATGTCGCCGCCTTTCAGGGCGTGCTGGCCCGTCTTTCCAGCCAGGACTGGGCCCAGGTCGACGCCGCAGCCGAGACGGCGGCGGTCAAGGCCGCAGAGGCCGCGCCGCACTGGGATTTCGAAATGCCGGCCAAGGCTGTGGACGCCGTGCTCGGGGCAGGGGCTTCGGACGAGGTTCGGCGCGGCCTGATCGCCTCCTGGGCCTTGCAACTGCCGGATCGGGTCGCAGCCATGGGCCTGCCTCCGGAGGTCCTGGCGCTTTATCCCTACTGGATTGAACAGCTCGCCGCCTTCCTGACCAAGGCCGAGGGCGACTATGAATTCGACCACTGGGCCAAGGATGTTCGCTTCACCCTGGCGCTCAGCGTGCCGGCGGCCAGGAGCCAGGTCATCGACCTGAGTTCGCCCGTCGGCCCTGGGCAGATCATCAAGCATGTGCGCGACGGCTGGGGCTTCGGCCCGCTGTTCCGCTATCTGAAGGCGGGCGCCAAACGCGAGCCCTGGCTGGAGGTCCATACCGAGAGCCGCTGGCTGCGCGGCTTCAACGAGGAAGGCTGGAACGACGCCTGGGCCACGGCGGCGGAAATCTGTCGGACACGACCGGAGCTGGCGGGGATGATCGGCTCCAGCTGGTTCTACGACCCGCCGCTGACCGAGATCAGTCCCCGGCTGGCGCATCTGAGATTGAACCCCCTGAAGGGCGGCGCCTTCATGGTTCACCAGGGACCGGGCGAGATCCACGCCCAGCGCGCCGGCGCCGCCTCGGCGTCGCGCAAGGCCCTGATCGACAGCGGCGAATACACGGCGCGCTCGTGGCTGATGATCTGGCCGCGGAAGGAACTAATCGCCTGGGCGGATCGTCGAAAGGCGGCATGATTGCCCAAGGCGGGGCGAGCTACCTGATCGACATTTGGCCGAGCAAAGCCCTAATCCCGTAAGCAGGGTACCTGCTCGCGGGACCGGATCAGATATAGATGGCCATGCCGTTACGACAGACCCCCACTTGGCTCGCAATCACATATTGAGACGCTGAACCCTGCAGCGGTCCAATGCCGGCGTAGGTTGCATAACAAACGCCCGCCGCATAGCCGATGGGAGTCGCGTATGTTGAATCGCTATAATATTCATAGCTGTAGAGCGGTACGTCTACGAATGCTTGGGCCGGGGCGGCCATGGCGCCGAGACTTAGCGCCGCGCCCGCAGATGCGCCGAGAAGGCGAAGAGCACTTGGCATTGTTTCCCTCCATGAAAACCTCGATTAGCGAGGGCGGTCAATCAGGGGTTGAATTTTGCTCGCATGTCAAGCGTGGCGACGCGTTTCCTATTCGCCACGCCGCCGCGACTGGATGGATGTCCAGCCCTGCCGTCCTGGCCAGGCGGATCAGCCGGTCTAGGTCTTCCGGCCGGCAGCCGTAGGGGGTCGGGGCGCCGCTGACGTCATGGCCGTAGGCGATCAGCCAGCCTTTAGAGGCCGCAGTCGAAGCGACCAAGGCCTCCAGATCGTAGCCGGGCAGGCGACGGCTCTCCAGGCCGATGGCTTGAAGCAGATTGCGGTCCGCTCGACCGCTGTTGATCCCATCGCGCACCCCTCGGCCGCACAGGAAGCGCCGGTCGACCACCGCCTTCGATCCCATGGCGCAGTCGCCGAACGGATAGGCGAAGGTCTGCATCTGATAGCCGTCCAGCCGTTCCGACACCCAGGCGGAGTTGCGGGCCAGGCTGGCGTCCAGTTCGGTCGGCGACAGGCGCAGGGTCGAGACATGTTCATAGGTGTGGCAGCCGACCTCGTGCCCCGCTTCGTGCAGGGCCTGAAGGTGCTCGGTCTCGAACTGCGGCAGGTCCAGATTGCGCCCGCCCGCCAGGCCGCCGCAGACATAGTAGGTCGCCTTGACCCCGTGCTGGGCCAGCACCGGTCCGGCCTCCAACCAGGCCGAGGCGGGGATGTCGTCGAACGACAGGCTCAGCACGCCTCGCGGGGGTCGGATGGTCGCGGGGCGGACATCCAGATAACGGCCGGCTCGGCGGCGCATCTTGTCGACGAAGGCGTTCATGCCGTCCTTATGGCGGATCGGCCTTAAGGTCGGGTTTCAGACCGTCACCGGTCGGGCGGTCTGGCCGCGCTCGCCGAAGACGCGGCGATACCGCGCGATCTCGGCCGGATCGCCGACCGCCTTTTCCGGGTTGTCAGACAGCTTGACGGCGGGACGTCCCCCCGCCTCGACGACCTTGCAAACCAGGGAAATGGGCTCCAGCTCGGGCGCGAAGGCCGGCGAACAATCGCGGAAGTCGTTGGTCAGATTGGTGCCCCAGCCGAAGCTGAGCCGGGCGCGGCCGTGGAAACGGGCGTGGGCGGCTTCGATGCCGTCGATGTCCATGCCGTCGGAGAAGATCAGCAGCTTGTCCTTCGGATCGCGTCTGCGGCTGCGCCACCATTCGATCAGTCGCTCGCCCGCCGCGATGGGCGGGGCCGAGTCGGGGCGGAAGCCGGTCCAGTCGGCGACCCAGTCCGGCGCCTGATCCAGAAAGGCCTCGGTGCCGAAGGCGTCGGGCAGGACGACCAGAAGATTGCCGCCGTAGTGCCGCCGCCACTCGTCAAGCACCGCATAGGGCGTCTGCGCCAGCGCCGGGTCGTCGGGGGCGAGGGCGGCCAGGACCATGGGCAGTTCGTGGCCGTTGGTGCCGATGGCCTCCAGATCGTTCTCCATGGCGTGGAGCACATTGGAGGTGCCGATGAAGGACCGGCCAAGGCCTTCCTTCAGGGCCTGAATGCACCAGCGCTGCCACAGGAAGCCGTGGCGACGACGGGTGCCGAAGTCGGACAGGGCCAGATCGGGCAGGGCGCGCAGCCGCTCGACCTTGGACCACAGCCGCGTCTTGGCGCGGGAATAGAGGACGTCCAGCTCGAACCGGCCAAGACGGCGCAGTCCGGCGCGGCATCTCAGCTCGTTTAGGATGGCGAGCGCCGGGATCTCCCACAGGGTGACCTCGGCCCAGGCGCCGGAGAAGGTCAGGACGTACTGGCCGTCCTGAACCGACAGATCGTACTCGGGCAGGCGATAGTCGGTCAGCCAGGCGATGAAGTCGGGCGAGAAAATCTGTTTGACGCCATAGAAGCTGTTGCCCGCCAGCCAGACCAACTCCTTGTTGGTGAAGCGCAGGGTTCGGGCGTGGTCCAGCTGATCCCGAAGGGCGCCGATCTCAATCTCGTCGGCCATGCGGACCGATCGGGTGCGGTTGATGACCTGGAAGACAACCGGCGTGTCGCGATGCTCCCGCCAGATCATCTGCAGCATCAGCAGCTTGTAGAAGTCGGTGTCCAGCAGGCTGCGGACGATCGGGTCCAGGCGAAACCCGTGGTCGAAGGCGCGTTTGGCGAGATCCATGACCTCTCTTAGGTCTTCAGGGCCCGCCCCGCCACCACCGCGTCCTTGCCGAACTTCTCCCGCAGCTTGTCTATGGCGCGCTCGGTTTTGAGCACTCGCGTCTCGGCGCTCTGGAACAGACCCGCAGGCGCGTCTTCCGCGTCGCGGATGTCCGCCATGCCGATGCCGATCAGCCGATACGGCGGACCCAGCTCCGGCTTAAGCAGGTCGCGGCCTGCGGCGAACAGGGCGCGGGCGGTCTGGACCGGTTCCGGCAGGCTGATGCGGCGGGTGACGATCTTGAAGTCGGTGCGGCGCAGCTTCAGCACCAGAACGCGGCTGGCGACGCCGTCGCGGCGGGCCTTGGACGCCAGCTTCTCGCACAAGGGCCAGAGCTCGGCCTCCAGAGCCTCGGCCGAGCTGAGGTCCTCGTTAAAGGTGGTCTCGGCGCTCATCCCCTTGCGATCGCGTTCCGGGTTCACGCTTCGGGCGTCGCGAGCATGGGACAGGTCGTGCAGGCGCAGACCGGATTCGCCATAGAGTTTGATCAGGTCGCGGACGTCGGCGCGCGCCAGATCGCCGATCGTGGCGTAGCCGTCGCTGCGCAGGGCCTTGCCGAACACCGGCCCGACGCCGGGCAGGGCGGTGACGGGGCGCGGGGCCAGCAGCACCTGGGCGTCCGCCGCGCCGATGACGGAAAAGCCGCGCGGCTTATCCATCTCCGACGCCATCTTGGCCAGGAAGCGGTTGGGGGCCAGGCCGATGGAGACGGTCAGGCCCGTTTCCTCTTCGATCGCTTTCTGGAACCGGATCAACTGCAAGGCCGGCGGGCCGCCGTTCAGCCTTTCGGTGCCCGACAGATCGACCCACGCCTCGTCCAGAGACAGCGGCTGAATCAGGGGCGTCAGACGTCCCAAGGCGCCCAGGATACGTTCCGATTCGAAGACGTATTTGGCGAAGTCGGGCTTGATCACCACGGCTTCGGGACAGGCCTTCAGCGCTTTGAACATCGGCATGGCGCTGCCGACGCCATACTGTCGCGCGACATAGCAGGCGGTGGAGACCACGCCGCGTTTACCGCCGCCGACGATGACCGGGCGATCTCGAAGTTCGGGCCGGTCGCGCTTCTCCACCGAGGCGTAGAAGGCGTCGCAGTCCATATGGGCGATGGAAAGCTGATCCAGTTCCGCGTGGGCCGCGATGCGACGCGACCCGCAGTTTGGGCAGCGCTGAGCGGGCGGTCCGGGGGGCTCCTCGCCGGTCCACAGGCAATCGCGACAAACGGCCTTTATGGCCACGCTTAAGGTCTCCGTAACCTTGGCTTCACCCCAACTTAAGACTGGGCGTCCACTATTCCCACCGCGCGAGGCGTCCGATCTTCGACGGACGCGCAGGTCAGGTGATGATGTCCAAGAAAGTCCTCATCGTCGAGGATAACGAGCTGAACATGAAGCTTTTTCATGATCTGCTCGATTCTCAGGGGTACGAGACTCTGCAGACCCGGGAAGGGCTGCAGGCGCTTGCCTTGGCGCGCAGCCACCACCCCGACCTGATCCTCATGGACATCCAACTGCCCGAGATTTCCGGTCTTGAAGTCACCAAATGGCTGAAGGACGACGAGGAACTGAAATCGATTCCGGTCATCGCCGTGACCGCCTTCGCCATGAAGGGCGATGAGGAGCGCATCCGCCAGGGGGGGTGCGAGGCCTATATATCCAAGCCCATCTCGGTTATGCACTTCCTCGACACCATCCGGCAGCATCTGGGATGAGCGCGCGAATTCTGGTGGTCGACGACGTGGACGTGAACGTCCGTCTGCTCGAGGCCAAGCTGACCATCGAATATTACGACGTCCTGACCTGCAACAGCGGGGCGGCGGCCCTGGAGCTGGCGGCGGAACACCAGCCCGACCTGATTCTGCTCGATGTCATGATGCCGGGCATGGACGGCTTCGAGACCTGTCGTCTGCTGAAGGCGCGCGCGGAGACACGGCATATCCCCGTGGTGCTGGTGACGGCTCTGGACGGGCGGGAGGACCGGATTCGCGGTCTTGAAGCCGGGGCGGACGATTTCCTGACCAAGCCGATCGACGACGTGGTCCTGTTCGCCCGGGTCAAGTCGCTGACGCGGCTGAAACAGGTGATGGACGAACTGCGCGAGCGCGAGGAAAGCAGCCGGCGCATGGGCGTGGAAGGCGAGGGCGCTGCGCGGCTGCGCAGCGAAGGCGGTCGTGTCCTGATCGTCGACGACGACGCCGCCCAGGCCGAGAAGATCGCTGCGGAACTGGGGCGCGAGCACCGCGTCGCCATCGAGACGGATCCTGAGGCCGCCATGATCGCCGCCAAGGGGGCGCTCGACCTGATTATCGTGAATGTGGCCGCCCAGGGGTTCGACGGCTTGCGCGTCGTGGCCCTTGCCAAGTCCGGCGACGCGCGCCGTGCGCCCATCCTGGCCATTGTCGAACCCAGCGAGCGACCGCGGATGGTCAAGGCGCTGGAGCTGGGCGCCACCGACATCCTGCCGCGCCCCGTCGACCCCGAGGAGCTGTCGGCGCGGGTGCGGACGCAGATTCGTCGCAAGCGCTACACCGATTTCCTGCGCCAGAAGCTGGACAGCAGCCTGGAGATGGCTGTCACCGACGCCCTGACCGGTCTGCACAATCGGCGCTACATGACCGGACAGTTGCAGGCTCTCGTAGGACGAGCCGCGCACGGCGGCGCGTCGGTCGCCGTGCTGGTGCTCGACATCGACCACTTCAAATCGGTCAACGACGGCTTCGGACATGACGCGGGAGACGAGGTCCTGGCGGAGTTCGCCGTGCGCCTGGCCACCAATGTTCGCGCCGTCGATCTGCCGTGCCGCATGGGCGGCGAAGAGTTCGTGGTGGTCATGCCCGGGGCCGGGCTGGACGACGCCCAGATGGTGGCGGAGCGGATTCGACGCGACATCGCCTCTGCGCCCTTCCGGGTCATGGGCGGCAAGGAGCATCTGACCATCACCATTTCGATCGGCGTCGCTGCGACGACGGGTGACGGGGATACGCCGGAAGGCCTGTTGAAGCGAGCCGACGAGGGCGTTTACGAGGCCAAGGCGGGCGGTCGGAACAAGGTGGTCGCCAAGGCCGCCTGACACGCCTTTCAGGCAATAAAAAACGCCCGGCTGCGACCAGCCGGGCGTTTTCTTGTATCAGCCGATCAAGCGCTTACTTGATCTTGCCTTCCTTGAAGTCGACGTGCTTGCGCACGACCGGGTCGTACTTCTTGACGACCATCTTTTCGGTCAT
>MGLN01000167.1:4642-4967 GCA_001796045.1 Caulobacterales bacterium RIFOXYB1_FULL_67_16 | reverse complement strand
TCGGAGGTGGTGTCTTCGATCTGGCGCTTGATCTGGGCCACGCGGGCTTCGATGTCCGCCTTCTCGCCGACGCCTTCGACGATGGTGGTGTCTTCCTTGGTGATCGAGACCTTCTTGGCCTTGCCGAGCATGTCGAGGGTGACGCTCTCAAGCTTGATGCCCAGGTCTTCCGAGATGACCTGGCCGCCGGTCAGGATGGCGATGTCTTCCAGCATGGCCTTGCGGCGGTCGCCGAAGCCCGGGGCCTTGACGGCGGCGACGCGCAGGCCGCCGCGCAGCTTGTTGACCACCAGGGTGGCCAGGGCTTCGCCTTCGATGTCCTCGG
>MGLN01000167.1:0-4598 GCA_001796045.1 Caulobacterales bacterium RIFOXYB1_FULL_67_16 | reverse complement strand
ATCGGCAGCATGGCCTGCAGCGAGGTCAGCTTCTTCTCGAACAGCAGGATCAGCGGCTCTTCGAGAACGGCCTCCATCTTGTCGGCGTTGGTGATGAAGTAGGGCGACAGGTAGCCGCGGTCGAACTGCATGCCTTCGACGACGTCGACGGTGGTGTCGGCGGTCTTGGCTTCCTCGACGGTGATCACGCCTTCGTTGCCGACCTTGGCCATGGCCTGGGCGATGAGTTCACCGATTTCCGAGTCGCCGTTGGCCGAGATGGTGCCGACCTGGGCGATTTCCGAGTTGTTCGAGACGGGCTTGGACTTGGTCTTGACCTCTTCCAGCACCAGGCCGACGGCCTTGTCGATGCCGCGCTTCAGATCCATCGGGTTCATGCCGGCGGCGACGGCCTTGAGGCCCTCTTGCACGATGGCCTGAGCCAGGACGGTCGCGGTGGTGGTGCCGTCGCCCGCCTTGTCGTTCGTCTTCGAAGCGACTTCGCGGATCATCTGGGCGCCCATGTTCTCGAAGGCGTCTTCCAGCTCGATTTCCTTGGCGACCGAGACGCCGTCCTTGGTCGAGCGCGGGGCGCCGAAGGACTTCTGGATCACGACGTTGCGACCCTTCGGACCCAGGGTCACCTTGACGGCGTTGGCGAGGACGTTGACGCCGCGCAGCATCTTGTCGCGCGCGTCGGTGTTGAACTGTACGATTTTAGCGGCCATGCGGGCTGCTCCTATCTATATGGATTGATTGAAGAACGTCGAACGTCGGGTGCTTAGGACAGCACGCCCAGGACGTCGGATTCCTTCATGATGATCAGGTCTTCGCCGTCGATCTTCACTTCCGTGCCCGACCACTTGCCGAACAGGATGCGGTCGCCGGCCTTCAGCTCCAGGGCGTTGACCTTGCCAGAGTCGTCGCGGGCGCCGGGGCCGACGGCGACGACTTCGCCTTCCTGAGGCTTTTCCTTGGCGGTGTCGGGGATGATGATCCCGCCCTTGGTCTTGGATTCTTCTTCAACGCGCTTGACCAGCACGCGGTCGCCGAGCGGACGAAACGCCATCGGTTGTCTCCCTTGATCCCCCGAATGGGGCGATTTGAACAATGGGTCAGACTTCCCGCATCGCCGTTTTGGCAGCCGAGGCGGGAGAGTGCTAACGCGAGCGGGAGTTAGGCAGAGCGGGGGCGGGCGTCAAGCGAGCTCTCGCGAAACTTCCGAGACAAATGAACCCCAAATGAACGCGAGGGGCCGGGGAGGTTCAAATTGGCTCGGCTAGAACCGTCTCAACGCTCGACGCATTCCCACAACGGACCGCGATCGGGCTATGAAAAGGAGATCGACCATGTCGAAGATGCTGAAGATCATCGCCGTCGCCGCCGCGCCCGTCATGGCCCTGAGCCTGACCGCCGCCCCCGCCTCGGCCCAGTCCTATCGCGATCGCGACGACGACAGCGCCAAGAACGCCTTAATCGGGGCCGCCGTCGGCGGTCTGGCCGGCGCCCTCTACAGCAACGGCGACGGCCGCTATATCGCCGGCGGCGCCCTGGCCGGGGCCGCCCTGGGCGCCGTGGCGACCAACCGGGGCTCGGGTTGCGAATATTACCGCGGCGGCCGCTGCTACCGGAACCAGGGCCACTGGGAGCGGGAACACGGCATCAACAGCCGCGACCCGCGCTGGGAGCAGCGCCGCGACTATCGCGACTATCGTCGGGAGCAGCGTTATGATCGCCGGGACGACCGCCGCGACTATCGCTACGATCGCCGCTGGTAGGCGACAGGCCTGAATGACGAAGGGGCCCGGTTCACCAACCGGGCCCCTTTTGCATGGGCGGGCGTCAGCCCATCAGCCGCGTCATCAGCCCCGCTGTCGAGGGATCCAGATCGACGGACGGAGCGCCGGCGGCCACATCCTTCAGGATCGCCTTGGCCAGGACCTTGCCCAGTTCGACGCCCCACTGGTCGAAGCTGTTGATGTCCCAGATCACGCCTTCGACGAAGGTCTTGTGTTCATAGAGGGCCAGGAGGGCGCCCAGGGTCTGGGGCGTCAGCCGGTCCATAAGGATGGCGGTCGAGGGGCGGTCGCCGGTGAAGGTGCGGTGGGAGGCCAGGCGCGCCGCCTCCTCCTCCGACAGGCCCTGGGCCAGGCCTTCCGCGCGGGCGGCTTCCGCCGTCTTGCCCAGCATCAGAGCCTGACCCTGGGCCAGGGCGTTGGACCACAGGGGGGATTCCGGCGCATCCGCATGGGTCTTGGCCACGATCACGAACTCGGCGGGCACGACCTGCGGGCCCTGATGGATCTGCTGGAAGAAGGCGTGCTGGCCGTTGGTGCCGGGCTCGCCGAAGACGACGGGGCAGGTCTGGCGCGTCACCGGGGTTCCGTCGCGATGCACCCGCTTGCCGTTCGACTCCATCTCCAGCTGCTGCAGGAAGGACGGCAGGCGGCGCAGGGCGTGGGCGTAGGGCGCCACGGTGCGGGCGGGCCGGTCCAGGCCGTCGACGTTGAAGACTTGGGCCAGGGCCAGCAGGATCGGGGCGTTCTGCTCCAGCGGGGCCGAGACGAAATGGTCATCCATGGCCGCCGCCCCGGCCAGCATCTGTTCGAAGACGTCCCAGCCCAGGGCGATGGCGCAGGACAGGCTGACCGCCGACCACAGCGAATAGCGTCCGCCGACCCAGTCGCGGAAGGCGAAGGTGCGGCCGCAGCCGAAGGCCGCCGCCTTGTCCGGCGCCGCCGTCACCCCGATGAAGTGTTTGGTCATGCCCTCGGCCGGCAGGGACGCGGCCAGCCAGGCCTTGGCCGCCTCGGCGTTGGCCAAGGTTTCTTGCGTCGTGAAGGTCTTGGACACCACCACGACCAGGGTGGTTTCCGGGTTCAGGCCGGTGAGGGCCTCGGCCATGTCGCGCGGGTCGATATTGGCGACGAAGCGCAGATCAATGGACGGGTCGAGCGGACGAAGGGCGTCCCAGACCACGCGCGGACCCAGGTCCGACCCGCCGATGCCGACGTGGACGATGGCCTCGAACTTGCGGCCCGTGGCCCCTGCCTCTGCGCCCGAGCGTACGGCCTCGGCATAGGTTTTCATGTCGGCGCGGACGGCGTCCACCTCGGCCGAGACCGGCTCGCCCAGGGCCTTGAAGTCGGCGCCGGCGGGGGCGCGCAGGGCCGGGTGCAGGACGGCGCGGCCCTCGGTCAGGTTGACGGCCTCGCCGGCGAACAGGGCGGCGCGGCGGCCCTCGACGTCGCAGGCGCGGGCCAGGTCCAGACAGGCTTCGAAGGCGGCCTGGGTCCAGCTCTGTTTCGACAGATCCAGATAAAGCCCCGCCGCCTCGACCGACATCCGCGCCAGGCGGTCGGGATCGGCGGCGAATTGATCGACGATACGGGTCTTGCCCACGGTTTCGGCGGCGGCGTCGAAGGCGGTCCAGGCGTCGTCACGGGTCATCGGTCGTCCTCTGGGGAGAGAGAAGAAGGTAAACACTCGTTTACGGGTCGGGCGTATGCCGGTTCAACGTCTAGCCGACGCTGAAACAGGAAGTCACCTCATGTCCTGCGGCCTTGCTCTCACAATCGCCCTGGCCCTGTCCAATCCCGCCGTCGCGGAGGCGGCGGCCCAGCCCCCGGCGGCGGCGGACGCCCCGGTTTCCGTCGCCGCCGAACCCCTGTTCGCCGACATCGTGGCCCGATCCGGCGCCCTGAAGGCGGTGGTGGACGGCTGGGCGGCGTCGAAGGCGGCGGACGAGGCGGCCTTCTTCACCAGCCGGGCCTTCACCGGCTTCAAGGCCCAGGCCGAGGCCCTGGCCGCCCTGGACCTGCAAGGCCACCTGATCCTGAAGGACCGCGGCACGGACGGGGATCTGAAATGCATCCTGCGGGGGATTTCCGAGGACCTGCCTAAGAAGCTGGAGGCGGTGCAGGCGGCGGCCACCCCGGCCGAGCGCGCCACGGCCCTGTCGGAACTGTCCTATCTGCTGAACGACAATGTCGAGGTGATCACGGCGCCGCCTCAGCCCGAGGTCTGAGTCGTCAGAACTCCGAGATCGGGCCGGGACGGCGCGATCGGGTCTTCAGCCACATGACCCCCACCAGATCGGCGAAGGCCACCTTCAGCCGGCCCCAGTTGGTGTATTTCGACCGTCCCGTCTCGCGGTGGCGGTGATCCACGTCGAGATAGAGGTTTCGGAACCCCTCGCGGATCACCAGGGCCGGCAGATAGCGGTGGATGTGATCGAAATAGGGGAGCCGCAGGAAGACGTCGCGGCGGAAGGCCTTCAGACCGCAGCCGGTGTCGTCGGCGTCGTCGCCCAGCAGGCGGCGGCGGATGCGATTGGCCCAGAGCGAGGCCTGACGCTTGGCCTGGGAATCCTGTCGCTTGGCGCGGCGGCCGCCGACCAGGCCGACGTCCGCGGGGGCGGCCAGCAGGGCGTCGACCAGGCGCGGCGCGTCGGCGGGCGGGTTCTGGCCGTCGCCGTCCATGGTCACGATGACGGCGCCGCGCGCGGCCAGAACCCCGGTGCGGACCGCCCGGCTCTGACCGGCGTTGGAGCCGTGAGACAGCACGCGCAGGGTCGGCAGCTCGGCCTGGGCGGCCCGGAGCTCGGTCAGGGTGTCGTC
>MGLN01000166.1:4445-5576 GCA_001796045.1 Caulobacterales bacterium RIFOXYB1_FULL_67_16 | reverse complement strand
GCAGCTTCAGCTCCGGACCCACGGTGATCACCGAACGGCCCGAATAGTCGACGCGCTTGCCCAGCAGGTTCTGACGGAAGCGGCCCTGCTTGCCCTTCAGCATGTCGGCCAGCGACTTCAGCGGACGCTTGTTGGCGCCCGTGATCACGCGGCCGCGACGGCCGTTGTCGAACAGGGCGTCGACCGACTCCTGCAACATCCGCTTTTCGTTGCGGATGATGATGTCCGGCGCCCGCAGCTCCATCAGGCGCTTCAGACGGTTGTTCCGGTTGATGACCCGGCGATACAGGTCGTTCAGGTCGGAGGTCGCGAAACGACCGCCGTCCAGCGGCACCAGCGGACGCAGTTCCGGCGGGATGACCGGCACGATGGTCAGGATCATCCACTCGGGCTTGTTGCCCGATTCCAGGAAGGCTTCGATCAGCTTTAGGCGCTTGGACGCCTTCTTGGCCTTCATTTCCGACGGATTATCGGCCAGTTCGGCGCGGTGCTTTTCGGCTTCCGCGTTCAGGTCGATGCCCATCAGCAGGTTGCGGACGGCCTCGGCGCCGATCTCGGCGGTGAAGCCGTCGTCGCCGTATTCTTCCTGGTAGCGATAGAACTCGTCTTCCGTCAGCAGCTGGTTCTGCTTCAGCGGGGTCAGGCCCGGCTCGGTGACGATGTAGTTCTCGAAGTACAGGACGCGCTCGACGTCCTTCAGCGCCATGTCCAGCATCAGCGAGATGCGGCTGGGCAGCGACTTCAGGAACCAGATGTGGGCGACCGGCGCGGCCAGGTCGATGTGGCCCATCCGCTCGCGGCGAACGCGGGCCAGGGTGACCTCGACGCCGCACTTCTCGCAGATGATGCCCTTGTACTTCATGCGCTTGTACTTGCCGCACAGGCATTCGTAGTCCTTGGTCGGGCCAAAGATACGGGCGCAGAACAGGCCGTCACGCTCGGGCTTGAACGTCCGGTAGTTGATGGTTTCCGGCTTCTTGATCTCGCCGAACGACCACGACCGGATCTTCTCCGGCGAGGCCAGGGCGATCTTGATCTGGTCGAAGGTCGGGGTGACCGGGACCGGGTTGAAGATGTTCAGGACTTCCTGGTTCATCTTGGTTCCTTGCTGCGGCTAGAGCCGCGAAAATT
>MGLN01000166.1:0-4409 GCA_001796045.1 Caulobacterales bacterium RIFOXYB1_FULL_67_16 | reverse complement strand
TGAGTCGTGACGGGCGTCGGCCCAGTCACGACTCACGCGTCACGCCTCACGAATTCTCCAGCTCCACGTTCAGACCCAGCGAACGCATTTCCTTGATGAGCACGTTGAAGCTCTCGGGAATGCCGGCCTCGAAGCTGTCGTCGCCGCGGACGATGGCCTCGTAGACCTTGGTCCGGCCGGCCACGTCGTCGGACTTCACCGTCAGCATCTCCTGCAGGGTGTAGGCGGCGCCGTAGGCTTCCAGAGCCCAGACCTCCATTTCCCCGAAGCGCTGACCGCCGAACTGCGCCTTGCCGCCCAGCGGCTGCTGGGTGACCAGCGAGTACGGGCCGATCGAGCGGGCGTGGATCTTGTCGTCGACCAGGTGGTGCAGCTTCAGCATGTAGATGTAGCCGACCGTGACCGGACGCTTGAACTGCTCGCCGGTCTGACCGTCGTACAGGATCGACTGGGCCGACTTGTGCAAGCCGGCCTCTTCCAGCAGACGCTCGATGTCGCCGATGTGCGCGCCGTCGAAGACCGGGGTCGCGAAGGGCACGCCCTTGGACAGGTTCTTCGCCAGTTCGATCAGCTCTTCCTCGTCTTCCGGCAGCGGGGTTTCCGGGCCGTAGATTTCGGTCAGACGATCGATCAGAGCCTGCTTCTGTCCACCCTGCTGCCAGGCTTCCAGCAGACCGGAGATCTGCTTGCCCAGGCCGGCGGCGGCCCAACCCAGGTGGGTTTCGAAGATCTGGCCGATGTTCATGCGCGAAGGCACGCCCAGCGGGTTCAGAACCACGTCCACGTGTGTGCCGTCCTCCAGGTGCGGCATGTCCTCGATCGGCAGGATCTTGGAGATGACGCCCTTGTTGCCGTGACGGCCGGCCATCTTGTCGCCGGGCTGAAGCTTGCGCTTCACGGCCACGAAGACCTTGACCATCTTCATCACGCCGGGGGGCAGTTCGTCGCCGCGTTGCAGCTTCTCGACCTTGTCTTCGAAACGACGGTCCAGTTGCTTACGCGCGTCCTCGAACTGGCGCTTCATCGCCTCCAGCTCGCCCATGGCCTTCTCGTCGTCCAGGGCGATCTGCCACCACAGGCCGCGGCTGACCTCGGCCAGCTTCTCTTCGGTCAGCTCGCCGCGGCCGATGCCCTTCGGACCCGACACGGCGTTCTTGCCCAGCAGCAGCGGCTTCAGACGGCCGTAGACGTTGCGCTCCAGGATCTTGAGCTCGTCGTCGCGGTCCTTGCCCAGGCGTTCGATCTCGGCGCGTTCGATGGCCAGGGCGCGTTCATCCTTGTCCACGCCGTGACGGTTGAAGACGCGGACGTCGACGATCGTGCCGGCGACGCCGGGCGGCAGACGCAGGGAGGTGTCGCGCACGTCCGAAGCCTTCTCGCCGAAGATGGCGCGCAGCAGCTTCTCTTCCGGGGTCATCGGGCTTTCGCCCTTCGGCGTCACCTTGCCGACCAGGATGTCGCCCGGCTGGACCTCGGCGCCGATGGCCACGATGCCCGCCTCGTCGAGGTTGCGCAGGGCTTCCTCGCCGACGTTGGGTATGTCGCGGGTGATTTCCTCCGGCCCAAGCTTCGTATCCCGCGCCATCACTTCGAATTCCTCGAGGTGGATGGAGGTGAAGACGTCGTCGCGCACGATGCGCTCGGAGATCAGGATGGAGTCTTCGAAGTTGTAGCCGTTCCAGGGCATGAAGGCGACGAGGGCGTTGCGGCCCAGGGCCAGTTCGCCCAGGTCCGTCGACGGACCGTCGGCGATGACGTCGCCGGCCTTCACCTCGTCGCCCACGCGCACGATCGGGCGCTGATTGATGCAGGTCGACTGGTTCGAGCGCTGGAACTTCGACAGGCGATAGATGTCGACGCCCGAGCGGGCGGCGTCCACTTCGCCGGTGGCGCGCACGACGATCCGGGTGCCGTCGATCTGTTCGACGACGCCGTCACGACGGGCCACCACCACGGCGCCGGAGTCCACCGCCACGACCGCTTCCATGCCGGTGCCGACCAGGGGCGCGTCCGACTGCACCAGAGGCACGGCCTGACGTTGCATGTTCGCGCCCATCAGTGCGCGGTTGGCGTCGTCGTTTTCCAGGAAGGGGATCAGGGCCGCAGCGACCGAAACCACCTGCTTCGGCGACACGTCCATCATGTCCACGGCGTCCTTGTTCAGGAGCTGGGACTCGCCGTTGATCCGGCCGGGGACCAGGTCTTCGACGATCTGGCCGTTCTTCAGTTCGATATTGGCCTGTGCGATCGTGTACTTCGACTCTTCCATGGCCGAGATGTAGACCACCTCGCCCTGGGCCACGCCGTCCTTCACGCGACGGTACGGGCTCTCGATGAAGCCGTACTTGTTGACGCGCGCGTGGGTGGCCAGCGAGTTGATCAGACCGATGTTCGGACCTTCCGGCGTCTCGATCGGGCAGATCCGGCCGTAGTGGGTCGGGTGCACGTCGCGGACTTCGAAGCCCGCGCGCTCACGCGTCAGACCGCCCGGGCCAAGCGCCGACAGACGACGCTTGTGGGTGATTTCCGACAGCGGGTTCGTCTGGTCCATGAACTGGGACAGCTGCGACGAGCCGAAGAACTCGCGAACCGCCGCGGCGGCCGGCTTGGCGTTGATCAGGTCGTGCGGCATGACCGTGTCGATATCGACCGAGGACATGCGCTCCTTGATGGCGCGCTCCATCCGCAGCAGGCCGACGCGGTACTGGTTTTCCAGCAGTTCGCCGACCGACCGGACCCGGCGGTTGCCCAGGTTGTCGATGTCGTCGATCTCGCCGCGGCCGTCCTTAAGCCCGACCAGGATCTGCAGCACCTTCAGCACGTCTTCCTTGCGAAGCACGCGGATTTCGTCGGACACCTCGGGGGTCTCCAGACGCATGTTCATCTTGACCCGGCCCACGGCCGACAGGTCGTAGCGCTCGCTGTCGAAGAACAACGAGTTGAACATGGCTTCGGCGGCTTCCGGGGTGGGCGGCTCGCCCGGACGCATCACGCGATAGACGTCGAACAGGGCGTCTTCGCGGTTGTCGTTCTTGTCGATGCGCAGGGTGTTGCGCATGTAGGCGCCGACCGTGACGTGGTCGATGTCCAGCACCTCGATGGTGGTGAAACCGTTCTCTTCCAGCACCGCGATAGTGGCGGCGTCCAGCTCGTCCCCGGCCTCGGCGAAGATTTCGCCGGTCTCGAAGTTGACGGCGTCGTTCGCCAGATACTTGGTCACCAGGGCGTCGGCGGCCAGCGACAGCGACTTGACCGTTTCACCCAGCTTCTTGGCGGCGCGGGCGCTGATCTTCTGGCCGGCCTGTGCCACCACTTCGCCGGTGTCGGCGTCGATCAGGTCGAACTCCGGCTTCACCCCGCGCCAGCGCTCGGCCTTGTACGGCGTGACCCAGCCCTCGCCGCGCTTCTCGTAAGGCACGGTCTCGTAGAAGGTCTTCAGGATCTCTTCGCCGTCCATGCCCAGACCCATCAGGAAGGTCGTGGCCGGCAGCTTGCGGCGGCGGTCGATACGGACATAGACCACGTCCTTGGCGTCGAACTCGAAGTCCAGCCAGGAGCCGCGGTACGGAATCACGCGGGCGGCGAACAGCAGCTTGCCCGAGCTGTGCGTCTTGCCCTTGTCGTGGTCGAAGAAGACGCCCGGCGAACGGTGCATCTGCGAGACGATTACGCGCTCGGTGCCGTTGACGATGAAGGTGCCCTTGTCCGTCATGAGCGGGATGTCGCCCATGTAGACGTCCTGCTCCTTGATGTCCTTGACCGAACGGGCTCCCGTTTCCTCGTCGGTCTCAAAGACGATCAGGCGCAGCTTGACCTTCAGCGGCGCGGCATAGGTCATGTCGCGCTGGATGCACTCCTCGACGTCGTACTTCGGCTCTTCGAACTCGTACGAGACGTATTCCAGGATGGCGCGTTCGTTGAAGTCCTTGATCGGGAACACCGACTTGAAGACCGCCTCGATGCCCTGCTCCTTGCGCTGGCCCGGACGGACCTCGCGCTGCAGGAACTGCTCGTAGGAAGCGCGCTGAACCTCGATCAGGTTCGGCATCTGCACCGCTTCGGGGATACGCCCGAAGGATTTGCGAATGCGCTTCTTGCCGGTGAACGAAGTGGCGGAAGCGATCTGACCGTTGATGGCGAGATCGTGGGCGACGTCAGTCATTCAGTGTTTCCCATGACGCACGACCCGGGGAAGTCGCGCGTAAAATTGCGGCGGCCACGGTTCGCGTCTCCGCGTCCGCAGCCAGGTTTTCGGCGCCCACCCTCGGCCCGCTGCCGGGCCAGGACGCCTGAATTGTACCGGCTCCCTGGGGAAGGAGCCGCGCCTTCGCTCCGGTCGGAGGGCGACGGACCGGGCCTCGGCGCTTGCGCGCAGACTCTTTAGGAGTGTTGCGGAACGCGGACATATA
>MGLN01000165.1:18567-25213 GCA_001796045.1 Caulobacterales bacterium RIFOXYB1_FULL_67_16 | reverse complement strand
CGCGCACCGCCGAGTTGATCTTCTGCATCAGGGCGGCGGACGGATCGACGCGCGAGCGCAGGGCGTTGCGATAGGCGTCCATGTCGTCGATCTGGACGCGGGCCACGCCCGAATCCATCGCCGCCTGGGCGACGAAGGGCGGGATGTACCAGATCAGCCGGGGATCAAAGGGGGTCGGGATAATGTAGTCCGGGCCGAACTTCAGCTTGCGGCCGCGATAGGCGGCGGCGACCTCGTCCGGCACGTCCTCGCGCGCCAAGGCGGCCAGGGCCTGGGCGCAGGCCACCTTCATCTCATGGTTCACCCGGCGGGCTCGCACGTCCAGGGCGCCCCGGAACAGATAGGGGAAGGCCAGGACGTTGTTGACCTGGTTCACATAGTCCGAGCGGCCGGTGGCGATGATGGCGTCGGACCGGACCGACTTGACGTCTTCCGGCGTGATCTCGGGATCGGGGTTGGCCATGGCGAAGATGATCGGATTGGGGGCCATGGAGGCCACCATCTCCTTGGTGATCGCGCCCTTGGCGGACAGGCCCAGCACCACATCGGCGCCGACCATGGCCTCGGCCAGGGTGCGGTGGGGCGTGTCGGTCGCATGGGCGGCCTTCCACTGGTCCATGCCGTGTTCGCGGCCCTTGTAGACCACGCCGTCCTTGTCGCAGATGACCGTGTTCTCGGCCTTGACCCCGGCGGCCTTCATCAGGGCGATGGAGGACAGGCCTGCGGCGCCGGCGCCGGCCAGAACCACCTTGACCTCGTCCAGCCGCTTGCCGGCGACATGACAGGCGTTGATCAGGCCGGCGGTGGAGATGATGGCGGTGCCGTGCTGGTCGTCATGGAAGACGGGGATGTCCAGCAGGTCCTGAAGTTCGCTCTCGATGACGAAACATTCGGGGGACTTGATGTCCTCCAGATTGATGCCGCCCCAGGTGTCGCCGATATTCTTCACCACGGTGATGAACTCGTCCGGATCGGTGGTCTTCACCTGGACGTCGAAACTGTCCACATCGGCGAAGCGTTTGAACAGGACCGACTTGCCCTCCATCACCGGCTTGGAGGCCATGTGGCCCAGATTGCCCAGGCCCAGAATGGCGGTGCCGTTCGAGATGACGGCGACCAGATTGCCCTTGGAGGTGTATTCGTAAGCCTTGTCCGCATCCTGGGCGATGGCCAGGACCGGCACGGCCACGCCCGGCGAATAGGCCAGGGACAGGTCGCGCTGGGTCGCCATCGGCTTGGTCGGGGCCATGGAGATCTTGCCCGGCGTGGGGATGCGGTGGAAGTCCAGCGCCTCCTGGTCGGAGAAGGTCTGTTTATCGGTCTGATCGGGCATCGGGGACGTCCAGGGTTCGGCGCAGCTGTAACAGTTCGTGTCCTAGAGGTTGGGACGCGCCGCGCCAAGCCTTGACGCTCCGGAAGGGGCACACGCCTCAGCGCAAACTTCCCTTCACGTCAGCGTCAACCGCCCATGCTGTCAGAAAGGCAGGGGCGGTCAGAAGGGCAGGGCGCCGGTGCGCTCGACCTCGACCGGGCCGGTCATCAGCACATGGTCCGTCGCCGGATCCCAGTCGATCGTAAGCTCGCCGCCGTCGACGACCACGGTGGCCTTGCGGTCGGTCAGGCCGCGCCGGACCGCCGCCACCTGGGCCGCGCAGGCGCCGGTGCCGCAGGCCTTGGTCAGGCCGGCGCCCCGCTCCCACACCCGAAGCCGGATGTGCTCGCGGTCCAGCACATGGGCGAAGCCGACATTGACCCCCTGAGGAAACAAGGGGTGATGCTCGACCAGGGAGCCGGAGCCGGTGACGAATCCGTCGTCCTGCCGATCGGTGAAGAAGACGACGTGGGGATTACCCATGGAGACGGCGCCGGGGGTGTGCAGCAGGGGGGCGTCGATGGGGCCGACCTGAAGCTCTATGCCCCGCGTGTCCATTTCCTCGGCCAGAGGGACTTCGGTCCAGTCCAGCCGGGGCTTGCCCATGTCGACCGTCACCCTGTGGTCGCCGGCGCGGACGGCGGTGGTCGGGCCTGCGGCGGTGTCGATGACGACCCGGTCCGTTCCCTTGGCCTCCATCAGCAACCAGCCGACGCAGCGCAGGGCGTTGCCGCAGGTCTCGACCATGGAGCCGTCGGCGTTCCAGACCCGCATGAAGGCGTCGGCCGTTTCGGACGGCTCCATCGCGATCAGCTGGTCAAACCCCTCGCCCGAGGCGCGGTCGGCCAGGGCGCGGATCTGGTCCTCGGTCGGACGAAACGGGGTCTCCAGCGCGTCGATGACGATGAAGTCATTGCCGGCGCCGTTCATCTTGACGAAAGAACGGGTCATGCAGGCCATATAGGCTCAATCCCCGCCGTCCGGAAACCGCTGTGTCCCAGACCGAAATCGACCCCAAGGACGACGGCCTGCGACTGCGCGCGCGGCTGAGATACCTGTATCACGGCGGTCAGCCGGCGGCGGTGAAGTTCCGCCTGACGGTCATCGTCATCGACTTCGCCATCATCGCCTTCTTCCTGGCGGCCCCGATCCTGAAGAACATGGGCTGGGCCTTCTATGTGCTGGACTATCTGATCGCAGCCCTGCTGGCGGCCGATCTGGCGGCGCGGGCCTACGCCTATTCGGACATTCGCGACTGGCTGAAGAAGCCGATCGTCTGGCTGGATCTGTTCGTCCTGGCGACCCTGTTGTTCCCGGCCTGGCTGTTCAATCTCGGCTTCCTGCGGATGCTGCGGCTGTGGACCCTGCTGAACTCGGACTTTTTCTGGCGGACCGTCGGGGCGCGGTTCGACGACACCCGGGTCGAGGGGATCGTGCGCGCGCTTTCCGGCCTGGTCACCTTCGTCTTCGTCGTGACAGGCTTCGTCTATGCGACCTTCCGCGGGCATGACGGGATCAGCGGCTATATCGACGCCCTCTATTTCACCGTGGCGACCCTGACCACGACCGGGTTCGGCGACGTCACCCTGCCGGGGCCGCTGGGCAAGCTGTTGTCCATCGCCATCATGCTGGTGGGGATCACCCTGTTCCTGCGTCTGGCCCAGGCCCTGATCAAGCCGCACAAGGTCCGCCACCCTTGCGACCGCTGCGGCCTGCAGACGCATGACCCGGACGCGGTGCACTGCAAGGCTTGCGGGAACCTGATCTGCATCCCCGACGAGGGTTGAGAAAGATGACAAAACCGTAAGGGCGGATTCGTCGCCTTGCCGCCCGAGGGACCGTCGCTAAGGTGCGTCCCTTAGTTTCGGGGACTGTCCATGATCCGCTCATCCGCCGCCGTGCTCGCGGCCCTTCTCGCCTCCACCAGCCTGACCTCGGTATCCATGGCCCAGACCGCCTCCTCCGCCCCCGCCTTCGCGACCAGCGAGGCGACCGACCCCTATGTCTGGCTGGAGGAGGTCGAGGGCGAGCGGGCCATGGAATGGGTGAAGGCGCACAACGCCCATTCGCTCGGCGTGCTTCAGGGCGATCCCCGCTATGAGACCCTGCACCAGCAGGCGCTGGAGATCGTCCAGTCGCGCGACCGGATCCCTTCGCCGGGCTTCACCCACGACGGCCATATCGACAACTTCTGGCAGGACGCCCAGCATGTGCGCGGCGTCTGGCGCCGCACGAGCCTGGACTCCTACAAGACCGCCGAGCCCCAGTGGGAGACGGTGCTGGACTTCGACGCCCTGGCCGAGACCGAGAGCGCCAACTGGGTCTACAAGGGTTCGACCTGTCTGGCCCCCGAAGAGCGCTACTGCCTGATCAGCCTGTCCAACGGCGGCAAGGACGCGGTGACCCTGCGCGAGTTCGACAGCGTGAGCCGCAGCTTCGTCGAGGGCGGCTTCGTCCTGCCGGAATCCAAGGGCGGGGCGACCTGGCTGAACAGGGACACTCTGCTGGTCGCACGCGATTTCGGCCCCGGCACCCTGACCAACTCGGGCTATCCGATGGTGGTCAAGCGGATGACGCGCGGCCAGTCGCTGGACCAGGCCGACGTCCTGTTCATGGGCGAACCGACCGACGTCTCGGTCTCGGGCTATACGCTGCGGGACGCCGACGGGGTGCTGAAGGCGACCCTGATCAACCGGTCGATCGACTTCTATTCGTCCGAGACCTATCGCGTGACCGACGACGGGGCGGTGGTGAAACTGGCCCTGCCGGCCAAGTCGGACATCACGGGTCTGGTCGCCGGCCAGCTGGTGGTGTCGCTGAAACAGGACTGGACCGCGCCGTCGGGCCAGGACTTCAAGAGCGGCGACCTGATCGCCTGGCCGCTGGACGCCTGGCTGGAAGACCCCGCCACCCCCGCCGTCCTGGTGCTGCGTCCCACGGAACGTCAGGCGGTGGAGGGGGTGAACGCCACTCGCAACACCCTGGTCGTGGCCCTGTACGACAATGTTCGCGGCTCGGTGCGGGTCTATCGGCCCGGCGAGACCCAATGGACCTATTCCCCCCTGGACCTGCCGCAGAATGTCTCGGTCGGCGTCGGTTCGGCCTCGGAGACGGACGACAAGGTCTTCGTCAGCGTGACCGGCTATCTGAACCCGTCCAGCCTGTGGCTGGCCGATGCGGCGACCGGGGCGGTCGAGCAGGTCAAGTCCATGCCGGCCAAGTTCGACGCGACCGGCATGATGGTGGAGCAGCACGAGGCCCGTTCGGCTGACGGGACGATGATCCCCTATTTCGTGGTCCATAAGGCGGACATGCCGCTGGACGGGACGAACCCGACCCTGCTGTACGGTTACGGCGGCTTCGAAAGCTCGCTGCTGCCCGGCTATTCGGCCACGGTCGGCAAGCTGTGGCTGGAGCGGGGCGGGGTCTATGTCATCGCCAATACGCGCGGCGGCGGCGAGTTCGGCCCGCGCTGGCACGAGGCGGCTTTGCAGCAGAACCGCCAGCGGGCGCACGAGGATTTTCAGGCCGTTGCGCTTGATCTGATCGCCCGCGACATCACCAGCCAGCCGAAGCTGGGGATCATGGGCGGCTCGCAGGGCGGCCTGTTCATGGGGGCCATGCTGACCCAGCGCCCGGACCTGATCAATGCGGCCGTCATCCAGGTGCCCCTGTTCGACATGCTGCGCTTCCACAAGCTTCTGGCCGGCGCCAGCTGGATCGGGGAATACGGCGATCCGGACATTCCCGAACAGCGCGCCTGGATCCAGGCCTATTCGCCCTATCAGAACCTGCGCGCGGGCCAGCCCTATCCAGAGGTCTTCATCCACACCTCGACCAAGGACGACCGGGTCCATCCGGGCCATGCCCGCAAGGCGGCGGCGCGTCTGGAGGAGCTGGGCTATCCGGTGCTCTTCTACGAGAACACCGACGGCGGCCATGCGGCGGGGGCGAATCTGCGCGAAACGGCGCGGCGGCTCGCGCTGGAATACACCTATCTGTCGCGGCGGCTGATGGACACGCCGGCGAAGGAATAGGTTTCTATCCGCTCATCCCCGCGAAAGCGGGGACCCAGTGCTTTCGCGAGGGTCGGCGGCTGGGATCGAGTTCAGTACACATGGGCGGCGCCGAACGCCCAAAGGTCTGGGGCCCCGCTTTCGCGGGGATGAGCGGAGTTTTTAAATGCGTCACCTGATCCTGTCCGCCGCCATTCCGGCGCTTCTGATGGGGGCCTGTGCGACCACGCCCGTTGCGATCGGTTCAGATGAAGTCGTCGTGTCGACCAATGACCGGCTCCCGCCCCATTTCCCGCGCGACCTGACCCCGGCCGGCGTGGCGGCGGCCGACGATCATCTGGCCCTGGAGCAGGTGGACGGGGCCGAGGCCATGGCCTTCGTGGCCGAGGAGAACCGCAAGTCCCTGGCCGCCCTGACCGGCGACCCGCGCTATGAGACCTTCCGCGCCGAGGCCCAGGCGATCCTGACCGCGACCGACCGCATCCCGGGCCCGTCCTTCCTGGGCGACGGGATCGGCAACTTCTGGCAGGACGTGGCCAATCCCAAGGGCGTCTGGCGGCGCACGACGCTAGAGAGTTATCGCACCGCGACGCCGCAGTGGGAGACTTTGCTGGACATCGACGCCCTGTCCAAGGCTGAGGGCAAGGACTGGGTGTTCAAGGGCGTCGATTGCCTGGCGCCGGATGAGACCCGCTGCCTGATCAACCTGTCCGACGGCGGCAAGGATGCGGTGGTCGTGCGCGAGTTCGACCTGACGACCAAGCGGTTCGTCGATGCGGGGTTCAGCCTGCCTGAGGGCAAGCACCGGATCGAATGGCTGGACCGCGACACGCTTCTGGTCGCCACCGACTTCGGCGCGGGGACCATGACCGAGTCCGGCTACCCCTTCATCGTCAAGACGCTGAAGCGCGGCCAGACCCTGGCCCAGGCGGTCGAGGACTATCGCGGCGACGCCTCGGACGGCGGCTACGGCGTCAGCCCGGCGGTGTATCGCGACAAGACCGGCCGGGTGACCGCCGTCATCATCACCCGTCCGCTGGACACCTTCCGGTCCGAGACCTGGATGATGGCCCATGACGGAACGACGGTGAAACTGGCCCTGCCGGATCGGGTCAGCATCTTCGGCGCCCAGGGCGAGCTGCTGATCGTCTCGAACGACGAGGCCTGGACCTTCAACGGGATCGCCTACAAGCCCGGATCGCTGCTTTCGATCCCGCTGAACAGTCTGCGGACCGACCGCGACGATCTGAGCGTCAGC
>MGLN01000165.1:9281-18491 GCA_001796045.1 Caulobacterales bacterium RIFOXYB1_FULL_67_16 | reverse complement strand
TCGCCTCCCTGTCCGATAATGTGGCCGGACGGCTGGCGATCTTCGAAAACGGGGGCGAGTTCGGCTGGCGCCGCCAGGACGTGGCGACGCCCGAAAACATCGCGGTGGGCCTGGGCGACTCGTCCAAGTCCAAGGGCCAAGTCTTCGTCTCGACCCAAGGCTTTCTGACGCCCCCGACCCTGAGCCTGGCCTCGGTCGGCTCCACCACCCTGACCGAGCTGAAATCGGCCCCGGCCAAGTTCGACGCCTCGACCCATGTGGTGGAGCAGTACGAGGCGACCTCGACGGACGGGACCAGGATCCCCTATTTCATCACCCGACCGCGCGACATGAGGCTGGACGGATCAAACCCGACGATCCTGTTCGGCTACGGCGGCTTCCAGGTCAGTCTGAACCCGGCTTACAAGCCCGAGATGGGCAAGCTGTGGCTGGAGCGGGGCGGGGTCTTCGTCCAGGCCAATATCCGCGGCGGCGGCGAGTTCGGGCCCGACTGGCACCAGGCGGCCCTGGACGGAAACCGCCAGAAGGCCTTCGACGACTTCGCCGCCGTGGCGCGCGACCTGGAGCGGCGCGGGATCACCAGTCCGCGCCGGCTGGGCATCTATGGCCGGTCGAACGGCGGGGTCCTGACCTCGGTGTCGATCACCCAGCACCCCGAGCTGTTCAACGCCGCAGTGATCGAAAGCCCGCTGATCGACATGCTGCGCTATCACGAGCTGCCGGCCGGCGCCTCCTGGATCGGCGAATACGGCGATCCGCGCCTCCCCGAAGAGGCCGAATGGATCGCCCGCTACTCCGCCTATCAGCAGCTGCGGCCGGACGCGGACTATCCGCGCGTCTACATCACGACCAACACCCGCGACGACCGGGTCCATCCGGGCCATGCGCGCAAGTTCGCCGCCCGGCTGGGCGATCAGGGCCACGACCATCTCTATTACGAGGATACGGCCGGCGGGCACTCGAACGACGCCGATCCGGTGGCCAACGCCCGCCGCTGGGCGCGGCACTACGTCTATCTGGCCCAGCAGCTGATGGATTGAAGGTCGCCGGGGGGCCGGGCTCACGCACTTATGACCCCCGGCCCCGCGCGCGACGGCTAAGAACATCGGCATGAGATACAGGATCGGGATCATCGCGGGGGCGGTCTTGGCGGGCGCCGTCCTGTCGGCCGGGTCGATCGCCCAGCCGGCCGGCCCCGCCACCCGCCCGGCGCGCCACGCGGCGACGGCCGGTCCCCCGGTCGTGGTCGAACTGTTCACCGCCCAAGGCTGCGGCGCCTGTGTGGAAGCCAATGCGGTGGTCGAACGGGCGGCGGCGGCGGAGCCGGGCGTCATCGCCCTGACCTATGGCGTCGACTATTGGGACTATCTGGGCTGGACCGACACCTTCGCCAAGCCGGCCTTCTCCCAGCGCCAGCGCGCCTATCGCGCCGCCCTGCGTCAACGCGGCGTTTCGACCCCCCAGGTGGTGATCGACGGGCGGCGCCAGCTGTCCGGCGCACGCGGGCCCGAGCTGAAGGCCGCCATCGTCCAGGAGGCCGGGCGACAGGTCTGGCCGCCCGAGATCGAGTTCCGCGAATCCGGCGACCGGGTCGGCGTCGGCTCGGGCCGTTTGCCGGCGGGGGGCGCCGAGGTTCTGGCCGTCACCTACAAGCCCGGCGCCCAGGTAGTCGAGGTCAGCCGGGGCGAGAACCGGGGTCAGGCCGTGCGCCACGTTAATGTGGTGCGCGACATCGTCAGCCTGGGGGAATGGCGCGGCCGTCCCAGCCTGTTCGATCTGCCCGAAAGACAGGAGGGCGAGGCGGTGGTCGTCCTGGTTCAGGCCAAGGCGGATCGCCGGATCCTCGGCGCCGCCGTCCGGGAATAGGGACCAGAAAAAAAGGCCCCGGCGCGGACGCCGGGGCCTTTTCTATTCCGAGAGGAACCTGGGATCAGGCTTCGTCGCCCTTGTCGGCGGCGCCGGTTTCCGGGACCACTACGCCTTTGGCGGGACGAACCGTCTGACGCTCGGCGATCCGGGCCGACTTGCCGCGACGATCACGCAGATAATAGAGCTTGGCGCGACGCACGACGCCGCGGCGCTTCACTTCGATCGATTCGATGTTCGGCGACAGAATGGGGAATTTACGCTCGACGCCTTCGCCGAACGAGATCTTGCGGACGGTGAAGGTCTCGTTCACGCCGCCGCCGTCACGGGCGATGCAGACGCCTTCGAAGGCCTGGACGCGCTCGCGCTCGCCTTCCTTGATCTTCACATTGACGCGCAGGGTGTCGCCGGGCTGGAAGTCCGGGATCTTGCGATCGCCCAGGACGCGGGCTTTTTCTTCAGCTTCCAGCTGTTGAACGATGTTCATTTCATTTCTCCTCGAGCTTGGCGCTCTTTACCTGTCATTTGGCGGGCGGGGCCCGCTGGTCCGCAAGGTCAAGCCTTGCGGGGGTGAGCGAGATGCGCCTGCCAGAGATCCGGCCGCCGCTCCCGCGTAGTCTGCTCCCGCTGCGCCTGACGCCATTGCGCGACCTTCTTGTGGTCGCCCGACAGCAGCACCTCGGGAATATCCAGCCCCTCGAACGTCCGCGGTCGCGTATACTGCGGGTGTTCCAGAAGCCCGTCCTCGAAACTCTCGGACGACAGGCTGTCGCCTGAGCCGAGCACTCCGGGGATCAGTCTTACGCACGCCTCGATCACGACCATGGCCGCCGCCTCGCCGCCGGCGAGGACCGCGTCTCCGACCGAGACCTCCTCGAACCCCCGGGCGTCCAGCACCCGTTGGTCCACCCCCTCGAAACGGCCGCACAGCACGACGATCCCGTCCGCTGTCGCCCATTCCTTGACGCGCGCCTGGGTCAGGGGCCGACCCCGGGCGCTCATGTACAAAAGCGGCCGTTTCGGCCCCGGCAGGCTATCGACCGCCCGAGCCACCACGTCCGCCTTAAGCACGGCTCCCGGACCGCCGCCCGCAGGGGTGTCGTCCAGGAAGCCGCGCGTATCTGTGGAAAAGGCGCGGATGTCAACCGTATCCAGGCTCCACAGCCCCTTCTCGCGCCAGGCCGTGCCGATCAGAGACACGCCGAGCGGGCCCGGAAAGGCCTCGGGGAACATGGTCAGGACGGTGGCGGTGAAGGACATGGCGCGCGCCCTTTACCGCCCCGTGACCGGAAAGGCGAGCCGGGTCAGGTCGTCGGCGCCCCGCCGCCCGCGGCGATCCAACCGTCGACCTGGTCTTCCAGCACGTCCAGCGGCACCGAGCCTGAGCCCAGGACCACGGCGTGGAAGTCCTTGATGTCGAACCGGTCCCCTAGCGCCGCCTTGGCCCGGTCGCGCAGTTCCTCGATCTTCAGCTCGCCGATCTTGTAGCTGGTCGCCTGGCCGGGATTGGTGATGTAGCGCTCGACTTCCTTTTCGATGTCGCGTTCCGACAGCAGGGAGTTCTGACGGAAATAGTCCATCGCCTGTTCGCGGCTCCAGCGCTTGGCGTGCAGGCCCGTATCGGTCACCAGACGCACCGCGCGCCACAGCTCGGTCGAGAGCCGGCCGAAGTCGGAATAGGGGTCCTGATAAAAGCCCATCTCCTTGCCCAGTTGCTCGGCATAGAGGCCCCAGCCCTCGGCGTAGGCGCCGTAGCCGCCGAAGCGGCGGAAGCGCGGCAGGCCCTCGATCTCTTGCGCATAGGCGATCTGGAAATGGTGGCCCGGCGCGCCCTCATGATAGCTGATGCCTTCGATCTGGGGCTTCAGCACCTGGGTCATGTCCGACAGGTTGACGTAATAGATGCCCGGCCGCGATCCGTCCGGCGCGGGCGAGTTGTAGAAAGCGATCGAGGCGGTCGCCTCGCGGAACGGCTCCACCGCCCGCACCTCCAGCGCCGCCTTGGGCAGGGTCGAGAACCATTGCGGGGCCGCCGCCATCACCTGGGCGATGAAGCCCCGCGCGTCGGTCAGATACTGCTCCTTGCCTTCAGGCGTATTCGGATACTGGAACCGTGGATCCGTCTTCAGGAAGGTGAAGAACGCCTGCAGCGAGCCGGTGAAGCCGACCTGGGTCTTGATGGTCTCCATCTCGGCCTGGATGCGGGCGACCTCGTCCAGGCCAATCTGGTGGATCTGATCGGCAGTCAGGTCGGTAGTGGTCGAGAGCTGGAGCCGGGCGTTGTAATAGGCCTCGCCCTGAGGCAGGCGCCACACGCCGGCGTCGCTGTCGGCCACAGGCTGAACTTCGGCCAGGGCCTCCAGCACCGTGTCGAACCCGGCCTTGTAGGGGCCGGCCAGGGCGGCGCGGGCTTCAGACAGCAGCCGGTCCTTGGTCGACTGATCCGTGTCCAGCGCCGCGACCTTCTTGTTGAAGTCGGCCCAGACCGGATTGTCCGGCCCATCGTCGAACGGGGCGCCGGAGATGACGTTGCGGGTATTGGCGATCGAGGGTTCGAAGACGAAGCGGGGCGACACCACGCCCGCCGCCGCACGCTGGCGAAGTTCGTCGGCGACCTGGCCCATCTGGACCTGGGTGGCGCGAAGCCGGGCGACATAGGCCTCGGCGTCCGACACGCTGGTGATGCGGTGGTTGTTGATCAGAAAGACCGGCAGGCTGGTGGTCGGATTGCCGTTGGCGGCGAACTGAAAGCCCCAATCGCGCCACTGGTTCGACAGCCGCGCCTGTTGGACGCCGTATTCGAACATTCGCCACGACAAGCGCGCCTGAGGCCCCAGTTTCTCGGGGTCGAACTCGGCCTTCATCCGCGCCAGCTGGCTTTCGGACAGGGCCAGGGCGCGGTCCGCGGCGGCGTCCGACACATCGTCCAGCTTGTCGTAATCGGTCTTGAGCCCCAGCGACGTCATCTGTTGCGGGCTGAGGGCGATGCGGGCCTGGAAAGCCTCTTCGAAGAAGGCGTTCAGCCGCGCATCCTCGCTCTGGGCCTGGGCGGTCGGCGGTGTGGTCGGCGCTTGCGCCATCGCTGGAACACCCAACAGCACCGCAAGGACAGCTGTGGACGAGATCAGAAAACGACGCATGAACAACCCCTCGAAGAACAGGCGTTCACCTTCGGGGTGTCGCCCGTCTGACGCAAGCGTCAGCGCAGCGGCGTATCGCCCATCTCACGATGATCGGTCGAAATCGAATAGGGCGCCGCGCGATGCAACCTATGTCCAGGTGCGGCGTTTGGGGGACAGCTTGACCATAACATCTGGGGTTTCCACCATGCGCAAGATCATCACCCTCTCCATCGTCGCCGCCGCCCTGGCCGTGTCGGCCTGCAACACCATCTCGGGCGTCGGCCGCGACGTCTCGGCCGCCGGCTCGGCCGTCAGCTCCGGCGCCGAAAGCGCCAAGAACTAAGACCAGCCAAGGCTGGAAGGCTGGAGCGAAGAGGCCCGCCGGCGTCCGGCGGGCCTTTTTGCTTGGGGCAGGCGTCTTGCTGTGGCCGAGCAGCGCCCGGCTATACGGAGGTCCCGACAGTGGCGCGTTCCAGCTTGCGGCGCTCGAACGTGAGGCGGATCCACTCCAGAATGCAGAAGGCGACAGCGACCATGCCGATGAGGGCTGCGAACTGGAACATGGGCGCGAAGCCCTCGCGATCAACCAGTTCTCCCAATGGCGCGCGCCCCAATGTCCCGATCAGCAGGGCTAAGGACGCAAAGACGGCGAACTGCACCGCGCCGAACAACCTGTTGGACAGGGCGGACAGATAGGCCACGAAGGCCGCGCCGGCGAAGCCGCCCGCGATATTTTCGCCCGCTATCGCGGCCATCAGACGCGCCAGCGGCTCTCCGACTCCGAATGCGCCGAACAGGCTGTAGAGGCCCGTCGCCCTCATAAAGGGGTCGATGACGGGCGCGCCCATCGCCAGGTCCATCATCAGAAGATTGGTGGCGGCGCTGAGGACGGCGCCGATCAGAAGACAGGGCATGCGGCCGACGACCACCAGGGCCCAGCCCCCCAGGCCGATGCCCAGAATGGTCATGACGACGCCGAACGTCTTTGACGCCAACGCGACTTCCGTCATCGTCCGTCCCAGACCACCGCCCTCCGTGCCGAGATAGAAGGGATAGGCGAACGGACCCCAGACGCCGTCTGTGATCCGATAGCTGAGCACAAGTCCCAGGACGATCAAGGCGCCCCAACCGAGCCGACCCATCAGTTCCACAAGCGGGGCGAGGATCGCATCGTAGAATCGATCTACCACGCCCATCGACGTCTGACCCGTCGAGACCGCCGACCGTCCGCGCCAGACCAAGGCGCCGGCGAGAGCGGCCGGAAGCAGAACCGCCGCCGCCACGATCCATGGCCCCCAACTTTGAATGAACTGGCCCGCGCTGGGCGCGGGAACCGTCGTTAGGGCCGTAATCATGAAGCGGATCAACATGAAAGCCGCCCAAGCCCAGGCTGCGAGGGTGATCAGGAGAGCGGCGCGGCGAAGCCGAGGCGAGCTGACACGTTCGCGGGCGACGGCCTGATCGGCCGCAACGGCCGGCTCCGGGGCGATCAAGGTCCCTGCCAGGCCCAACCCCATCAGGATTGCAGCCGTGATGAAGGTCGCGGGCCATCCGGCCGTGTCGGCCAGGACCAGGGCGCCGGCGCCCCCGACCAGGGCGGCGGTGCGGAACCCCAGCTGATAGACTGAAGACAGCAGATCGACAGGCAGGGCGTCATCCGCCGCCTCGATCCGCCATGTATCGATGACGATGTCCTGAGTGGCAGAGGCGAAGGCGCCGACAGCGGCGGCCATGGCCAGAACGCCGATGGCGCCGCCTGTCGGATGCGACGCGGCGATGACGATGAAGACGGCGGCGAGGACCGCCTGACAGACAACCAGCCAAGATCGGCGACGCCCCATTCGAGCAACCAAGGGCAGCCGAAGCCCCACCGCAGGCGACCAAAGGAATTTGAAGGCGCCGAACAATCCGACCCAGGACAGGATGCCGATGGTCGCGACCGAGACATCAACCTCCGAAAGCCAGGCGTTCAGGGTGCCGAACAGCATGGCGAACGGAAGGCCGGCGGAAAAGCCCAGCAGCAGCATGGCCAACGTCCGACGTTCGCGGAAGGCGGCCCTGATGACTCCAAATCCCTTGGGTTGAGGCCGCAGGGCTGCGACTTCTTCGGCGGGGGTGACGATATTGCTCATGCACGGCTCCGGCGGCGGCCGGAGACGGACGCCGTTAACTCAGCCGACCTTGGCGCGGATGTCGCGCTTCGTCCAGCGGGTCAGGGCGGCGCGCAGGGCGTCGGCGTCAAGCGGCTTGACCAGGTGGTCGTTCATCCCCGCTTCCAGGCACAGGCGGCGGTCTTCGGCGAAGGCGTTGGCGGTCAGGGCCAGGATAGGGGTGTTGTCGCCCGAGGCGCGGATGGCGCGGGCGGCGGCGGGGCCGTCCATGCCCGGCATCCGCATGTCCATGAAGACCAGGTCGTAGCGGGCGCGGGCCAGGGCTGCGACGGCCTCGGCGCCGGTGGCGGCGGTCTCGACGGTGCAGCCCTCGCGTCGCAGCAGGGTGCGGGCCAGGAGCGCTCCGACAGGATTGTCCTCGGCCAGAAGCACGCGAACCCCGGCGAAACGGGCGGCGGCGACCCGGTCGTCCTCGGGCGGAAGCAGGTTGCAAGACGCGGCCGCTTCCCCGGCGCCGGCGGCGGCCAGCACCCGTTCGGCCAAGGAGGCGCGACGCAGGGGCTTGATCAGATAGGCGTGGAAGCCGGCGGCGCGGTAGCGGGGAATCAGGTCGCGTTCCGACGGCTTCAGCAGAACGACTCCGCGGCCCTGGTCCGGCGCCGGGGCCAGTTCGCCGGCCGGCGCCCCGGCATGGTCGATCAGCCAGACGGGGGCGGCGGCCGCGACCTTGCCGCCGGACGCCTCGATCTGGGCGGCGGCGGCGACGCGGACAAAGGCGTCGGGGGACCGGACGGCGACCTTGCAGCCCCGCAAGGGCTTGGCGCGGCGCGCGGCCACGGTCTCGAAGTCGGCCTCGAAGCGGAATCGGGCGCCGCCGCCGGGACGATCCTCGACCTCCACGGTTCCGCCCATGGCCGTGGCCAGTTTCCGCACGACCGCCAGGCCCAGGCCTGCGCCGTCGTGGCGCGCCGCGTCGGAGGAATCGGCGTGGCCGAACTCCTCGAAGATGCGGGTCCGCGCCTCGGGCGCCACGCCGGGGCCGGTGTCGTCGACGATGAAGGCCAGGCGGACGCGTCCCTCTCCAGCCGGTTCCGGCGCGCGCTCGACGGCCAGGCGGACGCCGCCGGCTTCGGTGAACTTGACCGCATTGCCCGCCAGGTTGAACAGGACCTGTCTCAGCCGACCTTCGTCGGCCCGGATGTCCGGGGCGTCGGCGGCGACCGACCAGACGATCTCCAGCCCCTTGTCGTGGGCGCGCGGGCTGAGCAGTTCGGCGACGCCGCGCGCCAGACCTTCCAGATCGACCGGGGCCAGGTCGAACTCGAGCGAACCGGCCTCCAGACGGGCGTAGTCCAGCAGGTCGTTGACCAGGCCCAGCAGATGTTCGGCCGACTGGCGCGCATTCTCGGCATAGGCGCGCTGGGCGCCGTCCAAGCGGGTGCGCTGCAGCAGGTTGATCATGCCCAGCACCCCGTTCAGGGGGGTGCGCATCTCGTGGCTCATCAGGCGCAGGAATTGCTGCGCCGCCTCGACGGGGGGCGTCGGCTGGGTCTCGATCCGTTTCGTGGCCGTCCGTCGCGCCATCAGGGTCTCCGCAAGCGGGGGAGCATAGGCGCGCCGGGTTAAGGATTGTTCTTTCCTCCTGACGGGCCGGACGGCGCGGATGACGCCCTCACGAATAGAGGAAGGGCGCTTGGTCCGGAGCCGCCTCGCGGATCTCTGAAGGCTCGCCCCGGTGGGCCTGACGCCGATTGAAGTCGGCCTCGGCGCCGACGGTGTTGCGGCGATAGATCAGGGCCTCGGCGATATGGCGGCGCAGCACCCCGTCGCAACCGTCCAGATCGGCGATGGTGCGGGCCAGACGCAGGGTGCGGGTCCAGCCGCGCGCCGTCAGACCCCCGGCCTCGCCCGCCCGCATCAGCAGCATCCGCCCCGCCTCGTCGGGGACGGCGAACCGGTCCAGGGTCTCGCCGGAGGCGCGGGCGTTCAGGCCCTGGGACGGATCCAGCCCGGCCGCGCGCGCCCGCTCCTCTTGCTGGACGCGGGCGGCGGCGACGCGGGCCCTGGCTTCGGCCGTGCCTTCGGGCGGGGGCGGCAGGGTCATGTCGGCG
>MGLN01000165.1:0-9254 GCA_001796045.1 Caulobacterales bacterium RIFOXYB1_FULL_67_16 | reverse complement strand
AGGTCGATCCGGTCGAACATCGGGCCGGACACCCGGTTCTGATAGTCCCGCTGGCAGCGCGGAGCCTTGCCGCAGGCCCCCCGACCGGCTCCGCCCATCCCGCAGCGACAGGGATTCATCGCCGCCACCAGCTGGAACCGGGCCGGATAGCGGATATGGGCGTTGGCCCGGGCCACCACGATCTCGCCCGTCTCCAGGGGCGCGCGCAGCGAATCCAGGGCCTGGGCGCTGTATTCGGGCAGTTCGTCGAGGAAGAGGACGCCGTTGTGCGCCAGCGACGCTTCGCCCGGCTTGGCCCGCAGACCCCCGCCGGTCAGGGCGGCCATCGAGGCGGAATGATGCGGGCTGCGGAAAGGGCGGTCCCGGGTCAGCGCCCCGCGCTCGATCAGGCCGGCGACCGACCAGACCATCGAGGTCTCCAGCAGCTCCTGCGAGGTCAGGGGCGGCAGGAGGCCGGGCAGGCGCTGGGCCATCATCGACTTGCCCGACCCCGGCGGGCCGATGAACAGCAGGTTGTGGCCGCCGGCCGCCGCGATCTCCAGCGCCCGTTTGGCGCCTTCCTGGCCCTTGACCTCGCGCAGGTCGGGCACGGCCTTGCCGCCGGCCAGGGGCCCCGGTTCCGGCGCACGCAGGACCTGGCTTCCCTTGAAATGATTGACCAGGGCGATCAGGGACCGGGGCGCCAGGATGCGGGCCCCGCCGGCCCAGGCGGCCTCTGGCCCCGTGGCCTCGGGACAGTTCAGGCCCAGGCCCATGGCGTCGGCGGCCACGGCGGCCGGCAGGGCGCCGCCGACCCGGGCGATCTGACCGTCCAGCCCCAGTTCGCCGATGGCGGCCCAGCCGTCCAGGGCGTCGGGGGCGATCACTCCCATGGCCGCCATCAGGGCCAGGGCGATGGGCAGGTCGAAATGACTGCCCTCCTTGGGCAGGTCTGCGGGGGCCAGATTGGCGATGATCCGCCGCGCCGGCAGGGCCAGGCCGATGCCGGCGAAGGCCCCGCGAACCCGTTCGCGGCTCTCGGCCACCGCCTTGTCCGGCAGGCCGACGATGTTGAATACCGTCTGCTGATCCTGGCCGACCAACTGGACCTCGACATCCACACGCCGGGCCTCGACCCCGTCAAAGGCGACCGTGACAACCCGCGCGACCATGGTCTTCTCCCGCTTCCAAAGAGAACAGACCATGAACTGAAATCTAATTCAAGTAGCGGTCACGCAACCTGCGCGGATCGCTTCTTCTCGATCACGTCCCACATCAGGGCCGTGGCGTCGACGCCGGTGAAGGTCTTCAACTGCTGGGCGCCGGTGGGAGAGGTGACGTTGATCTCGGTCAGATAGTCGCCGATCACGTCGATGCCGACGAAGATCAGGCCGCGCGCCTTCAGGGTCGGGCCGATGGCGGCGCAGATCTCGTGGTCACGGGCCGTCAGCTCGACCGGCATGGCCGTGCCGCCGACGTGCAGGTTGGAGCGGACGGCGCCCGCCGCCGGGACGCGGTTGATGGCCCCGACGGGCTCGCCGTCGATCAGGATGATCCGCTTGTCGCCCTTGGACACGGCGGGGATGAATTTCTGGATCACCAGGGGATCGCGGCTGGCGGCGGCGTGGATCTCGATCAGGGCGTCCAGATTGGGGTCGTCGGCGCGCAGTTTGACCACGCCCGAACCGCCGTTGCCATGCAGGGGCTTCAGCACCACGTCGCCGTGCTTCCGGTGGAAGGCGGTCAGGGCGACGGGGTCGGCCGAGATCAGGGTCGGGGGCTGGAGGCCGGGGAAGGCGGTGACCAGCAGTTTCTCGGGCGCAGAGCGCACCTGGGCCGGGTCGTTGACCACCAGGGTCCTGGGATGGACCGTCTCCAGCAGATAGGTGGCGGTGACATAGGCCATGTCGAAGGGCGGATCCTGGCGCATCAGGATCACGTCCACGTCCTCGGCCAAGTCCAGTCGCACCCAGTCGCCGAAGTCGACGTGGTTGCCGACCTCGCGCCGCACGGTGATCGGCCGGGCGCGGCAGTAGAGGCGGCCCTCCTCAAGGGCCAGGGTGCGGAAATCATAGACCCACAGCCGGTGCCCGCGCGCCTGGGCCGTCTCGGCCATCAGGAAGCTGGTGTCCCCGGCGATGTCGACGGCCTCGATCGGGTCCATCTGGAGGGCGACTTTGAGGGTCATGCTTGGGCCTATCGCGCTTCGCGCTGCTTGAGGCCCGCTGGGTGCGCCGGGCCGGTGAGATGTTCAGGGCGGGCGGAGCGGCGCCTAGTCTAGCGGACGGGCTTCCTCGGCCAGCATGATCGGCACGCCTTCGCGGATCGGATAGGCCAGTTTGGCGCCGGCCGAGATCAGCTCATTGGCGTCGCGGTCATAGGTCAGCTTGCCGCGCGTGACGGGGCAGACCAGCACCTCGAGCAGGCGGGGATCGACCGAGACGGGGGTGTTGAAGGCGTCGCTCATTTTTGGTGGCCTATCGCGCTTCGCGCTACTTGAGGCTTCTTTAGTGGCCTATCGCGCTTCGCGCTACTTGAGGCCGTTGAAGGGGGGCCTGTCGCATTGCGCTACTGAATCGAAGGCGCGGCGTCGTCGCCGCCGTCGGCGGCGTCGATGCGGAGGAGGGCGGTCAGGGCCTCGGCGCGGTCCATCAGGCCCATGGCCTCCAGCAGGGCCTGTTTCTCGGCCGGTTCGAAGGGCAGGGCCATGGCCAGGCTGTTGACCAGGGCCTCCATCGGCGCGGTCTCGGCCGTGTCCCAGTCGATGTCCAGCAGGCGACGGGTCATATAGGCGCGCAGGGCGTCGAGAAAGCCGTGGCGATCGAAGTCGGGCTCCTCCGGCGGGGGCGCCAGGTCGGCCTCATAGGCGTCGAAGGCGGCCCGCACCTGACGATAGGGGGTCTTGGACGGCAGTTCGGCGGCGATGCGGAACCGCGACACCCCCGACAGGGTGATCAGGTACCGCCCGTCCGAGGTTTCGGCGAAACTGGTGATCCGCCCGGCGCAGCCGACCGGAGACAGGCCCGGCAGGGCCGGGTCGCCGCCCCGGGGCTGGATCAGGCCGATGATCCGATCCCCGGCCATGGCGTCGTCGATCATGTTCAGATAGCGCGGCTCGAAGATGTTCAGCGGCAGTTGCCCGCGCGGCAGCAGGATGGCGCCGCCCAGGGGAAAGACCGGGATCACCTGCGGCAGATCGAGCGCGCGAACATAGCTCTGGGGCATTGTTTCTCCTTGGGCCTACCGCGCTTCGCGCTACTTGAGGCCCTGTCTGAGCCTACCGCGCTTCGCGCGACTTGAGGCCCGTCGATCTCCTTAGGAGAACAGAATGGACGACAGGCGGCGCCGGCCGTCCTTGGACACGTCGGAGCTCAGGCCGGCCGCCTCGAAGATGGTCAGGAGCTGTTTGCGGGCGGCCTGGTCGTTCCATTCGCGGTCGGCCTGGACGATGGCCAGCAGATGATCGACCGCCCCCTTGAAGTCGCCGGCCGCGCTCTGGGCCTCGGCCAGGTCGAACCGGGCCTGGTGGTCGTTCGGATCGGCGGCCACCCGGGCCTCCAGTTCGGTGAAAGCGCCGGTCGGGGTCTTGGCGGCCAGGGCCAGCTGGGCGCGGACGCTCTGGACCGCCGGCTCCTTGGAGTCCTGGGGGGCCATGGCGATGGTCTGCAACGCCTGCTCAGGGTCGCCGTTGGCCAGATAGACCCGCGCCATGCCGGCGATGGCCTTCTCGTTCTCGGGCTCGATCGACAGGACATGGGCGAAGGCCTGGGCCGCGCCGCCGATGTCGTTGAGGCCCAGGGATTCCTCGCCCAGCTCCAGCAGTTGCGCCGTCTCGGTCGAGCCGCCGGCGCCGCCGGTCAGCTTGTCGATGAAGGCCTTGATCTGGCTGTCGGGAATGGCGCCCTGGAAGCCGTCCACCGGCTGGCCGTTGATGAAGGCGTAGACGGTGGGGATCGACTGCACCCGCAGCTGGCCCGCATAGGCCGGATTGGCGTCCACATCGATCTTGACCATCTTCACCGCCCCCTTGGCGGCGCGCACGGCCTTCTCCAGCGCCGGGCCCAGGGTCCGGCACGGGCCGCACCAGGTGGCCCAGAAGTCGACGATGACCGGCTGGACCTTCGAGGCCTCGACCACGTCGGTCATGAAGGAGGCGTCCGTGCCTTCCTTGATCAGGTCGTCGCCGGAGCGGTTCGGGGACAGGGTCGGGTCGATCAGGGTCATGGCGGGGGTCCGTGCAGGCTCGAAGGTCGTAACGGACCAGATGGCGTCGGGATGCCTCGGCATCAAGCGGCGAATTGGTCGCGCGGCGCCCGGAGTAACGACAGACAGGTCGCTCGTTCTGGCGCAAATGGCGCGAAAACACCGTGCCAAGGCGCCAAACGTGCCAAACAAGGCGCGGCGGCGGGGATTCAGTTTTCAAAGACCATGCTGGGAGTGTCGCACGGTTTTGGAGGGTGATGGGTTGAAGGGCGAATCTAAGCGTTAAGGCTTTGAAAAGGCGACGCTTCGACGAGAAAATTAGGATGGGATGGCCAGACGGAAGGCGGCCGCCACACGTCTCCTCCCCACGCAGTGGGGAGGAGACAGGGTGGTTAGAATCGCGCTCACCCCAGCGCCCCGAAGTCCACCACCACCGGCTCGCGCCCCAGCAGCGCCAGCACCCGCCGGAACGCGGCCTGGTCCAGGGCCGTGGTCGCCGTATTGGTCAGGGGGTGGAAGTTGACGATGTCGGCGTCCCACAGGCGGCGGTCCAGGACGAAGGTCACGCGGCGGTCCGTGTCGTTGATCAGGCCCAGGGCGGTGACCGAGCCGGGGCGGACGCCCAGGGTTTCGAACATCAGGGTCTCATTTCCGAACGACAGGCGGCCCGAGCCCATCGCGGCGGCGGCGCGTTTCAGGTCGATGATCGTGTCCTGGCGGGCCGAAATCAGCCACAGCCGGCCCTTGTGGTCCTTCAGGAACAGGTTCTTGGTGTGGGCGCCGGGCAGGTCGGCCTTGAGGTCCAGGCCTTCCTCGACACGGAAGACGGCCGGGTGGTCGTGGGTGGTGTGGGCCACGCCGTGTTCGGCCAGCCAGGCGGTCAGGGTCTCGCGGTCGAAGGCGGGATTCGGCGTCATGGTTGAGTGGTCAGGTTTCGGGCGCTAGGAACAGGTCCATGGTCGATACCGTGCACACGCGCCCGCTGGAACTGGAATGCTATCCGATGGCGGCCCGGCCGCCCGATCTGGTGCCCGGCCGCCAGTCGCGGAACTGGATGGACGCCTTCATCAGCCGTCACCCTTATCGCTGCCTGCCGCTGAACATGGCCAACACCACGGGTTGGGAAATCCTGTGCCCGTTCGGCTTTTCGGCCGAATGGAACGGCGGCCCGCGTCAGGAAGACATCGTCATCACGCCGGACCGGCCCCAGCCCGACCTGGCCCATTTCGTCACCTCGCACTTTTCGCGCGGGGTCCTGACCATGCACCCGCAGTATCTGTTCCGCACCCCGCCGGGCTGGGGGATGATGTGTTCGGGGTCGCCCAATCACCTGAAGGACGGGATCCAGCCCCTGGTCGGCCTGATCGAGACCGACTGGCTGCCCTTCCCCTTCACGATGAACTGGATCTTCACCCGGCCGGGCCGCGTCACCTTCGAGAAGGGCGAGCCCTTCTGCTTCATCAATCTGATCGAGCACAAGAAGGTCGAACAGTTCCAGCCGGTGATCCGGACCCTGGAATCCAATCCGACGATGAAGGGCCAGTTCGAGGCCTGGAACCGCGCCCGCACCGACTTCAACCAGCGGCTGGCCGGGGGCGACCCGGACGCGGCCAAGGAGGCGTGGCAGCGCTATTACTTCAAGGGCGAGGTGCCCGAGGACCTGGGGACGGCGCCGGCCACCCATTCGAACAAGCGCCGCCTGAAGTCGCCTCGCGTCGGCTGATCAGACCGGGCCTGTCGCGGCCCTCGGTCTCAGGGCCGGCATTCCGCCGGGGGATCGCCGTCGCGCGCCCACAGCTTGCAGGACCGGTCGATTTCGTCCTGGATCAGACGACAGGGGTTGGCTGCGTTGCAGGGCGGACGGGTGGCGGGACTGACCTGGATGCAGCGCTGGACCAGCCGGGCCGACGCGGCCTCCCCGATGGCCTCGCGGCAGCTGGCCGAGTCCGAGGGCGGATCGCCGGCTGAGGGGGCCGGGGCGCCGGTCTCCTCTGCGTCGGGGGCTGGGGCCGTCGGGTCCGACGGTTCGGCCGGTCCGGGGACCGGCGCCCGGGTCTGGGCGGCGGGCGGCGGCGTCTCGGCCTCCAGCGGGACGGCGTCGATCACGTCGAGGCTCGCCGCCTCGTCGGACTCCGGCGGGTCCGCCGGCCCGGACGGCCGGCATCCGGCGGCCAGCACGGCGCAGACGGCGAGGGAAAGCCACAGGGAACGGCGCATCGGACAGTCTCCAGCCCAGATCAACCGCGCGACGATGCCCGTCCAAAGCCGGCGGCGAAACCCCCTATCGCTTCACCGCCTCCAGGGCCGCCTTCTGCAGGGCGAACAGTTCGGCGCAGCCGGTTTCGGCAAGGGCGAACAGGCGGTCGAACTCGGCGCGCGAGAAGCCGCGCTTCTCGCCGGTGGCCTGAATCTCGACGATCTGGCCCGCGCCGGTCAGGACGAAGTTGGAATCGGCCTCGGCCTCGGAATCCTCTTCGTAGTCCAGGTCCAGCACCGGAACCCCGTCGCAGACGCCACAGGAGACGGCCGCCACCTGGTCCAGGATCGGGTCGGACTTCAGCACGCCTTCGTCGCGCAGATAGTTGAGGGCCGAGGCCATGGCGACCCAGGCGCCGGTAATGGCGGCGGTGCGGGTGCCGCCGTCGGCCTGGATCACGTCGCAGTCCAGCACCACCTGACGCTCGCCGAGCGCCTTCAGATCGACGACGGCGCGCAAGCTGCGGCCGATCAGGCGCTGGATCTCCTGCGTCCGACCCGTCTGTTTGCCGGCGGCGGCCTCGCGCCGGCCGCGGGTGTGGGTGGCGCGGGGCAGCATGCCGTATTCGGCGGTGACCCAGCCCTGGCCCTTGCCGCGCATCCAGCCGGGAATGCTTTCCTCGACCGAGGCGGTCACCAGAACCTTGGTGTGGCCGAAGCTGATCAGGCACGAGCCCTCGGCGTAGCGGTTGACGCCGGTCTCGATGGTCACGGGACGCAGCTGGGCGTCGGTGCGTTGCGAATGGCGCATGAGATGAGTCCTTGGAAGCTGGGGCGGCGGTGATTATCCTGAAAACGTGAGCCTGTATGCCCCCAAAACCCCGCCGTTCGACGGCGGTCCGGCGACGGGCCAGTCCCTGGCGGGGCTGGCGGGGCTGGACGCGCGGGCGCGGGACATCTTCCGGCGCATCGTCGAATCCTATCTGGAGACCGGCGAGCCGGTGGGGTCGCGCACCCTGTCGCTGGGCGGCATCGCCCTGTCGCCGGCCTCGATCCGCAATACGATGCAGGATCTGACCCTGGCCGGGCTTTTGGCCTCGCCCCACGCCTCGGCGGGGCGGATTCCCACCCATGCGGGTCTGCGCCTGTTCGTCGACGGCCTCCTGGAGATCGGCGACCTGACCAAGGAGGAGCGGCGCGAGATCGACGCCCGCCTGGCCGGCCGGGGCCGCAATTTCGAGGCCGCCCTGGACGAGGCGTCCAATCTGCTGTCGGGTCTGGCGGGGGGCGCAGGCGTGGTCTCCAGCCCGGTGCGCGACGCCGGGGTCAAGCATGTGGAGTTCGTGGCGCTTGGCGGCGATCAGGCCCTGGCGGTCATCGTCGCCGACGACGGCACGGTGGAGAACCGGATCATGAGCCTGGCGGCGGGGGTCACGCCCTCGACCCTGACGGAGGCCTCCAACTTCCTGAACGCCCGACTGCGCGGCCGGCCCTTCGCCGAGGCCAAGCGCGAAATGACCCAGGAGCTGGAGATCGCCCGGCGCGAGCTGGACCAGGCCGCCGCGCGACTGGTCGAGGACGGTCTGGCCGCCTGGTCCGGCGGGCCGGACCGCGAGCGGGCCCTGATCGTGCGGGGTCGGGCCAATCTGCTGCAGGACGGCGAAGGCCTGGCCGATCTGGAGCGGGTGCGGGTCCTGTTCGACGACCTGGAGCAGAAGGAACAGCTGATCGGCCTGCTGGACGGTGTGGATGCGGCGCAGGGGGTGCGGATTTTCATCGGCGCCGAAACCCGTCTGTTTTCACTTTCGGGTTCCGCCGTGATCGCGGCGCCCTATATGAGCGGCCGACAGCGGGTTCTGGGCGCCATAGGCGTCATAGGACCGGCGCGACTGAACTACGCCCGTGTCATTCCGTTGGTGGACTATACCGCCCGGGTGCTGGGCCGGATGCTGGACGGGAAAGAAACGTGAGCGACAAACCCCAGAACGACGATTTCAACGAACTGGACGCCGACATGGCGCAGGCCAACGCCGAACACGGCCTGGACGCCGATCCCTCGGACAATCTTGCACCGCTGGACGCCGTGATCGCCGAGCGGGACGAGTGGAAGGACCGCGCCCTGCGCGTCGCCGCCGAGATGGAGAATCTGAAGCGCCGTTCAGAGGCCCAGCAGAACGACGCCCGCGCCTACGCCATCCAGCGCTTCGCCAAGGATCTGCTGGGCGTGGCCGACAATCTTGAGCGCGCCCTGATGGCCGCGCCCAAGGACGCCGAGGGCGCCACGGCCGGTCTGGTGACGGGTCTGGAAATGACGCAGAAGGCCCTGCTGCAGGCGTTCGAGACCAACGGTCTGAAGCGGGTCGCGCCCGAGGCCGGCGAGGCCTTCAACCCCCATCTGCACCAGGCCATGATTGAACAGCCGTCGGACACGGTGCCGGGCGGAGCCGTGGTCCAGACCATGCAGTCCGGTTTCGAACTGTTCGGCCGCACGATCCGCCCGGCCATGGTGGTGGTGGCCGCCAAGGGCTCGGGCGCCCAGCCGTCAAACCCCTATGGCGGCGGCGGCGGCGAACCCCAGACTCACGCCTTCGACGGCAAGGCTTGATCACCGCCCTCCTCTGAGGGGGTTTGTGCTAGTGAATAGTGCTGGTGAGCGGCAGGTGAGCGAGGCGTTCGGCACGACGTTCGAGGCCGCACAATTCTCGCTCACCTTCACCAGCGCCGACACCCCCTCAGAACCGGCGTCGCCAGCCCCCGATCAGGGCGAACTCGGGCGCGGCGTCGGCGGTGTGGCGCGGCTCGCGGCTGGCCACGGCTTGCAGCGACAGGCTGGAGCCGTCCCTCAGACTGCGTTCGCCGCCCAGGATGAAGTCGAT
>MGLN01000164.1:6071-9312 GCA_001796045.1 Caulobacterales bacterium RIFOXYB1_FULL_67_16 | reverse complement strand
CGAAGCCCGCGTGGCCCAGATCAAGCGCCAGATCGAAGACACCACCTCCGACTACGACAAGGAAAAGCTGCAGGAACGTCTGGCCAAGCTGGCCGGCGGCGTCGCGGTTCTCCGCGTCGGCGGTTCGACCGAGGTCGAGGTGAAGGAGAAGAAGGACCGCGTCGACGACGCCCTGAACGCCACCCGCGCTGCGGCTGACGAAGGCATCGTTCCGGGCGGCGGCATCGCCCTCTTGAAGGCCTCCAAGATCCTGGCCGACGTCAAGGGCGACAACGCCGACCAGAACGCCGGCATCGCCATCATCCGTCGCGCCCTGCAGGCTCCGATCCGTCAGATCGCCGAAAACGCCGGCGTCGAAGGCTCGATCGTGGTCGGCAAGGTGCTGGAATCGAACGACGCCTCGTTCGGCTTCAACGCCCAGACCGAAGAGTACGGCGACCTGGTCAAGATGGGCGTCATCGACCCCGCCAAGGTGGTCCGCACGGCCCTGCAAGACGCCGCTTCGGTGGCCGGCATCCTGATCACCACGGAAGCCGCCGTCGCCGACGCCCCCAAGAAGTCGGGCGGCGCCGCCGCTCCTGACATGGGCGGCATGGGCGGCATGGGCGGAATGGACTTCTAAGTCCAGTCACTCCAGGCTGAGAATGCAGAAGGGCGGGACCGCAAGGTCCCGCCCTTTTTCTTTGGTCGCTCAGGCCGCGCCAGCCATCCTAATTCCGCAACCCGAATCCAGTCTTTTCAGGTGTTTACTGCGTGGGCGCGCGCCTCGACCCGCCACGTTCCAAAACCGTGCGATACTCTCCGCCCAACGGTCTTGAAAAGCGAATCCCACGCTCATCGCCGTCCCCGGCGAATGGCGCTTTTGGCGCCTTGTCACCCTGTTTTCGTGCCAGCGCCATTACGCCGCTTCGGCCGTACGGACGGCGGGTCGGACGGCCGGGGTTTGGACCCGGCCTTCAGATATGGATGGCGTGGCCCAGGGCGCGCAGGGAGGCCTCGTGGAAGGCTTCGCCCAGGGTCGGGTGGACGTGGATCGTTCCCGCCACATCCTCCAGCACCGCCCCCATTTCCAGCATCTGGGCGAAGCTGTTGGACAGCTCCGACACATGCTGGCCGACCGCCTGGATCCCCAGCAGCCGGTGATCGGCCTTGGACGCGATCACCCGCACGAAGCCGCCGTCCTCGCCTGCCTCGATGGCCAGGGCCCGGCCGATGGCGGCGAAGGGGAAGACCGACTGGATCACGTCGTCGCGGCCCGCGACATCATTCGGACCCAGGCCCGCCGAAACGATCTCCGGCTCGGTGAAACAGACGGCGGCGATGGTGACCGGATCGAACACCCGGTCATGACCCGCGATGATCTCCGCGACCACCTCGCCCTGGGCCGAGCCCTTGTGGGCCAGCATAGGTTCGCCGGTCAGGTCGCCGACGGCCCAGACATTCTTCATGCTGGTGGCGCAGCGCTGGTCGATCTTGACGAACGGCCCCGCCATGGCCACGCCCATATTCTCCAGCCCCCAGCCCTGGGTGCGCGGCTTGCGGCCCACGGTGACCAGCACCTTGTCGGCGTCCAGCTGCAGCGGTTCGCCGTCCCTGGTCGTGATCGACAGTTTCCCGTCCCCGAACCCGCCGGCGCGCGCGCCCAGGTGCAGCTCGACCCCGTGCGTCTCCAGCCATTTGGCGACCGGATCGGTCAGGGCCTTGTCGTAAAGGGGCAGGATCCGCTCCGCCATCTCGACGATGGCCACCTCCGCGCCCAGTTTCCTGAAGGCGATGCCCAGCTCCAGCCCGATATAGCCGCCGCCGACCACGACCAGCTTCTTGGGCATGTCCGACAGGCTCAGCGCCTCGGTCGAGGAGATGACGTCGCCGCCGAACGGCAGGAAGGGCAGTTCGACCGGCTCCGATCCCGTCGCCAGAATGACGTGTTCGGCGGTGATGCGGATGTCGCCGTCTTCGGTCTTCACCACGCAGGTCTTGGCGTCCTCGAAGGCCGCCCAGCCCTTGATCACCTTGACCTTGGCCTTCTTCAGCAAGGCCGCGACCCCGGCGTTCAGCTTACGGACGATCCCGTCCTTCCACGCCACCGTCTGTTTCAGGTCGATGGCCGGCTGGGCCGCCGTGATGCCCAGCGTCCCGCCGCCGGCCGCCTTGGCCACCGTCTCGAACTTGCCCGCCGCATGGATGATGGCCTTTGACGGAATACAGCCGACGTTCAGGCAGGTCCCGCCCAGGCCGTCTCCCCCGTCCACCAGAACGGTGTCGAGCCCCAGCTGGCCGCAGCGAATGCCCGCGACATAGCCGCCGGTGCCCGCGCCGATGATCAGGACTTTGGTCTTGAGGACTTGCATCATTCGTTCCGTCATATCCCTCCCTCTCCCGGCGGGAGAGGGCTTGAGCGCACGACGGCTTGCCGTCGTTCTGGCGCGAAAGGGTGAGGGGCGGGGTGGTGCGTGCTGGCCCACCGGCGGTCCCTCATCCGTCTCGCTACGCGAGCCACCTTCTCCCCAGGGGAGAAGGAAGAAAACTCACCCCATCCACAGCGTCGCGGGCTGCTCCAGCAACCCCTTGATCCGCTGGACGAACACCGCCGCATCATGCCCGTCGACGATCCGGTGATCGAACGACGACGACAGGTTCATCATCTTGCGCACCACCATCTGGCCGTCGCGGACCACGACCCGTTCGGCGATCTTGTTGGGGCCGACGATGGCGACCTCGGGGTGGTTGATGATCGGGGTGTGGACCACCCCGCCCAGGGTTCCCAGGGAGGTGATGGTGATGGTCGAACCCGACAGCTCCTCGCGCTTGGCCGACCCGTCCTTGGCCGCGCCCGAGACGCGGGCGATCTCCAGCGCCGTGTCCCAGGCGTCGCGCGCCTCGGCGTGGCGGACCACCGGCACCATCAGGCCGTTCGGCGTCTGGGCGGCGATGCCCAGATGGACCGGGGCGTGCTGGATCAGGACGCCCGCCTCGTCGTCATAATGGGCGTTGATCTGCGGCTGATCGCGCAGGGCCACCACGATGGCGCGGGCGATGAAGGGCAGCAGGTTCAGCTTGGGCTGATCCTTCGCCTTGGTCGCGTTCAGATGGGCCCGCAGCTCCTCCAGCGCCGTCATGTCGATTTCCTCGACATAGGTGATGTGCGGAATGCGGCGCACGCTCTCGGCCATCTTCTCCGCGATCTTGCGACGCAGGCCGATGATGCGGACCTCGGTGGTCCCTTCGGCCCGGGCGAAGG
>MGLN01000164.1:1706-6013 GCA_001796045.1 Caulobacterales bacterium RIFOXYB1_FULL_67_16 | reverse complement strand
CGGTTGCGCACGGCGGGCGAGGCCAGGGGGCGTTCGCCGCGGGCCCGGCCGGTCAGGGCGGGGGCCGGTTTGCCCCCCTCCCCCGCTGCGCGGGTGCTCCCCCCAGGGGGGGGAGATTTTGGTGGGGCTGCCGGCGTCGATCCTCCCCCCTTGGGGGAAGCAGCGCCGGAGGCGACGGAGGGGGCCTGAACGGGGCTCTTGGCGACATTGCCGGCGCCCGTCACATCGAACGCCACCAGCGGCCCGCCGACCGGAACTGCCTTGCCCGGCTCGCCGTGCAGGGCGACGACGACGCCCGCCACCGGCGAGGTGATCTCGACCGTGGCCTTGTCGGTCATGACGTCGGCCAGGATCTGGTCCTCCTCGACCGCATCCCCGACCTTCACATGCCAGCCGACCAGCTCGGCCTCGGCCGTGCCTTCGCCCACGTCGGGGAGCTTGAAGACATAGTTGCCGGTGGGTGCGGCGTCAGCCCCCTCTGTCGCCTTCGGCGCCACCTCCCCCAAGGGGGGAGGATTGGATGCTGCGCGATCTCCCCCCTTTGGGGGGAGTACCGGCGAAGCCGGGGAGGGGGGCGTCGTTTCATCCGCATTCCCCGCCCCCTCGACCTCGAATTCCACCAGCGGCCCGCGCACCGGCACCATGGCGCCGGGCTCGCCGTGCAGGGCGATGACCTTGCCGGACACAGGGGCGGTGATCTCGACGGTGGCCTTGTCGGTCATGACGTCGGCGACGATCTGGTCCTCGGCGACCGTGTCCCCGACTTTGACGTGCCAGCCGACCAGTTCGGCCTCCGCGGTGCCTTCGCCCACGTCGGGCAGTTTGAAGACGAAGCGACCCATCTTATCGACCTCCCGTCATGACGCTCTTCAGGGCGTCTGAGACCCGTTGCGGCCCGGGGAAATATTCCCATTCGAAAGCATGGGGATAGGGCGTGTCCCAACCGGTGACGCGCGCGATGGGCGCCTCCAGGTGATAGAAGCAGCGCTCCTGAACCAGGGCCGACAGTTCGCCGCCAAAGCCCGAGGTCTTGGGCGCCTCGTGCACGATGACGCAGCGGCCGGTCTTCTTCACGCTGGCCTCGATGGTCTCGATGTCCAGCGGCACGAGGGAGCGCAGGTCGATCACCTCGGCGTCCACGCCGGCGTGTTCGGCGCCGGCCAGGGCGACCCAGACCATGGTGCCGTAGGCCAGGATGGTGACGTCGTTCCCCTCGCGCATGACCCGCGCCTTGCCGATGGGCTCGACATATTTTCCGGTCGGAACCTGGGCCAGGTCCTGCGCCTTCCACGGCGAGACCGGCTTCTCGTGCCAGCCGTCGAACGGGCCGTTGTACAGGCGTTTCGGTTCGAAGAAGACGACCGGATCGTCATCCTCGATGGCGGCGATCAACAGGCCCTTGGCGTCATAGGGGTTGCTCGGAATGACGACCTTCAGCCCGGCGATATGGGTGAACAGGCTTTCCGGCGACTGGCTGTGGGTCTGGCCGCCGAATATGCCGCCGCCATAAGGCGAACGCACCACGATGGGGCTGGTGAACTGGCCGCCCGAGCGATAGCGCATCTTGGCCGCTTCGGAGACGATCTGGTCGTAGGCCGGATAGATGTAGTCGGCGAACTGGATCTCGACCACGGGGCGCAGGCCATAGGCGCCCATGCCGATGGCGGCGGCGACGATGCCGCATTCGCTGATCGGGGCGTCGAAGCTGCGGGTCAGGCCGTGCTTCTGCTGCAGCTTGTCGGTGACGCGGAAGACCCCGCCGAAATAGCCGGCGTCCTCGCCGAACGACAGGACGTTCGGATCCTCGGCCATCTTGACGTCCAGGGCCGAGTTCAGGGCCTGGATCATGTTCATCGGAATGACGCCGGCGCCGGTCGCCTCCGAGGCGGGAGCGGCGTTCTGATCGACCATGTCCGGCTCGACGCCGTCGGTGCGATCCGCTTCGGTGAAGGTCGTTTGCTCGCTCATGATCAGACCCCCACCTCGCGACGCTGTTCGACCAGACGCCAGTCCTCGGTCGCATAAACCTCCTCGAACATGGTCTTCACGCTGGGACGCGACTGGCCCAGGGTGCCGATGGCTTCGGACTCCTTGCCGGCGGCGCGGACCTGTTCGACCGCCTCGCGCAGGGCCGTGGCGTGGCGCTCGTCGTCCCATTCGCCGATGACGGTCAGGTGCTGACGCAGCCGTTCGATTGGATCGCCCAGCGGCCATTTCTCGTGCTCGTCGCCGGGGCGATAGCGGCTGGGGTCGTCGGAGGTCGAGTGCGGGGCGCCGCGATAGGTGAACAGTTCGATCACCGTCGCGCCCTGGTTCGACCGGGCGCGCTCCTCGGCCCAGTGGGTCGCCGCCCACACCGCCAGGAAATCGTTGCCGTCCACCCGCAGGGCCGGCAGGCCATAGCCGATGGCCTTGGAGGCGAAGGTGGTCTCCAGCCCGCCGGCGATGCCCTGGAAGGAGCTGATGGCCCACTGGTTGTTGACGATGTTCAGAATGACCGGGGCGCGATAGACGCTGGCGAAGGTCAGGGCGTTGTGGAAGTCGCCTTCCGCCGTGGCGCCGTCGCCGATCCAGCTGATGGCGATCTTGTCGTCGCCCTTGTAGGCGCTGGCCATGGCCCAGCCGACGGCCTGGGGCACCTGGGTGCCCAGATTGCCGCTGATGGTGAAGAAGCCGTAGTCCTTGGCCGAATACATGATCGGCAGCTGGCGGCCTTTGATCGGGTCCGCCGCGTTCGAATAGATCTGGTTCATCATCTCGACCAGCGGGTAACCGCGGGCGATCAGCAGCCCCTGCTGGCGATAGGTGGGGAAGCCCATGTCTTCGCGGCTCAGCAGCATGCCCTGCGCGACTGCGATGGCCTCTTCGCCGGTGCACTTCATATAGAAGCTGGTCTTGCCCTGGCGGTGGGCCCGGTGCATCCGGTCGTCGAAGGCGCGGGTCAGGATCATGGCCTTCAGGCCGCGACGCAGGGTCTCGGGATCCAGACGCGGGTTCCACGGCCCCACCGCCTTGCCCTCGTCGTCCAGGACGCGAATCAGCCGGAAGGCGTGGTCGCGCATCTCATAGGGGGTCGTCGCCACCTCGGGCCGCTCGACCGCGCCGGCCGGGTCCATCGACAGATGGCTGAAATCCGGCGTATCGCCCGGCCGACCCGACGGCTCCGGCACACGCAGCGACAGCGGGCGGCTGTTCTTTTGGCTCAATTTGTCGTTCATGCGGGCGTCCATGTCCGTTCGGGGGTCCGTCCGTGTTTCCTCTGGACGTTTGATAACACGGCGCCTAAGCAGGTGCTCGCTCAATTTGACCTTGCGAAATCCCGATTTAGGGTATTTTATTTCGCCATACTGTTAATCGGAGAAACGCATTGGCGGACGAACTCGATCCCATCGACGCTCGGATCCTGGATATCCTGCAACAAGACGCCGGACTGTCGGTCGCGGAGGTCGCGGACCGGGTCGGTCTGTCGGCCTCGCCCTGCTGGCGCCGGATCAAACGACTGGAAGATTCCGGCCTGATCACCAAACGCGTCACCCTGCTGAACGCACAACTGCTGGGCCTGGATTTCGAGGTCTACGCCATCGTCAAACTGATGCTGCCCTCGGCCGAAAACCTCGACATCTTCGAGGCCGCCGTCGCCAAATGGCCGGAAGTGGTTCAGTGCGCCACCATTACGGGGCGCGAAGACTATGTGCTGCGGATCATCACGTCCGACATGCACGCCTTTGACAAGTTCCTGCGCGAGAAACTGCTGGCGCTCGGCATCGTCTCGGACTGCGAGAGCCATATCGTCACGCGCGGCGTAAAGAATGTGACCGCCCTGCCTCTTGGCATAGTCACCCCTCACGTCGGATAAGACGGTTCGGCGGCCTCTTCCGCCGATGGGGATGCCGAACATGATCGAATTGGTGATCGACGCGCGCCGCAAGGACCTGGGCGGGTTCGAGGTCGGCCGCGTCCTGCCCTTCCATTCGCGCCGAATGGTCGGGCCCTTCATCTTTCTGGACCAGATGGGCCCGGCCGAGTTCGCGCCGGGCGCGACGGCCATCGACGTGCGGCCGCATCCTCACATCGGCCTGTCGACCCTCACCTATCTGTTCGAGGGCGAGATCATGCACCATGACAACCTCGGCTATAACCAGCCCATCCGTCCCGGCGAGGTGAACTGGATGACGGCCGGCAAGGGCATCGTCCATTCCGAGCGCACCGATCCGCTGAAAAAGAGCCGGGGCGGGCCCATGCATGGCATGCAGGCCTGGGTCGCCCTGCCCGACGAGGCCGAGGAGATCGATCCCGCCTTCCATCAT
>MGLN01000164.1:873-1606 GCA_001796045.1 Caulobacterales bacterium RIFOXYB1_FULL_67_16 | reverse complement strand
CGCCCCTCTTCTATGTGCACTGGGAGCTTCAGCCCGGCGTCCGCACCGCTCCGCCTCCGGGCAAGGGCGCCGGCGGCATGAGCGAGCGCGCCCTATTCGTGGCCAAGGGCTCGATCGAGGTCGGCGACCGCACCTTCCACGAAGGCCAGATGATCGTGCTGGAGCCGACGGCCGAGCCGACGGTCAAGGCCCTGACCCAGGCCAGCGTCATGGTCCTGGGGGGTGAGCCGGTGGGCGAACGCCTGATCTGGTGGAATTTCGTCGCCTCCAGCCAGGCCCGCATCGACCAGGCCAAGGCTGACTGGAAGGCCGGTCGGATGAAACTCCCGAGCGAGGACGATCTGGAGTTCATCCCCCTTCCGGAGGAGCCGGTCCAAGCCCAGGCCGCCCCGGCCCCGGTCGAACCCAAGCCGACGGATCCGGTCTGAGGGCGTACCAGCATTCTCCCTCCCCGTTCCGGGGAGGGAGAAACGGATGACTTGTCCTCCCCCATTTGCCCCCGCCCCCGCAACCCGCTAACGCGTCGCGCATGAACTTCGCATTCGACGCCCAGGTCACCGCCGCCCTGTTCGACAACACCGGCGCCGTCTTCGCTCTCGGCGACGGCTCGGTACGGTTCGAGGATGGCGCGACGATCCAGGCCCATGACGGCGCCGTCCTGTGCGCCGTGGTCCATCCGTCCGGCGAGGGCGTCGTCACTGGCGGCGACGACGGCAAGGTCGTCTGGAGCCGT
>MGLN01000164.1:0-844 GCA_001796045.1 Caulobacterales bacterium RIFOXYB1_FULL_67_16 | reverse complement strand
CGTTCTCGCGGAGGCCAAGAACCAGTGGATCGACGCCGTCGACGCCGCGCCCGCCTCCGGCCTGATCGCCTTCTCCTGGGGGCGCACCCTTTCGGTCATCGACACCGCCGACACCGGCTTCCGGCGGGATTTCCAGCACGAGCGCACCGTCTCGGGCGTGGCTTTCGAGCCCAAGGGGCGGCGCATCGCCGCGTCGACCTACGGCGGCGCGGCCCTGTGGTACGCCCGGATCGAGAAACAGCAGCCGGCGAAGCTGACCTGGGCCGGGTCCCACACCGGCGTCGCCTTTTCGCCGGACGGCGCCTTCGTGGTCACCACCATGCAGGACAACCAACTGCACGGCTGGCGGCTGAAGGACGCCAAGAACCTGCGGATGGGCGGCTATCCGTCCAAGGTTCGGTCCCTGGCCTTCCTGGCGAACGGCCAGCTGCTGGCCACCTCGGGCGCCCAGGGCGCCGTGCTGTGGCCCTTCATCGGCTCCAACGGCCCGATGGGGCGCGAGGCGACCGAGATCGGCTATGACGAGGCCAGTCTGGTAAATCTGGTCTCGGCGCGGACGGCGCACGGCCTGTTGGCCGCTGGCCTGACCGACGGCCGGGTCTGGGTCGCCCATCCGGCCGCCCAGGGCCTGAACTTCGTCAAGGCCGACAAGGGGCCCGCCATCGTCGCCCTGTCCCTCAGCCCCGCCGCCGACAAGGTCGCCTGGGCTGACGAGGACGGAGCCGCCGGGGTGGCGATCCTCTGATGGCGAGGGGGCCTCGTCCATCCTGGCTCCGGGCGGTCGTCATCGCCGCCGCCATCCTGACCGCCGTGCCGGTCGGCGGCGTTCTCTGGGTCGCCCTCT
>MGLN01000163.1:4610-6551 GCA_001796045.1 Caulobacterales bacterium RIFOXYB1_FULL_67_16 | reverse complement strand
TCCGCCAGAACCAGGCCCTGCTGGCGACCGAGGATGTCACCCTGACCTTCACCGACGACGCGGTCGAGGCTCTCGCCGACGCGGCGGTGGCGGCCAACTCCGCCGTCGAGAACATCGGGGCGCGGCGGCTGCAGACGGTGCTGGAGCGGGTGCTGGAGGAGACCAGTTTCAAGGCCTCGGACCTGTCGGGCCAGACCGTGGCCTTCGACGGGGCGGCGGTTCGCGACAAGCTGAGCCTCTTGACCAAGGACGTCGACCTGAGCCGGTTCATCCTTTAGCGGCCTTGTCCCGCTCGCGTCGGTTCCTGCGGCGCATCAGCCGGTCGGCCATGGCCTCGGCGTGGCGTTGGGTGAAGGCCAGAGCGGCGGGATTGCCTCGCCGCGCCCCGACGCTGTCGGCCACCCTGGCGCCCCGTTCGCCCATCGGCAGGGGCTTGCCGGTCGTGGTGTCGACCGCGGTCTGATGCTCGATCTCGGCGTTCAGCTCGGCCCCCATCAGGATCACCTGGACCGAAAGCCAGGTCCAGAGCAGGAAGCCCATCATGGCCGCCAGGGGACCGTAGGAATCGGTGCGGACGAAGTTGGTCAGGTACCAGCTGAAGACGAAGGAGACGGTCAGGCTGAGCACCGCGGCGAAGATCGCCCCCGGCGTCAGCCAGCGCCAGCGGGCCTTCTGCCGGCAGGGGCCGAAGCGGTAGATCAGGGTCAGGGCCGCGACATAGCCGATCAGCAGCAGGGGCCAGCGCAGCAGGGCGAACAGGCCCCATTCCTCCTGAAGGCCGAACAGCCGGATCACCACCGGCGCCCCCACCACCAGGGCCGAAGTCAGCAGCAGGGCCAGGATGGCCCCGACGGTGAAGCCCATGCACAGCAGGTTGTAGCGGACGATGTTGCGGCGCTCGACCTCGTGATAGGCGATGTTCAGCCCGTAGAAGAGCACCTTGACCGCCCCGTTGGCGGTCCACAGCGACAGGGCCAGGGTCCAGATCAGGGTGAAGGTCAGCTGGCCGTTCGAGTTGGCCGCGAGCCGCTCCATCTCCCCGCCCAGGAACTGGGCGATGCTGGCGGGCATCAGGCCGTACAGGAACTGCAGCCGGCTCCAGGCGTCGGCCGGATCGGCGAACAGGCCGTATAGGGTCACGAAGGTCCCGAGCAGGGGGAAGAGGGACAGGAGGGTGAAGAAGGTCACCCCGCCCGCGACGAAGCCCACCCGGTCGCCGAAATAGGATCCGCCGGTCCGCCACAGGATATCGGTCCACCCCTTGCGCGGGATATGCTCGGGCCGCCCGGCCAGTCGCCCCCTGCCCGGCTCGCGCGCCTCATAGTCCTCGGGCTGGGGCGGCTTGGGCGGCAGGGGTTCGGGGCGTGCAGGGCGCAGTTCGACCCCGACCTTGTGGCCCTGGGTGTAGAGGATGTGGGCGGCCCCGGCCCCGGCGGCCAGACCGCCGGCGGCGGCCGCCACGAACCGCCACAGGCCGCCGCCGGATCCTTGCCTGCCGCGTCCCGGCCGGGTCTTAGACTTCATTCTCGCCATCCGTCGCGAACGGTCCAGCTATGGGGCCCGTTCCCCCTCGCGCTTGAAATCCTGTCCATTAGAGGCCAAGTCGCCGTCCCATGACCCTCGAGCCCCTCTCCCCCAAGCCGTCCGACGGCGCCGCCACCCTGCTGACCGTCTGGAAGGCCGCCCAGGCCCGCCTGAAGGAGGGCCGCATCGACAGCCCGGCCATCGACGCCCGCCTGCTGCTGGAGGCCGCCGCCGGCGCCAGCCGCACCGACATCCTGACCGACCCCTATCGGGTCGTCACCGCCGAACAGCAGGCCGCCTATGAGGCCATGATCGACCGCCGCCTGCGCCGCGAGCCGGTCTCGCGGATCGTCGGCAAGAAGGGCTTCTGGAAGATCATGCTGAACGTCACCCCCGACGTCCTCAGCCCCCGCCCGG
>MGLN01000163.1:2451-4576 GCA_001796045.1 Caulobacterales bacterium RIFOXYB1_FULL_67_16 | reverse complement strand
CCCTGCTGGCCGAGCGGCCGGCGGCCAAGGGGGTCGGCACCGACATCTCGACCGAGGCCCTGGCCGTGGCCCGCGAGAACGCCGCCAACCTGGACCTGAACGACCGGGCGACCTTCCTGCGCACCGAATGGGCCGCCGGCTTCGCCGACGCCAGCTTCGACCTGGTGGCGTCCAACCCCCCCTATATTCCGACCGACCATATCCCGGGCCTGGACCCCGAGGTCCGCGACCACGACCCGCACCTGGCCCTGGACGGCGGCCCCGACGGGCTTCAGGCCTATCGCGACCTGGCCCCCGAGGTGAAGCGGATCCTCAAGCCCGGCGGCGTCTTCGCCGTCGAGATCGGCTGGGACCAGGGGCCCCAGGTCAAGGCCCTGTTCGAGGCCCAGGGCTTTGCCGACGTCAAGGTGATCAAGGACCTGGGCGACCGCCACCGCGTCGTCACCAACGGGCCGGACCCGAGGACCAATCCGATCCCGCAGGCGTGAAGGCGGGGCGCCTGGCACGAAAACAGGGTGACAAGGCGCCAAAAGCGCCAAATCCGATCTGCATTCCGTCTGAACATGCGCCATGCCGTCCCCTGGTCCTGAACCTTCGCGGGCGACAGGATGGCACGGTTTTCGGGGGTGGTTGGGAGAAGGCGATTCGGCGGGGGCAAGGCCTTGATAAGGCGGGCATTCGCGTCTCGAATTGCGCGCGTTAGACCGCCGAGGCGGACCTTCCCCCGCTTGCGGGGGAAGCAGCAGGCCGTGGCGCAGCGACACGCCTGACGTTGGGGGAAGTCTTCTTTCCAAGCGACACTCCCCCCTCCGTCGCTGGATCGCTTCGCGATCGACGCGACACCTCCCCCGCAAGCGGGAGAGGGTCTTTCGCCTGCAGCCTTCCGCATCGTGCGGTGGAGAAATTTCGCCTACGGCGCCGCTACGGACGCCCCTAATGCACCCGCGCCTTCCCGATCTCCAACCCGCCTTCCCCCGCTGTGACGGCGATCACCCCGCCGTCCTCGATCTCGCCGGCCAGCAGCTTACGCGCGATCGGGTCCACCAGCTCCTTCTGGATCACCCGTTTTAGCGGCCGGGCCCCATAGGCCGGGTCGTAGCCGCGGTCGGCGAGCCAGGCGAGGGCCGCGTCGTCCAGGTCCAGCGCCATGCGGCGGTCGGCCAGCAGTTTCTCGAAGCGTGACAGCTGGATCCGCACGATGCCGCCCATCTGGTCGCGGCCCAGGCGGTGGAACAGGATGATCTCGTCGATCCGGTTCAGGAACTCGGGCCGGAAGTGGGCGCGGACGGCGTCCATGACGAAGGGGCGGACGGCCTCCACATCCTCGCCCTCGACCTGATCGGCCAGATACTGGCTGCCCAGGTTGGAGGTCATGATGATCAGGGTGTTGCGGAAGTCGATGGTGCGGCCTTGCCCGTCGGTCAGGCGGCCGTCGTCCAGCACCTGGAGCAACACGTTGAAGACGTCGGGGTGGGCCTTTTCCACCTCGTCGAACAGGACGACCTGATAGGGGCGGCGGCGCACGGCCTCGGTCAGGGCGCCGCCCTCGTCATAGCCGACATAGCCGGGAGGGGCGCCGATCAGGCGGCTGACGCTGTGCTTCTCCATATATTCCGACATGTCCAGCCGGGTGATGGCGGCCTCGTCGTCGAACAGGAAGTCGGCCAGCGCCTTGGTCAGTTCGGTCTTGCCCACGCCGGTCGGGCCCAGGAACAGGAAACTGCCCAGGGGACGGTTGGGGTCGTTCAGGCCGGCGCGGGCGCGGCGCACCGCGTCGGAGACGGCGGCCAAGGCCTCGTCCTGGCCCACCACGCGGGCGGACAGGGCCTCCTCCATCTTCAGCAGTTTTTCGCGTTCGCCCTCCAGCATCTTGTCGACGGGGACGCCGGTCCAGCGACTGACGACGGCGGCGATCTGTTCGGCGTCGACCACCTCGGGCGTCAGGGGGCCGGATTTGTCGGCCTCGTTCGCCTCGGCCTCGGCCAGCTGTTTCTCGATCTGGGGGATCTGGCCATAGGCGATCTCGGACGCGCGACCCAGATCGCCGGCGCGCTGGGCGTTGGTCAGCTCCAGACGCAGGCGGTCCAGGGTTTCGCGCAGCTGGGCGCCCTGGCCGACCTTTTCC
>MGLN01000163.1:0-2396 GCA_001796045.1 Caulobacterales bacterium RIFOXYB1_FULL_67_16 | reverse complement strand
TCTCGTCCTCCAGCTTCTCCAGCCGGTGCTGGGAGGCCTGGTCGGTCTCCTTCTTCAAGGCCTCGCGCTCGATCTTCAGCTGGACCAGGCGGCGGTCGATCTCGTCCAGGGCCTCGGGCTTGGAGTCCACGGCCATGCGCACGCGGCTGGCGGCCTCGTCGATCAGGTCGATGGCCTTGTCCGGCAGGAAGCGGTCGGTGATGTAGCGGTTCGACAGGGTGGCGGCGGCCACGATGGCGCTGTCGGAAATGCGGACCCCGTGGTGGACCTCGTACTTCTCCTTCAGCCCACGGAGGATCGAGACCGTGTCCTCGACCGTCGGTTCGGAGACGAAGACGGGCTGGAAGCGGCGGGCCAGGGCGGCGTCCTTTTCGACGTGCTTCCTGTATTCATCCAGGGTGGTGGCGCCGACGCAGTGGAGTTCGCCGCGCGCCAGGGCCGGCTTCAGCAGGTTGGAGGCGTCCATGGCGCCGTCGCCCTTTCCGGCGCCGACCAGGGTGTGCATCTCGTCGATGAAGAGGACGATCCCGCCCTCGGCCGCCGAGACCTCGGACAGGACGGATTTCAGCCGTTCCTCGAACTCGCCGCGGTATTTGGCGCCGGCGATCAGGGAGCCCATGTCCAGCGCCATGACGGTCTTGTCGCGCAAGGATTCGGGCACGTCGCCGTTGACGATGCGCAGGGCCAGGCCCTCGACGATGGCGGTCTTGCCGACGCCGGGCTCGCCGATCAGGACGGGATTGTTCTTGGTCCGCCTGGCCAGGACCTGGATGGTGCGGCGGATCTCCTCGTCGCGGCCGATGACCGGATCGATCTTGCCGTCGCGGGCGGCCAGGGTCAGGTCGCGGGCGTAGCGTTTCAGGGCGTCGTAGCCGTCCTCCGCAGCGGCGCTGTCGGCGGTCTTGCCCTTGCGCACCTCGGCGATGGCGGCGTCCAGCTTGTCGGCGGTGACGCCCGAGGCCTTCAGCACCTCGGCGGCGGTTCCGCCCTCCTTGGCCAGGCCCGCCAGCAGGCGTTCGGTGGTGACGAAGGCGTCGCCGGCGGTCTTGGAGGCTTCCTCGGCGGCGGCGAAGACGCGGGCGGTGTCGCCGTCCAGATAGAGCTGGCCCGAGCCGCCGGTGACCTGGGCGCGCTTCTTCAGCGCGGTTTCGACATCGGCCTCGGCGCGGCGGGCGTCGCCGCCGGCGGCGGTGATCAGGTTTCTGGCCAGACCGTCGCGCTCCTCCAGCAGGACCTTGAGCAGGTGCTCGGGCGCGAATTGTTGATGGCGACGGGCCAGGGCCAGCGACTGGGCCGACTGGACCGCCTGTTTGGCGCGGTCGGAATAGAGATCGAGATTCATGCGTGTCCCCTCGTGAGGCGGAAATGGTCCGACACGCCCTCTGGAGCAAGCGACGCGTCGGTTCGCTGATGGAAGTGGGTGTGTTGATCCAGCCACACAAGAGCCCGAGCCCGGACGGGCGCGCCTTGACCGCGATCAATTGGGGCGGCGCCGCGACCGGAAGGCTTCGAAAACGAAATATTTTAAAGATTGCAACAGATTAGCGGGTTTCGAGCGTTTAAAGACCATCGACCAACGAAGGAAAGGACTCGATCATGCGCAAGTCTGTCATCGCTATCGCCGCGGGCCTGATGGCCCTGAGCGCCGTCTCGACCCATGCCGCCGCCCTGGATCAGAACCGCCCCTCGCAGGCGCGGCCGGACCAGCGCCCGAACCCGGATCGCGGCGACGGTCAGCGGAACAATGGGCGCGGCGAACACCGCGATTCCTACGGCGCCTGGCAATCGAGCTGGGGTTCGCGCCCGCCGGCGCCGCCCGCCCACTTCAAGCGTCAGTCGAACTGGTACGCCCATGTCCGCGCCTGCCAGCAGCGGTATCGCTCCTACAATCCGCGCACCGACCGCTACACGGTCCGCGCCGGCCGCACCGCGATCTGCACCCTGTAGCCGGAGCGACGCGCCGCCCGCCCCTCCCGGCGGGGCGGGCGGCGCAGAACAGGGCTCCGCTCAGCCGCCGGTGGGGCCGGTCGAGAAGTCGAACTGTTCCGGCTGGCGGCGCGGCCCGCCGAAGTTCCAGGTCAGGCCGACGTAGAAGGCCCGCAGCTTGATGTCCTGCTCCGAGCGTTCGCGGAACTGCGGCGTCTCGTAGATCGTCGTGGTGTTGAAGGTGTTGAACAGGTCGCGCGCGGTGAAGTTGAACGACAGCTGCTCGTTCAGCTTGCGGCGATAGCCGAGATTGACCATGCCGCCGGCCTCGCGCCGCCCCTGGGCCAAGAGGCTGTCGCCCTGCCAGAAGCTGGACAGTTGGACGAAGTCCTTGGCCGTCGGCTGCCAGTTCAGGCTCAAACGCCCGCTGGCCAGTGTCGCCTCGCGGTCTCCGCCGCCGACCACGGCGC
>MGLN01000162.1:1846-6792 GCA_001796045.1 Caulobacterales bacterium RIFOXYB1_FULL_67_16 | reverse complement strand
GCGATCCGCATGACGCGATTGGTGCGACGCTCCAGTTCGTCCGATGCGCGGGCGATTTCGGCGGTGGTGCGGGCGCGGGCGTCGAAGGCCAGGACGGCGGGCAGGGCGCGCACCCGGTCGACGAACAGGCCCGACAGCCGTTCCAGCGCCTGGAACTGACGGCGGCTTTCCGCAGCGGCGGCGGTCCCCGCCAGGATCATGCCGAAGATGAAGGGCAGGAGGGTGAACAGAAGTATGCCGGCCGAAAACGGGCTGGCCACGGCGGCGACGGCGATGATCAGCAGGGGCGACAGGCCGGCGGCCATCTTCAGCGGGGTGAAGCGGGACATATAGCCGTCGAGGGCGCCGACGCCCTCGACCACGGCGGTCAGTTGGTCATTGGACCGGGCGCCCCGGCCGAAAAGGTCGGCCAACAGCCGGTCGCGCACGCTGGTCTTGACCGACCGACCCAGGCGCGCGCCCACCACCACCGCCGCCTGACCGATCAGGCCGCGGGCGATCAGGCTGACGACCGCCAGCAGCAGCCAGGGCAGGGCGGCCAGGGGCGAGGCGCCGAAGGTCGCCACGGTCATGGCCAGACCGCCGGCGAAACCGACCGCCGGAACCACGTCCGCCACAGCCAGAAGACCCGCCAGGGCGGTCAGCCGACGCCAGGGCGCGGCCGCCTGTTTCAGCCAGACGGCCGGAGAGGCGGCGGGAGGGGAGGCCGAGATCGGCGCCGAGGTCATTCGAACACTCCAGCCTGGGAACAGGCCCGCAAGCCATTGGACAAACCGTCGTTGGGCGAAATGTCCAAGGACGATCAGTCCACTACGACCCGCAGGCGAAGGGGGCTTTGATCGAAATCAAGGCGACCGCCCCGCCTTGGTCCTAGGGCGGCACAAACGTCGGTCGTCGTGGCCGGCGGCTGAGGAGCCCAAGCCATGATCGACCTAGCGGTCGTCGACCTATCCAGGCTGCAGTTCGCGCTGACAGCCCTCTACCACTTCCTGTTTGTGCCCCTGACGCTGGGGCTGTCGTTCATGCTGGTCATCATGGAGTCCATCTATGTGATGACCCGCCGCCCGATCTGGCGGACGATCACCCGTTTCTGGGGGACGCTGTTCGGCATCAACTTCGTGCTGGGCGTCGCGACCGGCATCACCATGGAGTTCCAGTTCGGCATGAACTGGAGCTATTACAGCCACTACGTCGGCGACATCTTCGGGGCGCCCCTGGCGATCGAGGGCTTGATGGCCTTCTTCCTGGAGGCGACCTTCGTCGGGCTGATGTTCTTCGGCTGGGACAAGCTGAAGCCGTCGGCGCACCTGCTGGTCACCTTCCTGGTGGCCCTGGGCACCAATCTGTCGGCGGTCTGGATCCTGGTCGCCAACGGCTGGATGCAGAACCCGGTCGGCGCCGCCTTCAATCCGGACTCGATGCGGATGGAGGTGACGGACTTCATGGCCGTGATCTTCAACCCGGTGGCCCAGGCCAAGTTCGTCCACACGGTCTCGGCCGGCTATGTCTGCGCCGCGGTCTTTGTGCTGGGCGTCTCGGCCTTCTATCTGCTGCGCGGCAAGCATGTCGGCTTCGCCAAGCGGTCGATGACGGTGGCCTCGGCCTTCGGCCTGGCGGCCTCGCTGTCCGTCGTCGTCCTGGGCGACCAGTCCGGCTACGCCCTGACCGACAACCAGAAGATGAAGCTGGCCGCCCTGGAAGCCATGTGGCACACCGAGCCCGCGCCGGCCGGCCTGACCCTGATCGGCATCCCCAGCATGAAGGACCGCGAGACCCACTACGGCGTCCACGTGCCGTGGGTCATGGGCCTGATCGCCACCCGCACCATCGACAAGCCGGTCGAGGGCATCTTCGAACTGGTCGCCATTGCCGAAGACCGCATCGAGTCCGGCGTCATCGCCTATGACGCCCTGGAGAAGGTCAAGGCCAATCCGGCCGACCCCGTCGCCCGCGGCGTGTTCGAGACCCACCGTCGCGACCTGGGCTACGGCCTGCTGCTGAAGCGCCACGTCGCCGATCCGCGCACGGCCTCGCCCGAACTGATCAAGCAGACGGCCTGGGAGACGGTGCCGCATGTGCCGACCCTGTTCTGGAGCTTCCGCATCATGGCCGGCGTGGGGATGTTCATGATCCTGTTCTTCGCCACGGCCTTCGTCCTGTGCACCGTGCGCAAGCATGACACCCGCTGGTTCCTGCGTCTGGCCGTGCTGGCCATCCCCCTGCCGTGGATCGCGATCGAGTTCGGCTGGATCCTGGCCGAGTTCGGACGCCAGCCCTGGGCGGTCGAAGGCGTGCTGCCGACCTTCCTGGGCGCCTCGTCCCTGACCGTGCCGCAGCTGTGGGGCACCATCATCGGCTTTACCGCCCTGTACGGCGCCCTGGCCGTCGTCGAGGTCAGGCTGATCCTCTACGCCATCAAGAAGGGGCCCTTCCACGAGCAGGAAGCCTTCGGCCAACCCGCCCCCGAGGCGCCCGCGACCCCCGTCGCCGCGCCCGCCGTGGCCTGATCCAGAAAGACTGAGGACATCCGACCATGGATCTTCCCATCGACTTCGCAACCCTTCGCCTGATCTGGTGGGCCCTGTTGGGCGTGCTGCTGATCGGCTTCTCCCTGACCGACGGTTTCGACCTGGGGGTCGGGGCCCTGCTGCCCTTCGTCGCCAAGACGGACGAGGAGCGCCGGATGGTGATCAACACCGTCGGCGCGACCTGGGAGGGCAACCAGGTGTGGTTCATCCTGGGCGGCGGCGCCATCTTCGCCGCCTGGCCCTTCGTCTACGCCGTCAGCTTCTCGGGCTTCTACCTGGCCATGTTCCTGGTCCTGTCGGCCCTGATCCTGCGGCCGGTGTCGTTCAAGTACCGCTCCAAGCGGCCGTCGCCCAAGTGGCGGTCGTTCTGGGACTGGTGCCTGTTCGTCGGCGGCTTCGTGCCGGCCCTGGTGTTCGGCGTCGCCGTCGGCAACGTCCTCTTGGGCGCGCCCTTCCGCCTGGATAGCGACCTGCGCTCCTTCTACGACGGCAATCTGCTGGGCCTGTTCACCCCCTTCAGCCTGATCGCCGGCCTGCTGTCGGTGGCCATGCTGGTGCTGCACGGCGCGGCCTGGTTGTCGGTGAAGGCCGAAAAGGGACCGGTGCTGGAGCGGGCGCGTCTGTACGGCACGATCGCCGGCGTCCTGGCCCTGGTCCTGTTTGCGGCGGGCGGCCTGTACATGGCCTTCGGCAATGTCGGCTATCGGATCACGGGCGACCTGGACATCCAGGGCTTCTCCAACCCGCTGCGCACCACGGTGGAAGCCGCGCCCGGCGCCTGGCTGGACAACTACAAGCTCTATCCGTGGATGATGATCGCCCCGACCCTGGGCTTCGTGGGGGCGGTGGTCGGGCTGTCGGGCATGTGGCTGCGGTCCGCGCCCCTGGCCTTCGGCGGGTCTTCGATCTCGACCGTCGGCATCATCTCGACCGTCGGCCTGTCGATGTTCCCCTTCATCCTGCCCAGTTCGATCGACCCGCAGTCCAGCCTGACGGTCTGGAACGCCTCGTCCAGTCACATGACCCTGTTCATCATGCTGATCTGCACCCTGGTCTTCCTGCCCATCGTCCTGGCCTACACCAGCTGGGTCTACTCCGTGCTGTGGGGGCGGACCTCGACCGCCGCCCTCAAGACCAACCCCGACCTGTACTGAGCTCAAGGAGCATCAAGCCATGTGGTATTTTTCCTGGATCCTGGGTGTCGGGCTGGCGGTCGGTTTCGGCGTGCTGAACGGCCTGTGGCACGAGTTCCACCTGTTCGACGAGGGCGACCAAGGCCTGTCGGTCGATGCGGCGAAAGAAGGCGATGTTCCTCTCTAGTCCTGCCGGCGCCGGCGTGCGGACGACGCGCGAGTTGATCGCCCGCTACGACGCCCACGCGCCGCGCTACACCTCCTATCCGACGGCGGCGCAGTTCACGCCCGCCGTCGGGGCCGCCGAATGGGGGGCGTGGCTGTCGGCCGCGCCCCTCGATCGCGCGGTGTCGCTGTATCTGCACATCCCCTTCTGCAAGCGGCTGTGCTGGTACTGCGGCTGCAACACCCGGGCGATGAACCGGGTCGCCCCCATGAGCAGCTATGTCGATCTGCTGCTGAAGGAGGCGGACCTGGTCCTGGCGCGGCTGGACCGTCTGAACGGCCGGCGTCTGAGGGTCGGCTCGATCCATCTGGGCGGCGGCACGCCCAATATGCTGCCGCCGGACGAGCTGGAGCGACTGTTTGCGGGCCTGGCCGCCCGGTTCGACCTGGGCGACTGTTTCGAGATCGCCGCCGAACTGGATCCCGAGGTTCTGACCCAGGATTGGGTCGAGGCCGCCGGCCGCATCGGCCTGAGCCGCGCCAGCCTTGGGGTGCAGGATCTGTCGCCCGTGGTTCAGGCGGCGGTGAACCGGCCGGAGTCCTTTGAGACCATTCGCTGGGCGGCCGAGGCGCTGAGGGCGCAGGGCGTGACCTCGCTGAATCTCGATCTGATGTACGGCCTGCCGCTTCAGGAAGTCGAAAACGTCGTCAATACGGTGGCTCAGGTCGCGACCCTGCGGCCGGACCGGATCGCCCTGTTCGGCTACGCCCATGTGCCTTGGATGAAGCCGCATCAGAAGCTGATCAAGGACGCCGATCTGCCGGGGGCCGAGGCGCGCTTCGCCCAGAGCCAGGCGGCGGCCCGCTATCTGGTGCAGAAGGGTTGGCAGGCGATCGGTCTCGATCACTTCGCCTTGCCGCATGACTCGATGGCCGCCGCCGCGCGGGCCGGCCGGCTGCGCCGCAACTTCCAGGGCTATACGACCGATGAGGCGCCGGTGCTGATCGGCCTGGGGACGTCGTCGATCAGCCGCACGCCGCTGGGCTTTGTTCAGAACCACGCCCAGGAGCGTGACTGGCGCGCCGCGGTGGAAGCCGGAGACCTGCCGGTCGCTCGGGG
>MGLN01000162.1:0-1667 GCA_001796045.1 Caulobacterales bacterium RIFOXYB1_FULL_67_16 | reverse complement strand
CGTGGTCTGATTGGACAGATTGTCCAACCCCTGCATGGGTTTGCGCTGGATCAAGGCCGGACCGATGCAGGGGGCGCATCTCCCCCCTCAAGACGCTCGGAACAGGTCGCATGAGGCGACAGCGGGCGTTGGGGATGAGCAAGATGAAACTGAAAACCCTGATCCTCTCCGCCGTCGCCGCCGCGGCCTTCGCGGCCCCGGCCCTGGCGCAGAGCCCCGCCGCCTGGGAAATGCCCAAGAAGGGCGACTGGATCATCACCGGCCGCGTGACCGACGTCTTCTCCGACGCCGACAACGCCATCACCACCGCCGCCGGCGCCGACTCCGGTCTGCACGTCGATGTGGGCGACAGCGTCATGCCGACCCTGGGCTTCACCTACTTCCTGACCGACCATCTGGCGGTCGAGGCGATCCTGGGCACGACCAAGCATGAAATCCGCGCCCAGGGCGGAACGACCGACGTCGCCGTGCATGAAACCTGGGTCGTGCCGCCGATTGTGACCCTGCAATATCGCCCGCTGACCGAGGGCCGCTTCAGCCCCTATGTCGGCGCAGGCGTCAACTACATGCTGTTCTACAGCGGCGAGGACAAGAACGGCTTCACCGTCGATCTGGACGACGGCTTCGGCTACGCCCTGCAGGCGGGCGCCGACATCGGCATCCAGGGGCCGTGGAGCTTGAACGTGGACGTCAAGAAGGTCTGGTTCAACACCGACGCCGACGTCAACAACGGCGCTTTGAAGAGCGATGTGGATCTGGACCCGTGGGTCGTTTCTGTGGGGGTGGGCCGTAAGTTCTAAGAAAATCGACATCGGAAATGCGTTCGAAATGGAAGCCCCGCCGGTCCGCCGGCGGGGCTTTCGTCCGTTTGCGGGGACGCTCGACAAAACCGGCGGCGCGCCCTAGGCGGGGTGCGGCCGCGTGTCGCGGCGCAATCTGGGGATTCTCGCATGCCTTCCGGTCTGATCGCCCTGCTCGACGATGTGGCGGGCATCGCCAAGATGGCGGCGGCCTCGATCGACGACGTCGGGGCGGCGGCGGGCAAGGCCTCGACCAAGGCCGCCGGGGTGGTGGTGGACGATGCGGCCGTGACGCCGCGCTATGTCACCGGCCTGTCGCCCAGCCGCGAGCTGCCGATCATCGGCAAGATCGCCCTGGGGTCGTTCCGCAACAAGCTGCTGCTGATCCTGCCCGCCGCCTTGTTGCTGAGCGCCTTCGCGCCCTGGGCCATCACCCCGATCCTGATGTGCGGCGGGGCCTATCTGTGTTTCGAGGGCGCCGAGAAGCTGATGGAGGCCTTCGGCGGCCACGGCCATGACGAAGAGGCGGCGGCAGAGGGCGACGCCGCGACGCTGGAGAAGGCGACGGTGGCCGGGGCGGTGCGGACGGACCTGATCCTGTCGGCCGAGATCATGGCCATCGCCCTGGCCGACGTCTCGACCCAACCGATCCTGACCCAGGCGGCGATCCTGGCGGTGGTCGGGGTCGCCATGACCGTGGCCGTCTATGGCGTCGTGGGCCTGATCGTGAAGATGGACGACATCGGTCTACATCTGGCCGAACGGCCCAACGGCGGGGTCCGCGCCCTGGGTCGCGGCCTGGTCAAGGGCATGCCGGTGGTGATGAACGCTCTGTCGATCATAGGGACCGCCGCCATGCTGTGGGTC
>MGLN01000161.1:15719-17081 GCA_001796045.1 Caulobacterales bacterium RIFOXYB1_FULL_67_16 | reverse complement strand
CCTTCAGAATATCGTTCTGAATGGTCCCGGTCAGGGCGGCGTGGGGCACGCCCTGTTCTTCCGCCGCGACGACATACAGCGCCAGGATCGGCAGCACCGCCCCGTTCATCGTCATCGACACCGACATCTGGTCCAGCGGGATCCCGTCGAACAGGGTCCGCATGTCATAGATGCTGTCGATGGCCACGCCCGCCATGCCGACATCGCCCTTTACCCTGGGATGGTCGCTGTCATAGCCCCGGTGCGTCGCCAGATCGAAGGCGATGCTCAGCCCCTTCTGCCCCGCCGCCAGATTGCGGCGATAGAAGGCGTTCGACTCCTCGGCGGTCGAGAAGCCGGCGTACTGGCGGATGGTCCAGGGATTGCCCGCATACATGGTCGGATAGGGCCCGCGCACGAAGGGCGCGAAGCCCGGCAGGCCGTCCTGGTGCGCCAGCCCCTCCAGGGCCTCGGCGCCATAGGCGGTCTCGACCGTCAGCCCCTCGGGCGTCAGCCATGGGTCCCGCTTCGGCCCCTGCCCGGTCGGCGCCAGGTCCAGGCTGATCTTGCTGAAATCGGGGAAGCTCATCCGATCACCTCCTCGAAGGCCGCCGCAAATCGGATCGGCGTCAGGGGTTCGCACACCCGCTCCACCGCCGCAGCCGCCTCATCGCCCGACTCGACCGGGGCCGGCCGCACGTCCGGGTCCACATATCTGGTCACCCCGATGATCTGGGCCGCGCCGTTCGCCAATGCCGCCTCGCGCAGGGCGCGGGCGCGCGCGATGCGGGGCTGGATCACCGAACCCTTCAGGGCCTCGACCAGACCGCCCTCGGCCTCGATCATCTGGAACTCGGCCCAGCCGGCCTCGGCCAGATCCCGCGTCCGGGCGTCCAGATACCAGCTGCCCGCCGCCGGATCGTCGACTCGGCCCAGGTTGGCCTCCTCCATCAGCACCAGCTGTGTGTTCCGCGCCTGCCGCCGAGCAAAGGCGTCGGACCGGCCCGAGGCGCGCGTGAAGCCGTCCAGCACCATCACGTCCGCGCCCCCCACGGCGCCCGCAAACCCCGCCGCCGTCAGTCGCAGCAGATTGGGCCAGGGATCGCGCGCCGACAGCATCCGCCGCGACAACCGCGCCTCGATTACCGCCGACGCCTGCACCTCAAAGGCTCGCGTCAGCCCCGCCCAGATCAGCCGCATGGCCCTGAGTTTGGCCAGGCTGTCGAAATATTCCGCATCCACCGACAGGCCGACCACCGTCCCGCGCAGGGCCGCCTCGACCGACATCCCCGCGTCCACCGCCGCCTTCGCATGGGCCACCACGCTTGAGGCCGCAAAGGCCAGCTCCTGGGCCGCCGATCCCCCCGCCTCGTGCGCCACGCG
>MGLN01000161.1:9894-15653 GCA_001796045.1 Caulobacterales bacterium RIFOXYB1_FULL_67_16 | reverse complement strand
CAGGCTCAGATGCTCCTCCACCGAACGCGGCGCCCCGCCCGCCTCGGCGAAGGCCGAGATCACGTCCATATGGAATCTCAGCTGGGCGCGCGGCGATCCCTTGGCCACCACAGCCAAAGCATTGGCCGCATCCGGCCCGTCGATCCCGGCATCCAGCGCCACCGGCGCCAGCTCCAGCGCAACGCCTTCCAGCGCCCGGCCCAATGGAGCGGAATCCGCCAGCACCCGCCCCTTCAGCACCACCGACGCCGCGCCGTTCTCCAGATCGGTCAGCACCGCTTCATTGACCGCCTCGGGATCATCCCCCTCGACCAGGGTCCGCAGATCCCAGGCCCGGCCTTCGGAGTCGGACGGACGCGGGGCGAAAATCGGCTGCACGCCGGTGGCGCCGGCGTATAGCGGACGCGTCACCAGCTGGTCCGCATCGAGGTGCATCAAGGCCTCGATCGGTCGGTCCTTCAGCGCCTTCTGGGCGGCTTCGCGCCATTCAAGGGGGGTGGGGATGGGGAAGCTCATGCGAGCCCCTCCCCGCACGTGCGGCGTAAAGAGCCCCTCCACCGCGTAGCCTGTCCTCGGGCTCGCCAAAGGCGAGACCCGGGGGCGGTCCCCCTCCCCACTGCGTGGGGAGGAGACGCATCACCCGCCTGTCTCCTCCCCATGAAATGGGGAGGTGGATCGACGCGCAGCGGCGAGACGGAGGGGCTCTCCCGCATCACCCGAACTCCACCAGCACGTCATCCGCCGCCACCGGATCCCCGTCCTTGGCCCCCACCGCCTTCACCACCCCGTCCCGCTCCGCCTTCAGGATGTTCTGCATCTTCATGGCCTCGATGATGGCCACCGTCTCGCCGGTCTTGACCGCCTGGCCCACCACCACCGGAATCGACACCACCAGCCCCGGCATGGGCGACAGCACCAGTTTCGACGTATCCGCGACCGCCTTCTCCGGCAGGCGCGCATAAAGTTCGGCGACATGCGGCCGCAGCACCCGCACCCGCGCCTTGGCCGCACGGTGGCGAATGTCGAAGCCGTCGGCCACGCGTTTGACCTCGGCGGTGAAGGCCCCGCCGTCCAGCTCGGCCTTGAACTGGGCCAGGCCCGGCCGCCAGTCGATCTCCGACAGGCGGATGTCGCCCCCGCCGGTCAGGGTCAGGATCATCGCCTCGTCCGCATCATAGGACAGCCCCACCCCGTGCGGCGTCTTGTCGATCATCACGATCCAGTCGGTGCGGTCCGACGGATCGCCGTCCTGTTCGGCGATGATCTCATGCATGGCCATAGCGGCCGCGATCAGGATCCGCTCCTGGTCCTGCGTCGGCTTCAAGCCATGGAAGCCGTCCGGGAACTCGTCCTTGATATAGCTGGTCGACAGCCGGCCCGACCTGAACCGCTCCTGGTCCATCACCGCCGCCAGGAAAGGCACATTATGCCCCAGGCCCGACAGGTGGGTGTCCTCCAGCGCCCGAGCCATGCCCGTCACCGCGTCCTCGCGCGTCTCGCCCCAGGCGCACAGTTTGGCGATCATCGGGTCGTAGAACATGCTGATCTCGTCGCCCTCGCGGACGCCGGAATCGTTGCGGACCGTATAATCCCCCTGATCGCCTTCTTCGGGCTGCTCGTAGCGCACCAGCCGCCCGATGGACGGCAGGAAGCCGCGATAGGGATCCTCGGCATAGATCCGGCTCTCGATGGCCCAGCCGTCGATCTTCAGGTCCTTCTGTTCGAAGGCCAGTTTCTCGCCCCAGGCCGAACGGATCATCTGTTCGACCAGATCGACCCCGGTGATCAGCTCCGTCACCGGATGCTCGACCTGCAGCCGGGTGTTCATCTCCAGGAAGTAGAAGCTCTTGTCCTGACCGGCGACAAACTCGACCGTACCCGCCGAGTCATAGTTCACCGCCTGGGCCAGGGCGACGGCCTGCGCCCCCATGGCGGCGCGGGTGGCCTCGTCCAGCAGGGGCGAGGGCGCCTCCTCGATGACCTTCTGGTTGCGGCGCTGGATCGAACATTCGCGCTCGAACAGGTGGACCACATGGCCGTGCTTGTCGCCCAGCACCTGGATCTCGATGTGGCGCGGATCGATGATGAACTTTTCCAGGAAGACCCGGTCGTCGCCGAAGGCGTTCAGCGCCTCGGCCTTCACCGCCGCAAACCCCTCTGCCATGTCGGCGTCCGAATGGGCCACGCGGATGCCCTTGCCCCCGCCCCCGGCCGAGGCCTTGATCATGATCGGATAGCCGATCTGGTTGGCGATCTTGACCGCCTCCTCCGGCGTCTCGATCAGCCCCATATGCCCCGGCACGGTCGAAACCCCCGCCTCGGCCGCCAGCTTCTTGGAGCTGATCTTGTCGCCCATGGCCTCGATGGCCTCGGGGTTCGGCCCGATAAAGGCGATCCCCTCGTCCCTCAGCCGCCGCGCGAACCCGGCGTTCTCGCTCAGGAACCCAAAGCCCGGATGCACCGCCTGCGCCCCCGTCTGGCGCACCGCCTCGACGATCTTGTCGGCCAGCAGATAGGACTGCGCCGCCGGCGCCGGCCCGATCAGCACCGCCTCGTCGGCCATCTCGACCGCCAACGACCCGGCGTCTGCCTCCGAATAGACCTGCACGGTCTTGATGCCCATGCGGCGACAGGTCTTGATGATCCGAACCGCGATCTCGCCCCGGTTGGCAATGAGGATTTTGGAGAACATTCAGGTGTCCTTACGGCCTAAAGCATCGAACCAATCGGCGAGGCTTTCAGAGTCAGTGTCGGGTGCTGCAACGTAGCGGGGCAGCAGGGTGAGAACGGCTTGCTGGTCGGTTTCGGGCCATGTCTCAAAATGCGATGCCTCAAGCTTTTGACGAACGACCTCAGCACTGGTCATCCAGCCAGCGTAAGGCTCACGGATCACTCGCTTCAAAAATTCGGGCAGTATCCGAGGAACGATCTTTTCCGACATGATGGTTGTCATGGCACGTCCTATCGTGAGATCGACATCTTGATCGGACCAGTCCTCAGGATGTGAAGCGTCCATTCGAATCAGCCGCTCACTGTCCTCGTTGCGCGCGCATGCAATCGCCGCCGGATCAATGTCGCCGAGCGAGCCCATCACAGCGGAATATTATCGTGCTTCTTCCAGGGGTTCTCCTGGACCTTGTTCTTCAGCGTCCGCAGCGCCTTCACCAGCCGCCGCCGCGTCCCGTGCGGCATGATGACGTCGTCGATGTAGCCCAGCCCCGCCGCCACGAACGGATTGGCGAACCGGTCCTTGTACTCGGCCTCGCGCGCGGCCAGGGCCGCCGGGTCGCCGGCCTCCTTGCGGAAGATGATCTCGACCGCGCCCTTGGCGCCCATGACCGCGATCTCGGCGGTGGGCCAGGCGTAGTTGACGTCGCCGCGCAGGTGTTTCGAACTCATCACATCATAGGCGCCGCCATAGGCCTTGCGCGTGATCAGGGTCAGTTTCGGCGCCGTCGCCTCGGCATAGGCGAACAGCAGCTTGGCCCCGTGTTTGATCAGGGCGCCGTACTCCTGCTTGGTCCCCGGCATGAAGCCCGGCACGTCCACCAGGGTCACCAGCGCAATATCGAAGGCGTCGCAGAAGCGCACGAACCGCGCGGCCTTGCGGCTTGAATCGATGTCCAGCACCCCGGCCAGCACCTGGGGCTGGTTGGCGACGATCCCGACCGTCTGGCCGTCCAGCCGGCCGAAGCCGCAGATGATGTTCTTGGCGAAGTCGGCCCCGATCTCGAAGAAGTCGGCCTCGTCGACCACCTTCAGGATCAGCTCCTTCATGTCATAGGGCTGGTTCGGGTTGGCCGGGATCAGGGTGTCCAGCGACGGCTCGTCCCGCTCGGGCTCGTCATAGCTCTCGCGCACCGGCGGCTTTTCGCGGTTCGACAGGGGCAGGAAACCGATCAGGCGACGCACCTCCGACAGGGCCTCCAGATCGTTCTCGAACGCCCCGTCCGCCACGCCCGACTTGCCGGCATGCACCCGCGCCCCGCCCAGGTCCTCGTGGCTGACGACCTCGTTGGTGACCGTCTTCACCACGTCGGGGCCGGTCACGTACATATAGCTCGTGTCCTTCACCATGAAGATGAAGTCGGTGATGGCCGGCGAATAGACGTCGCCCCCCGCGCACGGCCCCATGATCACGCTGATCTGGGGAATGACGCCGCTGGCCAGGGTGTTTTGCAGGAAGATGTCGGCGTATCCGGCCAGGCTCTCCACCCCCTCCTGGATCCGCGCCCCGCCCGCGTCGAACAGGCCGATGATCGGCGCGCCGGTGGTCAGGGCCATCTTCTGCAGCTTGACGATCTTGGCCGCATGGGCGCCCGACAGGCTGCCGCCGAACACCGTGAAATCCTTGGAGAAGACATAGACCAGCCGCCCGCCGATGGTGCCGCGCCCCGTCACCACCCCGTCGCCGGGGATGCGCTGCGTCTCCATCCCGAAGTCGTGGCTGCGGTGCTCGACGAACATGTCGGTCTCCTCGAAGGAGCCCTCGTCCAGCAGAACGTCGATGCGTTCGCGCGCCGTCAGCTTGCCCTTGGCGTGCTGGGCGGCGATACGCTTTTCCCCGCCGCCCAGTTTCGCGGCGGCGCGACGGCGCTCCAGTTCTTCAAGGATGGCTTGAGTCATGATCGGTTTCGGCCTCTCGTTCGAACGGCAAGGCGTGGCGCCTTCATCACAAAATGGCAAACGCAACTTTGCAAAAGATGCGGAACTGCGCGGACTTGCAAAGGCGGCGGCTGTGAACTGCAAACTTGCGAATGGCTGAGAAGCTTTTTCTGGGACCCAAGCTGCGCAAGCTGCGCGAGGCGCGCGGCTGGACGCTGGAGGCCTGCGCCGAACGTCTGGGCCTGTCGCCCTCCTATCTGTCGCAGATCGAGACCAATCAGCGCCCGGCCACCGCCCGCGTCCTGATCGCCCTGACCCGCGCCTTCCACATCGACGCCAGCCTGTTCGATCTCGAGGGCGACGCCCGCCTGATCGCCGACCTGCGCGAGGCCACCACCGACATCGCCGGCCCGGTCAGCGGCGGGGCCGAGCCTCCGACCGCGGCCGAGCTGAAACAGGCCGTCGCCAACACCCCGCGCCTGGCCCATCAGTTCCTGGCCCTGCACCAGGCCTTCCGCCAGCTGGACGAGCGGGTGAAGGCGCTGGACGACACCCTGGGCCGCGACGAACTGGGCGCCCGCGTCGCCCTCCTGCCCTATGAGGAGGTCCGCGACTTCTTCCACTACCGCGACAACTACGTCGACAGCCTGGACACGGCGGCCGAGGCCCTGGCCGCCGACATCCCCCAGGACGGCCCGATCGAAAGGGCGCTGGAGACCCTGCTGGCCGACCGGCACGGCGTCCGCACCGTCTATGTCGCGGGGCAAGAGGCCCTGCGCCGCTATGATCCCGCCAGTCGCATACTCACCCTCGACGCCTGGCAGCCCGGCGCCACCCGCTCCTTTCAACTGGCCCACCAGCTGGCCCTCATGTCCTTCCGCGACCTGATCGAGACCGAGCTGGACCGCGCCGCCTTCCGCACCCAGGCCGCACGCGACGTGGCCCGCGTCGGCCTGGCCAACTACGCCGCCGGCGCCCTGCTGCTGCCCTACCGCGCCTTCCTTGAGGCCGCGCGGGCCGAGAAACACGACATCGACCGCCTGCGCACCCGCTTCCAGGTCAGTTTCGAACAGGTCTGCCACCGGCTCTCGACCCTGCAACGGCCCGGCTGGCGCGGCGTGCCCTTCTATTTCGCCCGCGTCGACATGGCCGGC
>MGLN01000161.1:6197-9745 GCA_001796045.1 Caulobacterales bacterium RIFOXYB1_FULL_67_16 | reverse complement strand
CATCGCCCGCAGCGTCTCCAAGCCCAGCGGTTCCTACCTGGCCAACGACCGCCGCTACGCCCTGTCCCTGGGCTGCGAGGTCGAGCACGCCGGATCCCTGGTCTATGCCGCCGGCCTGGACCTGAACGGCCCCGCCGCCCGGATCGGCGTCAGCTGCCGCATCTGCGAGCGCACCGACTGCACCCAGCGCGCCTTCCCGCCCCTCGACCGCGCCCTGCACGTGCCCGAGAACGAGCGCGGCGTGGTGCCCTATGTGCTGGATGGCCCCCGCCCGGACCGCTATTGATCGGGGCATGACCTCACACGCACCCATCGGCGTCGCCGTCGTCGGCTACGGCCTGGCGGGCCAGACCTTCCACGCCCCCCTGATCGCAGCGACCTCCGGCCTGCACCTGACCGCCGTCGTCTCGTCCCGCCCTGAAGCGGTCCACGCCGACCTGCCGCACGTCGCGGTCCTGCCGGATCTAGACGCGGCGCTGGCCCGCGACGACATCGGCCTGATCGTCGTCGCCACCCCCGACGCCCTGCACGCTGAACAGTCGATCGCCGCGCTTCAGGCCGGCAAATCGGTCGTGGTGGACAAGCCCTTCGCCGCCACCCTGGCCGACGCGCAAGCCGTCGCCGCCGTGGCGGCCGCGTCGCCTGGCGTCTTCAGCGTCTTCCAGAACCGCCGCTGGGACGCCGACTTCCTGACCCTGCGCCGGCTGATCGCCGAGGGTGAACTGGGCGACATCGCCGTATTCGAAAGCCACTACGACCGCTTCCGCCCCTCCGTCACCGACCGCTGGAAGGACCGGCGCGACGGCGGCGTCTGGGCCGACCTGGGCCCCCACCTGATCGACCAAGCGGTCCAGCTGTTCGGCCCGCCCCTGTCCGTCTACGCCGACCTCCAGCCCCAGCGACACGGCGCCACCGCCATCGACTACGCCCACGTCCTGCTGCGCTACGACCGGCTGCGCGTCATCCTGAACATGAGCCACCTCGCCGCCGAGGCCAGCCTCCGCTACGTCGTCCACGGCACGGGCGGCAGCTTCATCAAACACGGCCTCGACGCCCAGGAGAGCCAATCCAAAGCCGGCTTCCGCCCCGGCCACCCCGACTGGGGCCTCGACCCCTCGCCCGGCGTCCTGACCAAACAGATCGACGGCCAAACCCTCCGCACCACCCCCACGCCCGAACGCGGCGACTACCCCGCCTTCTACGCCGCCGTCCGCGACGCCATCCGGGGCGAAGCCCCCCCGCCCGTCCCCGCCGCCCAGGCCCTGACCGTCATGCGCATCCTCGACGCGGGTCTCCGCAGCGCGGCGGAAGGGCGTGAAATCTTGCTCTGACGTCCTCGCCGCCGCCCCTCATCATCACTCAAGGTTGAACCTGACGAGGATTTAGCAACTTTGAATTGCAATTTTTCTCTCTGCGATACACCTTATGGGTGCAACTGGGAGGTTTTGCATGTCGATCACCGTAACGCTTCACATCTATTCGGGCCGTCCCGATCCTCGCTGGACCCTGTCCGCCGAGCAGGAAAAAGCTCTGACGGCCGCCCTGGCGCGGGGAGAAGCCGGCGTCCAGGGCGCAGCACGCCCGCCGAAGGGCCTGGGCTATCGCGGCTTTACGATCCGGACCGCGACCAAGGGCGTTCGCCCGTCTCGCCTTCATCTCCATGACCGTCTGCTGGCGCGGGCGCCGGGCGACGTCCTCGGCCTGCCCGACCACGGGACGGAAAGATGGCTGCTGGACAGCGCCGGTCCTGCCGTGTCCGACGCGGCCCGCGCGGCGGTTCTGCGGGCGCTGGACCGTCTGGAGACCTCCCCGCCCCCTTCTCCCGATCTTCTGGGCGCCCCGCCCTATGATCCGGGCGTCTGGAACGACGACCCGGACGTGATGGAGAACAACAACTGCTACAACTACGCCAACAACCTGATCACCAACAGCTTCGCCCAGCCCGGCCGCGGCTCCGGCGCGATCTTCACCGATTTCGACTGCACCGACGTCGGAGACGCCTCTGAGCGCGACGGTCAGGTCCCCACGGACGACCCCGACCAGGACCCGGAGGACGGTCAGATCATCTGTCTGGTCATCTGGCCCGACGAGGATTTCCACTGGTACCGCAAGGACGACGACGGCATGTGGTCCCACAAGCCCGGATCGACGGAAGCGACGAATCTCGACGCCTCCGGCAATGTGATCGACAGCCCCGAAACCTGCGACCGGGGCGACTACACCGTCCTGTGCGGCTATTACCTCTGCGATCCCGACGTGGTCACGATCGACTGACGAGGCGCAGGGCGGAGGCGGCGCACCGACCTCGCCGCCTCCGCCCACCCCACCCTACCGCGAGTTCATCCGCGCGCCTCATTCCCGCCCCAATCCGCTACGCATGTAGCGCTACAAATGTAGCGTCAACAGCCACGGGAACAGCCTCATGATCGAATCCCTGCCCCGCCGCGAACGCGAGGTCTTCGAGACCCTGTGCCGGCTCGAGAAGGGCGCCGCCGCCGCCGTTCGAGCCGCCCTGTCCGACCCGATCAGCGACTCCGCCGTCCGCACCCTGCTGTCGCGGCTGGAGGCCAAGGGTCTGATCGAACGCGCCCCCGGCCCCGACGGCTATGTCTACAGCCCGGTCCAGCGCACCGAGGCGGTCGCCGCCGGCGCCCTGCAACGGATGATCGACACCTTCTTTGCCGGCTCGGCCGCCAGCGCCGCCACCGCCCTTCTGGGCCTGGGCCAGAAGCTGACGCCTCAGGAGGCCGCCGCCCTCGAACGCATGATCGACGAAGCCGTGGAGCGCGAGCCGTGACCTGGGCCCTTCTGCTTTCGCTGCTGGTCAAGTCCAGCCTGATCGCCGGCGCCGGCCTGGTCTGTTCGCGGCTTCTGGCCCAGCGGCCGGTCGACCGGGTCGACATCCTGCGCGGCGTCACCTGTCTGCTGCTGGCCCTGCCGGCGGTCATGGCGGTCCTGCCGTCGCTGGAACTGGCGCTTCTGCCCGCCGCCGAGCCTCTCACCCCGCCCCAAAATCTGCCCATGTGGCAGGGCGAGGTGGGCCCCGTCGCCGGGGTCGAAATCTCCGGCGCCCTGCCCTGGCCCACCCCCGCCCTGATCGTCGGCCTGGTCTGGCTGATCGGCGTCGCGGCGGTCGCCGGACGGCTGCTCTTGGGCCTCCACACCCTGGAGCGCTGGACCCAGGAAGGCCGCCCGATCAAATGCGCCGCCTGGCGAACGGCGCTGGACGCCCAGACCACCGGCGAGCCGCCGCGCTTGGTCGCCAACGACCGGCTGTCCGGTCCGCTCAGCTGGGGGGCCGCGCCCGGCGTCATCCTGGTCGATCCGACCAGCCTGGCCGAACGCCAGGCCGCCCCCGCCATACTCGCCCACGAACTGGCCCATCTGCGGCGCAAGGACTGGGTCTTCCTGGTTCTGTCGCGGCTCAGCCTGGCCCTGTTCTGGTTCAACCCCCTGGTCTGGGCCCTGCACCTCGACCTGGTCGCCCGCACCGAAGAGGCCGCCGACGCCGACGCCCTGACCACCGTGGACCGTCAGGTCTACGCCCG
>MGLN01000161.1:0-6186 GCA_001796045.1 Caulobacterales bacterium RIFOXYB1_FULL_67_16 | reverse complement strand
GGCCGCCGACGCCCGCACCCTGAAGACAAGGATCGCCTGCATCATGTCGAACACGCCGTCCCGCCGTCGCCCGCTGACCGTCGCCCTGACCGTCGCCGCCCTCGCCGCCGTCGCCACGCCCCTGGCGGCTCTGGAGCTCAGCCGCCAGAACGGGGAAACCCCGCCCGAGGCGCCGGTCCCGCCGGTTCCGCCCGCCCCTGTGGCGCCGCCCGCCCCGCCTGCGCCCCCGGCGCCGCCGTCCCTGGACATCGCGCCGCCGCCGGCTCCGCCCGCACCTCCGGCTCCCCCGGCTCCCCCCGCGCCCGGCGTCTCCGGCTCCACCTATACCTACAGCTACGGCTACAGCACCTCGTCTCCTGCAGAAGCCGAAGCGGCCGCGGCGGACGCCCGCGCCCGGGCGGAGGACGCTCGCGCCCGGGCCGCCGAGGCGCGAAGCATGGCCGCAGAAGGCCGGCGCGCCGCCGAGGCGGACAGGGTCCGCGCCGCCGCCGCACGGGCCGACGCCGCCCAGGCGCGCGCTCAGGCCGCTCTCGCGCGCACCGAGGGCGAGCGGGCTCGGGCCCAGGGTGAAATCGCGCGCCGAATGGGCGAGCAGGCCCGGCTTCAGGCCGCCCGCGCCCGCGTCGACGCCCGCCGCCAGATGGCCCAAGGCGCCGAACAGATGCGCAAGGGCGCCCAGGAGATGCGGGCGGAAGCCGTCCGTCTTCGCGACCCCGCCTATCGCGCCCGTCAGATCGCCGACAACCGCTCGCGCGGAAACACCGTCACCGACGCCGAACTGGTCGCCCTCTCCCGCAGCCTTCCGGACAAGGCGCGCGAACTGGAGCAGGACGCCGACCGACTGGAGCAGGACGCGCGCGGCGCCGACTGATCAAAGGCACGCCTCGACAGGCTTGGTCTAAGCCCGATCCGACTGTCAGCCGGCGGTCGCCCCTTGCGTCCACCGCTCCACATCGGGCTGCAAACCGATCAGGGCTAGGCCGGCGGCGATGGATTCGAACTCGCCGCCGGTCTCGATCCGCTCCGCCCCGAAGCGCCGGTGGAACATGGCCCGCACGGCCGGGGTCAGGGAGGTGCCGCCGGTCAGGAAGACCCGGTCTATCCCCTCGGGTCCCAGGTCCGCGTCGCGCCGCGCCTCCGCCAGCGCCTCGTCCAGAGCCGTTTCGATGGCGGTCAGTTCGGGCGCGATCCAGCCCTCGAACTCGGCCCGCGTGACCGGCTTCTCGATCCGCACGTTTCCGGCCACGAACGAAAACTCCGCCGTCTCGGCCGCCGACAGATCCTGTTTCAATCGCGAAACCGCGCGGTACAGGGCGTGGCCGTGGTTGTCGTCCAGCACCTCGATCAGCCGCTCGATCTTCTCGGGCTCCAGCGAGGTCGCGGCGAGGCCCCGGATGTCGCGCATGTCGCGCGAGGCCCGCAGCAGGGCCAGCTGATCCCACCGGGCGAAGGCCGAATAATAGCGTTGCGGCGCCGGCAGGGTCTTGCCTGCACTGGCGTAGAAACTGCCCTTGCCCAGTTCGGGCGAGACCAGATTGTCGATGATCCGATAGTCGAAGGCGTCGCCCGCCACCCCGACCCCCGATCGCGCCAGGGGCGTGGACTTCAGCCCGTCCGGCGTCCGTTCGAAGCGGATGATGGAAAAGTCGCTGGTGCCCCCGCCGAAGTCGGCGACCAGCACGGTCGCATCCTGCTGCAGGGTCCGCGCGAAATAGAAGGCGGCCCCGACCGGCTCATAGGCGTAGCGCACCTCCTCGAACCCCAGCCGGCGGAAAGCGGTCTCGTACCGCTCCAGGGCCAGGGCCTCGTCCGGCCGGCTCCCGGCGAAGGTGACGGGCCGTCCCACGATGACGCGCGGCGGCAGATCGGCCATGGCCGCCCCCGCATGATGGCGCAGTTTCAGCAGGAAGGCGGCCAGCAGGTCCTCGAACGTATAGCGCCGGTCGTGGATGCGGGTCTCGGTAAACGCGGCGCTGGCGGCGAAGGTCTTGAACGACTGGATGAACCGGGTCTCGTGCGGATCGTCGACATAGGCCTCGATGGCCCAGGGGCCGGCCTCGACCACCCGCTCCGGCCGCCCCCCGCCCTCGGCCGCATGGAACTGGAAGCTCAGGGCCGAGCGGAAGGTGGTGATCTCGCCCCCCTCGACCGCGAACTGAACCAGGACGGCGCCCGTCGTCGGGTCCGCCGCCGCGACCACCGAATTGGTCGTGCCGAAGTCGATGCCGATCGTCAGCGGCTGTGGCGTGGTCATGGACCCGGCTCCTTGAAGGGCGGGCTTCCTACAGGGTTCGGCGGGAATAGGAAACTAAGCTTCGTCCGGGAAACGGCATGAGGCGGCGGTCGCCGCTCCATCGAGGCAGTCCTGCTGTCGGTCCAGCCCCTGCCCGACCAGCCAGAACACCGCCGCCCAGACCAGCAGCGAAATGGTCAGCGCTCCTCCCCAGCCTATGATGCGCCAGAAGGTCCGGCAGGCGTCGTCCGGGTTCGACAGGATGTAGGGGTCGTCCATATCGACGTCCGATCTGAAACAGACCCTGTCATTCGCCCGCCGCGCGAGTCCCGCAACCCGGCAAGATACTTAATGGCTTCAGGATCTGTGGACCGGCCTCAGCGGCCCGTCGCGGCGCGATGACGCGACAGCACGGCCTCGGCCTGGACCAGGTGCAGCCGCTCCACCATGGCCCCGCCGACGCGGATCGCGCCCCGCCCTTCAGCCTCCGGCGCCGCAAAGGCCGCGACAATGGCCCGCGCCGCCTCCACCGCCTCGGCCGACGGCGAGAAGGCGGCGTTGGCGGCGGCGATCTGCGACGGATGGATCAAGCTCTTGCCGTCGAACCCGTACAGCCGCCCCTGGGCCGCCTCGGCCGCGAGACCCTCGGCGTCCTCGATCCGATTGAACACCCCGTCGACGGCCGCCAGCCCGTGCGCCCGCGCCGCGACCACCAGGGCCGCCAGCCAGGGCTTGAACGGCTCCCGATCCGGCGAGGCCCCGGTCCCCAGAGACTTGGCCAGGTCGTTGACTCCCAGCATCAGCCCGTCCAGCCGCCCGCCCGCTGCAGCAATGTCGTTCAGCGCGATCAGCCCACGCGGCGTCTCGATCATGGCCCACAAGGCCGCCCCCGGCGCGCGGGCCGAGATCGCATGGACCGTCTCGACCGTCTCCACCTTGGGCGCAACGATCAGGCCGGCGCCCGCCTCCGCCAGGGCGTCCAGGTCATCCTCCCCCCATTCGGTGTCGAGGGCGTTGATCCGCACCCCCAGCCTCGGCCCAAATCCTCCGGCCCGAACCGCCGCCACCGCCGCCGCCCGCGCCTCGCCCTTGGCCTCGGGCGCCACGGCGTCCTCCAGATCCAGGATGGCGACATCGCAGTCCAGCGTCCGCGCCTTCTCCACCGCCCGCGCGTTCGAGGCCGGCAGATAGAGGACGCTGCGGACCAGGTCTTCCCGCATCAGACCCGCCCGGTCACCGGGACCAGGGCCCCGGTCATGGCCCGGCTCTCGGGCGAGGCCAGGAACAGGATGACGGCCGCCAGATCGACCGGCGCGACCCAGGCCGCCGGATCGGCGTCCGGCATGTCCTTGCGGTTCGTCGGCGTGTCAATGATTGACGGCAGGACCGCGTTGACCGTCACCGCCGTCGTCTTCAACTCCTCCGCCAGGGCCTGGGTCAGGGCGTGGACGCCCAGCTTGGCCGCGCCGTAGGCCCCCATGCCCGCGCCGGGCTTCAGCGCCGCGGCCGAGCCGACATTGACGATGCGCCCGTCGGAAGCCGCCTTCAGATAGGGCAGAGCCGCCCGGCTGGCGTTCAGGGCGGTGGTCACATTGAGGGCATGCATCCGGTCCCAGGCCGGCGCCGCATCCTCCGTCGTCTGCCACACGAAGCCGCCGGCGATATTGGCCAGCACGTCCAGCCGCCCGAACCGGCTGATCACCGAGGCCACGGCCGCCTCGGCCTGGGCCGGGTCGGTCAGGTCCACTCCGCCGATCTCCAGCACCCCGGACGGGACCGGATGACCCTCGGCGTGGTCGATGACCGCCACCGCAAACTCCGCCGCCAGCGCAGCCTCCAGCACGGCCCGGCCCAGCACCCCGTGCCCGCCGGTGATCGCGATCACCCGTTTCATCTCGTCCTCCATCCCTTCCCCCTTCCTTCAGCTCACCCGGCGGCGAAGACCTTGGCCAACAGGCTTTCCAGCCCCGCCTGGTCCGCCGCGTCGAAGGCGGCCGGGGTCGTCGCATCCACGTCGAACACGGCGACCAGCTCGCCCGAGGCGTCCAGCACCGGCACGACGATCTCGCTGGCCGAGCGGCTGTCGCAGGCGATATGGCCGGGGAAGGCGTGGACGTCCTCGACCAGCTGGGTCTGGCGCGTCGCCGCCGCCGTCCCGCACACCCCGCGCCCGAAGGCGATCCGCAGACAGCCCAGCGTGCCCTGATAGGGCCCGACCACCAGCTCGTCCGTCTTGTCCGGCGCCACGACATAGAAGCCCGTCCAGAAATAATGGTCGAAGGCGTCGGCCAGCATCGAGGCCACGGTGGCCATCCGCGCCGTCAGATTCGGCTCCCCGTCCAGCACCGCCAGGATCTCGGCCTCGACCTCGGCATAGCGTTCGGTCTTGTCGGCGGGGCGGTCGTCGCGGGCGACATAGGACATGGGCGGCTCCTTCGATTCGCAGCCGATATAGGCGGCCCCGCCCCCGGAAGCGAGCCTTGGCCGCCGCAGACGAATTTCTTAAATATCGGAAATCGCACAACAAGGTTCGAAACCCCGAATTTTGCCCCTTGCTGTGGCGCCGCTTTGTCGCAAAACATCGTTAACCATGTTCGAGAGTCTGACCCCGACGGCGCCTGCGCGCCGCGCGGCGGCGTGTCGAACACAGGGTAGCGGGAGCGTCAGGAAGGCATGGGGGATTACGACAACGCCGATCGCGGTCCGTCCCGGCTCCAGCGGCATCGCATGCCTCTGGCCGGCGGCGCCTTGGCGGTTCTGGTCCTGCTGATCGCCGTCCTGCTGCTGGCCAGCTGCGGCGACGGCGCGCCCGGCTTCTGGCGGCGCGGCCAGAACGAGGCCGCCCTGTCCTGCCCCCGCCCGGCCTCGGTGACGGGATCCGAATTCAACGCCCAGGAGGCCAGCTTGCGCCACCTGCGCCGCGCCGCCTTCCGCGGCGACGTCTTCGCCCAGCTGGAGCTGGGCTCGCGCTACGCCGCCGTGCGCGCCACCGACAAGAATATCGAGGACCCGATCGAAAGCTCGGTCTGGTACGCCATGGCCCTGGCCAATGACGAGGGCTACGCCCCGATCAACGGGGTCGATCGCAAGGCCGGCGGCCTGTTCGGCGGGGGTCTGCGCCGCCTGTCGAAATACGACGACTGCCGCGCCTTCGAACGCCACCGCGCCTATCAGGTGCTGGACCGCCAGCTGTCGCGGATGAGCCGCCAGGAGCAGGAGGCGGTGCGCGACCGCGTCATCTACATCCTCTCCACCCAGGACGCCGAGGGCTATCGCACCCTGGCCCGGCTGCACGACGGCCTGTACGGCCCCTTCGGCGAACCGGCCGACAATCGCGAAGCCCGCGAAGCGCTGGGCCGCAAGCCCGAGGGCGGCGCACTGGGCCAGCCCCGGTCGCACGGCGGCTACTGGGCGGCGGTCAATCTGTTCCAGCGCAACGACGTCGACGCCTATCTCTACAACTATCTGGCGGTCCAGACCGGGGACGTCGGCGCCTATGTCCTGATGAAGGACTTCGAACGCTCCTCGCCCAACCGCGCCCAGTACGCCGGCTTCGTCGAGGCCAAGGCCCGCCAGTGGACCCCGCCGTTCGAATTCTATCCGCTGGAGGCCCCGGCCTCGGGCGTCCCCTTCTCGGACGAGAGCCGCCCGCGCGGCGACGCCTATGAATACGCCCTGTCCCGGCTTCAGGGCGAACTGCCCTTCATCCATGTGGGCCGCGCCCTGCGCTATCTGGGCGTGACGCCCGAGGTCGTCACCGCCCCCGAACAGCTGTCCCGACAACAGATCGAGGCCTTCGAGGCCATGATCGGCCATGCGACCGAGAGCCGCCTGTCCCCGGTCGAACGGGTCCGCGCCATCCAGCTGGCGGCCGTCAACGGCTCGTCGGAGGCCCAGCTGGTCCTGGCCGTCATGTACGCCGAGGGCATCGGCCTGCCCGCCGACTACGCCCG
>MGLN01000160.1:3521-5271 GCA_001796045.1 Caulobacterales bacterium RIFOXYB1_FULL_67_16 | reverse complement strand
CGCCGCCACATACACCCACGCCGCCGCCCCCGCCTCCGTCGTCACGCGCACCCGGCGATAGGCCTCGCCCTCATAGGCGTCGGCGGCGGTCAGGTCGGCGGGGGTCACAGGGTAGAGGCGGCCGGGGACGGGCGGGGCGGCGTCCGGCGTCGGGATCAGGATCGGATAGTGGGTCAGGCCGGTCTCGGCCGTGATCTGGGGGTCGTCGACGGGGATGTGCGACAGGCGAAAACCGCTCAGTCGGTCCGGGGCGCCGGGCCCCAGGTCGCGGCCGAAGACGGCCGTCTGGACCGCCGGGTCCTGCAGCGTGCCATAGGCGAACAGCAGGCTCCCGGCGGTCATGGAGGCGGCGGCGTCGGCGGCCAAGCCGTCTGGATCAGGCCGCCTGTTTCTTGCGGCCGGGGGCGACCATCAGCTTCTTGGTTTCGGCGATGGCCTTGGCCGGGTTCAGGCCCTTGGGGCAGACCTGGGCGCAGTTCATGATGGTGTGGCAGCGGTACAGTTTGAACGGGTCTTCCAGGTCGTCCAGACGTTTCTGGGTGGCGTCGTCGCGGCTGTCGGAGATCCAGCGATAGGACTGCAGCAGGGCCGCCGGGCCCAGATACTCCTCCTGGTTCCACCAGTAGCTGGGGCAGGAGGTGGAGCAGCAGGCGCACAGGATGCACTCGTACAGGCCGTCCAGTTTTTCGCGCTCGGCCGGGGTCTGGAGCCGTTCCTTCTCCGGGTCGGGCTCGTCCGACTGGAGATAGGGCTGGATCGAGTCGTACTGGGCGTAGAACAGGCTCAGGTCCGTCACCAGGTCCTTGACCACCGGCTGGTGCGGCAGGGGGGAGATGGTGATGTTGTGCGAGGCGCACTCGTCCCAGCCCTTGGTGCAGGCCAGGGCGTTGCGCCCGTCGATGTTCATCGAGCAGGAGCCGCAGATCCCCTCCCGGCACGACCGCCGGAACGCCAGCGTCGGGTCGATGGTGTTCTTGATGTGGATCAGCGCGTCCAGCAGCATCGGCCCGTGATCGTCGGACGAGACCTCGTAGACGTCCCAGCGCGGGTCGGCGTCGACCTCGGGGTCGTAGCGGTAGACCTTGTAGGTCTTGACGTTCTTGGCGCCGGCCGGGGCCTTGTGGACCTTGCCCTTTGTGGGCTTGGAGCCGCGGGGGAGGGAGAGTTGAACCATCTGCGTTCGACCTCAGTAAACCCGAGCCTTGGGCTCGATGTACGCGATGTCGTCGGACATCGTGTAATTGTGCACGGGGCGGTAGTCGATCTGGACGGGCTCGCCCGGGCGCTTCCACGCCAGGGTGTGTTTCATCCAGTTCGCGTCGTCCCGGTCCGGATAGTCCTCGCGGGCGTGGGCGCCGCGCGATTCCGTGCGGTTCAGGGCGCTCTCGATGGTGACGACGGCCTGGGCGATCAGATTGTCGTACTCCAGCGTCTCCATCAGGTCCGTATTCCAGATCAGGCCGCGGTCGGTGGTCTTGATATCATCCCCCGCCGCATCGATCGCCCTGAGCTTGTCCGTCCCCTGCTGCAGCGTCTCCCCCGTCCGGAACACCGCCGCATCCGCCTGCATCGCCTTCTGCATCGCAAGCCGAAGTTCAGCAGTCGAACTGGAACCGTTGGCGTTGCGGAAACGGTCCAAGCGGGCCAGGTGAGCGTCGGTCTGGGCCTTGGAGGCGGACGGCACGGCCGAGGCCTTGTCCACCACCTCGCCGCAGCGCAGGCCGACGGCGCGGCCGAACACCACCAGGTC
>MGLN01000160.1:0-3418 GCA_001796045.1 Caulobacterales bacterium RIFOXYB1_FULL_67_16 | reverse complement strand
CGCAGCGTCAGCACCTCGCCGTGATAGTTGGTCGGGATGCCGCCCATGTTGTAGTGGACGGTCGGCAGGACCGGGATCGGCGCCTTGGTCACGTCCACGCCGGCGAAGATCTTGGCGCTTTCGGAAATGCCCGGCAGGCGCTGGTGCAGGATCCTGGGATCCAGGTGGTCCAGATGCAGGAAGATGTGGTCCTTGTTCGGGCCCACGCCCCGACCTTCGCGGATTTCGATGGTCATGGAGCGGCTGACCATGTCGCGCGGCGCCAGGTCCTTCACGGTCGGCGCATAGCGCTCCATGAAGCGCTCGCCTTCGGAGTTGGTCAGGTAACCGCCCTCGCCGCGCGCGCCCTCGGTGATCAGGCAGCCGGCGCCATAGATGCCGGTCGGGTGGAACTGCACGAACTCCATGTCCTGCAGCGGCAGGCCGGCGCGCAGAACCATGGCGTTGCCGTCGCCGGTGCAGGTGTGGGCGCTGGTGGCCGAGAAGTAGGCCCGGCCGTATCCGCCGGTCGCCAGCACCACCATCTTGGCGCGGAATTGGTGCAGTTGGCCGTTATCGAGCTGAAGCGCCGTCACGCCGGTGCAGGCGCCGTCCTGCATGATCAGGTCCAGCGCGAAATATTCGATGAAGAACTTCACCTCGCGGCGCACCGACTGGCCGTACAGGGTGTGCAGGATGGCGTGGCCGGTACGGTCGGCGGCGGCGCAGGTGCGTTGCACCGGCCCTTCGCCGAAGTTACGGGTCATGCCGCCGAAGGCGCGCTGATAGATCTTGCCTTCCTCGGTGCGCGAGAAGGGCACGCCCCAGTGTTCCAGCTCATAGACGGCCTTGGGCGCGTTGCGGACCAGATATTCGATCGAATCCTGATCGCCCAGCCAGTCCGACCCCTTGACGGTGTCGTACATGTGCCACTGCCAGCTGTCCTCGCCCATATTGCCGAGCGAGGCGGAGATGCCGCCCTGGGCCGCGACGGTGTGGGAGCGGGTCGGGAAAACCTTGGTGACGCAGGCGACCTTCAGTCCCTGCTGGGCGGCGCCGAGGGCCGCGCGGAGGCCGGAGCCCCCGGCGCCGACGACGACGACGTCGTATTCGTGATCGATCAGTTCGTAAGCAGCCATGAGGGGGATCAGGCTCCGATGCCGGCGGGCAGGGGCGCGGAACCCAGCGCCAGCCGCACGATGAAGAAGAGGCTGGCGGCCGCCAGCACGAAGAAGACCAGGTTGACGAGGCCCGTCAGGGCCTTGCGGGCGCCGATCTGGGGCACGTAGTCCTCGAGGATGACCTTCCAGGCCAGGCTGAGGTAACCGAACAGTAGCACCGCCGTGACCGACAGCAGGACGGCGTTCAGAGGCTTGGCGAACCAGTCCAGCACGGCGTCATAGGCGGCGCCCGCCAGGGTGAAGCCGGTCGAGGCGACCCACAGGCCCAGCGGCAGCAGAGCCGTCAGCAGGACCCGCTCGGCCAGCCATTCGCCGCCGCCGTGGCGCTCGGAAATCTTGACCTTGTTCTTGAACTTCGCGGCGCCGCTCACAGCGAGACCCTCCCGACAGCGAACAGGACGACCCAGAACAGGATCGCCAGGGGGACCGGCGCCCAGACCGCGATGTTGGACAGCGCAGTCGCCGACTTGATCGTCAGCCCGTTGCCGGTGTCGTTGATCGTGTGGCGCGCGCCGTTCAGGATGAAGGAGAACAGGATGACGGTCAGGCCGAAGCCGACGAACAGGCCCAGCGGCGAGCCCGCCAGGGCCAAAGCCGTCTCATAAGTCTCCGGCCCGAAGGCCAGGGCGCCCAGCCAGGCGACGACGAAGACCAGGCCGACGCTGGCCGCGATCAGGGTGGCGCGGAACAGGATCGAGGCGGCCATGGTCACGTGCCAGCGCCAGATTCCCATATGGGGCGAGAGCGGGGTCAGATGGCCGTTGGGCTGGATGACGAAACGACCGGTTCGGTCGCCCGATGCAACCCCCGGGTTCGGCTTGGGCTGAGTCATGCGAATGCTTCTCAAAAGCGAATGAATTCAATCGCCGTGTGCGGTTGCGAAGGCTTTTGTGATCCTAGAACGGCGGTGTCAACGCACGGCGGCGCACAAGTCGAATTCTTGGGCCGTATTGGGCGTCTGTTTGTCGTGATCTTCCGGGTTTGTGCATGATCGCGCTCGATCGCTTGGCGAGATAAGGGATTTACGTCCGGGGTCTCGCCTCGGATGACGGCGGCGCCGGCCTCGGCCCTGACGACGAAGGTCTCTCGAAATCCGCGATCCGCCACCCTATATGTAGCGGATGAGCCCCGCCACGCCCCGCCCCGTTTTGCGCCTTCATCCCGCCTATCGCGACGACATAGGCGACCTGACCACGCGTCGGCCGGTGCCTGGTCCGGACCTGGATCAGGTCGATCCCTTCCTGTTCCTGAATCATCACGGGCCCCAGACCTATCCGCCGAACAACGCCGGCCTGCCGTTCGGCCCGCACCCGCATCGGGGGTTCGAGACCGTCACCTTCATCCTGGACGGCGAACTGGCCCACAACGACTCCGGCGGCGGCGAAAGCATCATCAAGGCGGGCGGGATCCAGTGGATGACCGCCGGCTCGGGCCTGATCCACGCCGAACTGTCGCCGGCCGACTTCAAGCGCGACGGCGGGCCGATGGAGATCCTGCAGCTGTGGGTGAACCTGCCGTCCCGGCTGAAGATGACCCGGCCCGCCTATGTGGGGCTTCAGGCCGCCGACATCCCCACCTTCACCACCGAGGGCGGCGTGGTGGTCGAGCCGGTGTCCGGCGAATGGCTGGGGGTCAAGGCGCCGATCCAGTCGCTGATCGACATCCATCTGGCCATCGTCCGCCTGCCCGCCGGCGCCCGGTTCGAAGTCCCGGTCGCGCCCGGCCGCACCGTCTTCTTCTATGCGATCAACGGCCAGGTGTCGGTCGCCGGAACCCCCGTGCCCGAATGGAACCTGGCCGCCCTGGGCGACGGCGACGCGGTCGAGATCACGGCCCAAAGCACAGACAAGACCGGGGCCGTCGTCCTGCTCGGCCACGCCGAGCCGATCAAGGAGCCGGTCTTCAGCCACGGCCCCTTCGTCATGACCACCCGCGAGGAAATCATCCAGGCCATTCAGGACTACCAGTCCGGCAAGTTCGGCCCGCCGCCGCGGGTGTGAGGCTGGCCTTTGGCTTTTAGGCCTCGTCGGCTGTGCAGAACGCAGACATTCCGAAGGGCTGTTCGGGGTGGTTGGAGGACCTTCCGATCAGTCCCAGTCGCCGTTGTTGATCTTGGAAACCCAATCCTCGTCAAGGTTCATGACCGCCTCCGCGAGCGCATGGTGACTTTTCGAGACAGCCATGGCGGCCATAGCGGCGACAGTCATGTCTCGACTCCAACTCTCGCCTCGATGAGCGAGCACACAGTCCGGCAGGCG
>MGLN01000159.1:7162-8413 GCA_001796045.1 Caulobacterales bacterium RIFOXYB1_FULL_67_16 | reverse complement strand
GGCCTCGATGACCACGCCCTCGGCCGAACGGTCGGGGTTGGCGCGCAGGTCCATGACCTCGGCCTGGATCAGGATGGCTTCCAGCAGACCGTCCAGGTTCATCCGCTCCTTGGCGGAGACCTCGATGATCTGGGTCTCGCCGCCCAGGCTCTCGGCGATGACCTCGTGCTGCAGCAGCTCGTTGACGACCTTCTGCGAGGTGGCGCCGGGCTTGTCCATCTTGTTGACGGCGACGATCAGCGGGGCCTCGGCCGCCTTGGCGTGCTGGATCGCCTCGATCGTCTGGGGCATGACGCCGTCGTCGGCGGCCACGACCAGAACCACGATGTCGGTCACATTGGCGCCGCGCGCCCGCATGGCCGAGAAGGCGGCGTGGCCCGGGGTGTCCAGGAAGGTGACCTTCTGGCCGTCTTCCAGACGCACCTGATAGGCGCCGATGTGCTGGGTGATGCCGCCGGCTTCGCCGCCCGCCACATCGGTGGTGCGCAGCGCGTCCAGCAGCGAGGTCTTGCCGTGGTCGACGTGGCCCATGATGGCCACGACCGGGGCGCGGGTCTCGGTGGCGCCCTCGTCGTCCGCCTCGGCGATGAAGCCGGTCTCGACGTCGGATTCGGACACGCGCTTGACCGCCATGCCGAACTCTTCCGCCACCAGTTCGGCGGTGTCGGAATCGATCACGTCGTTGATCTTCATCATCATGCCCTGCTTCATCAGGAACTTGATGATGTCGACGCCGCGCACGGCCATCCGGTTGGACAGCTCCTGCACGGTGATGACGTCAGGAATGACCACTTCGCGCGGACGGTTCGGCGCGTCGGTGGAGCCGCCCTTGCGCTTTTCCTTCTCGCGTTCGCGGGCGCGGCGGACAGAAGCCAGCGAGCGCATGCGCTCGGCGGCGTCGCCGTCGCCGACCACGGACTGGATGGTCATCCGGCCTTCGCGGCGCTTGGGCTCGCCGCGGGTGCGGCTGACCGCCTTGCCGGCGTCGGAGAAACGCTTGTCGCGGTCGTCGTCGCGCGCGACGGGGCGGCCGAAGCCGGCGCCGGGCGCGCGGCTGGGACGGGCCACTTCCGGGGTCGCGGGCGGGGCGTTCGGAGCCGCTCGGCCGCCGGGGCCGGTGCGCGGGCCGCCGGGGCGGGCGGCGCCGGGGGCCGGGCGGGGGTTCAGGGCCGAATAGCGGACCGGCTCGGCCGGCTTGGCGCCCTGGGGACGCTGGCCGCCGGGGCCGGGACGGCCGCCCTGGGGACGGTC
>MGLN01000159.1:1866-7075 GCA_001796045.1 Caulobacterales bacterium RIFOXYB1_FULL_67_16 | reverse complement strand
AGCCGGCGTCGGAGCCGGGGTCGGCTTGGGCGCAGGCTTGACCGGCTGAGGCGCGGCGGCGGCCAATTTGGCGGCCTCGGCCCGGGCGGCTTCGGCGGCGGCCTTGGCGGCGGCGGCCTCGTCGCGCGCGGCCTGGGCGGCGCGTTCGTTGGCGGCGGCCTGTTCGCGGGCGGCGGCTTCGGCCTGGGCCTTGGCGGCGGCTTCGGCGGCGGCCTTGGCGGCGTTGGCCTGGGTCGCCAGAGCGATGGCGCGGCGGCGGGCCTCCTGCTCCTCGGCCGACAGGGCGCCGCCGGCCGGTTGGGACGGACGCGGGCCCTGGGGCCGGTTCTGCGACGCGGCCTGTTGCGGACGCGCGACGTCGAAGCCCTGCGGCCGCTGCGGCCCGCCGGCGCCCGGACGGCGCTTGGTCTCGACCACCACCGTCTTGGACCGCCCGTGGCTGAAGCTCTGCTTGACGGTGCCGGTCGGCACCGATCCCACGACGCGCGGCTTCAGGCTCAGCGGGGCGCGCGGCCCCGACTGGGACGGCGTTCCGCCCTGATTGCCCTGGCCCTGGCCCTGGTTGGTCTTGTCGTTTTCGTCGCTCATCCGGTCGCTTTACTCGGGGCGGAAAGGCCCGCCGTCCTCATCGTCTAATACACATGAACGACCGTGAGCCCGTCTCCGCCCTTGGAGACAGGCCCTCGGCCGCCAAAATCCTCAGCTCGCCCCTGACGGGGGTGCGCCCGCCGATCCGTCCTCGACACCGGAAATCTCCCAGTGCGGGGGGCGAAGCGGCCGAAATCCAGCCAGTCGTTCGACCTCCAGGGTCCACCGATCGGCGCGTCCGCCCGCAAGCAGGACGGCGTGTATCGCATTTTCCAGCCCAAGGGCCAAACTCAAATCGTCCGTCGTGAAGGCGCCGCAGATTTTCGCGGTCTGATGACGCGCCAGGGCCAGGATTTTTCCCCGCCCGTCGGCCGAGCCGTCGGCGGCCTCGATCACCCAGGCGGCCTTGCCGGACCGCAGGGCGGCGGCGGACTTTTCGAAGCCGGATATAAGAACGCCCTCGCGCCGGGCAAGACCCAGCTGGTCCAGACAACGCCGGACCAGCAGGCGTTCGACCAGGTCGGCCAGGTCGGCGGGGGCCGTCAGCTTCGTCTTGGCGGCGCGGGTGAAGCCGTTTTTCTTGACCGCCGCCTCGACCGAGGCGCGGCTGGCCTCGACCCACAGGCCGCGCCCGGGCAGTTTCCGGCCCAGATCGGGAACCACCTGGCCGTCGGGCCCGGCGACGAAACGGATCAGACGAGATTCGTCCATGACCTCGTGAGAGACGAGGTCCCGGCGTTCCCGATCAATCGTTGCGTCGCGCAAGCTCATATGCGGCCAGGTCTCCCATCACGCGTTCGACGGTTCGGAGGCGTCCTCGTCGAGGACCTCCGCGGCGTCTTCGGCCTGTTCGTCGGCGGGAGCCTCTCCGAACACCTGATCCGGGTCGTATTCGCCCTCGGCGTAGTCGCCCTCGTCCTCTTCGGGCTCGGGCTGCGGCAGTTCCGAGGCGTCGATCCAGCCGGCGGCCACGCGGGCCTGCAGGATCAGCAGCTCGGCGTCTTCCTGGGCCAGGTTGAAGCTTTCCAGTACGCCCGGGACCTTGACCCGTTCGCCGTTCCTGACCTCGTAACCGCCGCGGATTTCGTCCGTGGCCAGGTCGGCCAGGTCCTCGACGGTCTTGACCCCGCCTTCACCCAAGGCGACGGCCATGGCCAGGGTCACGCCCGGCACGTCCAGAACCGCGTCCTCGACGCCCAGTTCAGTGCGCTTGGCGTCCAGTTCGGCGGCCTTGCGGTCCAGATATTCGCGGGCGCGGGTCTGCAGCTCCTCGGCCGTCTCCTCGTCGAAGCCCTCGATTTCCGAGACCTCGTAGGGGTCGACATAGGCCAGGTCTTCCACCGTGGCGAAGCCTTCGGTGACCAGCAGCTGGGCGATGACCTCATCCACGTCCAGGGCTTCCTGGAACAGGGCGGTGCGCTCGCCGAACTCGCGCTGACGACGCTCGGAGTCCTGGCTCTCGGTGATGATGTCGATCTGCCAGCCGGTCAGCTGGCTGGCCAGGCGCACGTTCTGGCCGCGACGGCCGATGGCCAGCGACAGTTGTTCGTCGGGCACGACCACTTCCACGCGGCCGGCTTCCTCGTCCAGCACCACCTTGGACACCTCGGCCGGAGCCAGGGCGTTGACGATGAAGGTGGGCTCGTCCGGGTTCCACTGGATGATGTCGATCTTCTCGCCCTGCAGTTCGGCGACGACCGCCTGAACGCGCGAGCCGCGCATGCCGACGCAGGCGCCGACGGGGTCGATCGAGCTGTCGTTCGACAGGACGGCCATCTTGGCGCGCGAGCCCGAGTCGCGCGCGGCGGCGCGGATCTCGATCACGCCGTCATAGACTTCCGGCACTTCCTGGGCGAACAGCTTGGCCATGAAGCCCGGATGGGCGCGCGACAGCATGACCTGCGGGCCCTTGGCCTCGGGCCGGACGTCGTAGATGTAGGTGCGGATCCGGTCGCCGATGTTGAACACCTCGCGCGGGATGGACTGGTCGCGGCGCATGACGCCCTCGCCCCGGCCCAGGTCGACGATGGTGTTGCCGTATTCCACGCGCTTGACCGTGCCGTTGACGATCTCGCCGACGCGATCCTTGAACTCTTCGTACTGGTTGGCGCGCTCGGCCTCGCGGACCTTTCCGGTCACGACCTGGCGGGCCATCTGGGTCTGGACCCGGCCGAACTCGAACGGCGGCAGCTGTTCGACATATTCCTTGCCGACCTCGGCCTCGGGGTCGCGCTTCAGGGCGTCGCGCAGACGCACCATGGCGCTGTCGTTGAACTCCTCCAGCTCGTCTTCCGGCTGCCAGTCGTCCTCGACGATGGTGACGTGACGGGTCAGGGACAGTTCGCCGGTCTTGTGGTCGATCTTGGCGCGGATGTCGTGATGGGCGCCGTAGCGCGACTTGGCGCCCTTCTGGATCGCCTCCTCGATCGCCTCGATGACGATTTCGCGGTCGATGTTCTTCTCGCGGGCCACGGCCTCGGCGATCTGCAGCAGTTCGAGGCGATTGGCGGAAATACCGGTGACGGCCATCAGGCTTTGTCCTCAGAAGGGGTCGTGGTGTCGGTGTCAGCGTCTTCGGCCGCCCCTTCGGGCAGGCCGTCGTCTTCAGGTTCGCCGCGGGCGGCGCGGATGGCGGCGCCCCGTTTCATCAGGGCGTCGGTCAGGACCAGTTTCGCATCGCTCAACCAGTCGAAGGGGATCAGGGCGGTGTCCTCCTCGCCCTCCAGGTCGATCAGGACATTGCCGTCCTCGAACCCGGCCAGCACGCCCTTGAAGCGTTTGCGGCCCTCGATCATCCGGTCCGTCTCCAGCCGCGCCTCCTCGCCCTCGAACAGGTCGAAGTCGATGGGGCGGGTCAGGGGGCGGTCGATGCCGGGGGAGGAGACCTCCAGCAGATATTCGCCGGAGATGGGGTCGGCGGCGTCGAACACCTCCGACACGGCCCGGCTCAGCTTGGCGCATTGCTCCACCGAGATGTCGTGGTCGGACGGGCGTTCGGCCATGATCTGCAGGCGCTGGCGCTTGGAGCCGCTCATCAGACGAACGCGCACGACCTCGAGCCCGAGCGACTCCGCGATCGGGTCGATCAGCTCCAGCAATTGGCGGTCCTGGGCGGTCTTTGCGCGCAAGCGGCGAATATCCAAAACAAAAGCGGCGGTCCGTCCGGGCCGCCGCTTTGAACGACGCCGTTGGACGCCGGTCTAACGATGTGGAGCGCCATATAGGCCTTTCACATTCGCTTGTCAGCCCCAATCGGCGCCCACCGACCGCGACAGAGGCGGAAATAGAGGGCGCCGGCCAGAAACCCGCCCGTCACTATGCCGGCCACGCTGGCCGCCAGGACCATGTCGAGGGCCCCGAAAACGCCCTCGGCGCCGGGCGTGAGCCCGGCCCGAAACATCCAAGGCGCCATCAGAAAGCCCGCAGTCGGTGCGAAAGAGCGGCAAATCAACGAAACAAGGACGTAGACGCTCGCGCTTGCACACCCGGCCAGGCCCCAGGCCCACCAGGCTCGCGCTTGCAGGCTACGCTCGGCGAGCCAGCATCCGACGCCGCCGAAAAGGAGGGCGGGGATGAGTCCCCACAGGGTCACAAGAATGAACAGGGCGATGAGGCTGACGACGCCCGAGAAGATGGCGTCGATCGCCAAGCCGCCATCGACGCCTCCGGTGAGCGCCTGCGGAATGGAGGCCAGCAAAACACAGGCGAAAAAGGCGATCAGGGAAAGACCCGGCGCGTAGAGGACGCAGGCCGCCAGGTGATGGATGTTTGGTCCGGGACTGCCTCGCTTCATTTCGCAATCCCCGGCGCCCGACATAGCCTACCGAAGAATGCCGCGCTCACCTCGGATTGCAACCCTGGCTACTGAGCGAGGCTGAGCCGTCCCAGATAATCCATCTTGCCCAGCGGCACGCCCTCCTTGCGCAGGACGGCGTAGGCGGTCGTGACGTGGAAATGGAAGTTGGGCAGGACGAAACTGGTCAGATAGCCCAGGCCGTCGAAGTTCAGTTCCCGGCTCGGCGTCTTCAGGCTGATCGACCGGGTCTCGGCGCCGGCGAAGGCGGCCGGGTCCACGCCCTCGATGAAGGCCAGGGTGCGGGCGATCCGGTCCTTCAGTTCGGCGAAGGTCGTCTCCGTATCGGCCATGGCCGGGTTGTCCACGCCCGCCAGCCGGGCCACGGCGCCCTTGGCCGTATCCGAGGCCAACTGCACCTGGGCGGCCAGGGGGCGCATGTCGTCGTGCAGCCGGGCCTGGATCAGGACGGTCTCGTCGAAACCCTCCGCCACGGCCTTGTCCAGGAAACCGGACAGATTGGCGAGGCCGCGCGCCAGAACGGGCGTGGCGAAGTCGTAGATCGAGAGGGTCATTCAAGGGCTCCGGTGAAGACGGCCTAAGCTGGGCGGTTCATCGCCGCCGCGCCAGACCGTCCTCGACGAAGCCGCCTAGAATTCTTCCCAGCCCGCCGAGGCGTCGGCCTCCGGCTCGGACGCGGGGGCGGCGCCGCCGCGACCGATGACCTTCAGCGCCGCCGCCATATGGGTCGAGCGAGCCGGGGCGGCCGAGGGGGCCTTGGCCGGGGCGGCGGGCTTGGGCGCGGATCGCGGCGCGGCGGCGGGCGCG
>MGLN01000159.1:0-1791 GCA_001796045.1 Caulobacterales bacterium RIFOXYB1_FULL_67_16 | reverse complement strand
TGGTCCATCTGGTTGACGGCCGTATTGACCTGGGCCAGGCCGGTTGCCTGTTCCTGGGCCGAGGCGGCGATTTCCGACACCAGGCCGTCGATTTCGGCGACGCGGTCCACGATCCGCTGCAGGGCCTCGCCGGTCTGGCCGACCAGCTTGACCCCCGAGCCCACCTGGGTGGTCGAGGCCGAGATCAGGGTCTTGATCTCTTTCGCCGCCTCCGCCGAACGCTGGGCCAGGGCGCGGACCTCGGAGGCCACGACGGCGAAGCCGCGACCGGCCTCGCCGGCGCGGGCCGCCTCGACGCCCGCGTTCAGGGCCAGCAGATTGGTCTGGAAGGCGATCTCGTCGATCACCCCGATGATCTGGTTGATCTGGGCCGAGGAGCTCTCGATGGCGTGCATGGCCGACACGGCGTCGCGGACGATGACGCCCGAGGTCTCGGCGTCGCCCTTGGCCGACTGGACCACATCCGAGGCCTGGCGGGCGCCCGAGGCCGTCTTGTTGACGGTGGCGGTGATTTCGTCGAGCGCCGCGGCGGTCTCTTCCAGGCTGGCCGCCTGCTGTTCGGTGCGGCGCGACAGGTCGTCGGCGGCGTGGGAGATCTCGCCGGCGCCGGCGCGAATGGCCGCGACATTGCCCAGGACCACGCCCATGGCCTGTTGCAGCTGGGCGATGGCGGCGTTGAAGTCGGCCTTCAGCTTGGCGTAGTCGGCCGGGAAGTCCTGGGTGATGGTGTAGGTCAGGTCGCCGCGCGTCAGATGGTCCAAGCCTTCGCCCAGAGCCGCCACCACGGCCGCCTGCTCGCGGGCCAGGGCGTCGGCGGCGCGCTGGTTGCGGGCCCGCTCCTCGTCCGACTGGGTGCGCAGGGCCGCGCCCTCGGCCTCCAGCTCCATCTTCTCGACGGCCGCGTCGCGGAAGGCGAGCAGGGCGACGCCCATCTTGCCCAGTTCGTCCTTGCGCTGGGCGTGGGGCACGTCGATCGAGGTGTCGCCGCCGGACAGCCGGCCCATCCGGTCGCCGATGCCGGTCAGGGCCGCGACGATGGAGCGCGAGACGATCAGGCCCAGGCCCAGGGCCAGGACGGTCGCGGCGAAAATGGCGATCAGGGTCGTCCAGACGACGGCGTCGACCTTTTGCGACAGCCGGGCCGACTCCTGGGCGCTGGCCTCGATCTTGGCGTTGGTAAAGGCGGTCAGCTTCGGGACCAGTTCGCCCGCCTTCGCGTCCATCTCGGCCAGGACCGCGCGCCCGCCGGCCGCGTCATTGGCGAGATCCAGCTCGATGGATCGCACCGCCAGGGCGCGGACCTCGTCCAGGGGCGCGCGAAAGCTTTCGATCTCCGCCTTCCATTGCGGCGCCAGAGTCTCGGCCTCGTCCATCAGGGTCTTGATCGTTTCGATCTTGTCCGTCGCGTGCTTCGCCGACTCGCGCGCCTCGGTGGAGGCGCCGTCGTAGGCGAAGACCTTGTAGACGTCGTAGCCCAGGCCCTGCAGGTTCCGGTTGACCCGGATCATCTTCACCATGGCGACGTTTTCGACATCGACCAGCCGGGAATAGTCGGCGTTGACCTTCTTCATCGCCCAGGCGCTGACAGCCGCGCCCCCCAGGCCCACCAGGGCCAGCAGGATCAGGGGCACGATGATCTTCACCGCGACCTTGGTGTCGGACAGGATCTTGTTCAAAACAGCCTCCGGGCGCCGCGGCAAAGGACTCAGGACTTGAGCCCTGACCTTGGCGTCCCGGATCGAGACGAATCGTAAAGACGGACCTAGGGCGAACTACATATATCGCCGGTCA
>MGLN01000158.1 GCA_001796045.1 Caulobacterales bacterium RIFOXYB1_FULL_67_16 | reverse complement strand
GGCCTGGGCGAGGACGGCCCGACCCACCAGCCGGTCGAACATCTGGCGGCGCTTCGCGCCATCCCGAACCTGAACGTCTTCCGCCCCGCCGACACGGTCGAGGCCATGGAGTGCTGGCAGATCGCCCTGCAGGCCAAGACCACCCCCTCGGCCATGGCCCTGTCGCGCCAGAAGACCCCGGCAGTGCGCACGGTCGCAGCGACGGAAAACCTGTCCGCCAAGGGCGCCTATGAGATCAAGGCGGCCTCGGGCGAGGCCAAGGCCACCCTGTTCGGCACGGGCACGGAACTGGCCCTGGCCCTGAAGGCGGCCGAAGCCCTGGAAGCCGAAGGCGTGCCGACCCGCGTCGTCTCCGTCCCCTGTTTCGAACTGTTCGAGCAGCAGGACGCCGCCTACCAGGCCTCGGTCATCGGCCGCGGCACGGTGCGTGTCGCCGTCGAGGCCGCGATCAAGCAAGGCTGGGAGCGGTTCATCGGCGAAGACGGCGCCTTCGTCGGCATGACCGGCTTCGGCGCCTCGGCTCCGGCCGAAGTCCTCTACGACAAGTTCGGCATCACCGCCGACGCCGTCGTCGCGGCCGTCAAGGCGCGGCTTTAATCTCTCTTCACCTCCCTCTCCCCCTGCGGGAGACGGAGACCGCGCACGGCGGCGCAGCCGTCGTCCTGGCGCGGTCGGGCGAGGGGTCACGCCGGCCGAGCCGTTTCGCATCATCCAACCCCTCATCCGGCCCTTCGGGCCACCTTCTCCCGCAAGGGGAGAGGGATCAGGTGGAGCTGACGATGAAACCCGGCGTCCTCGGCCTTCTTCTGACCCTCGGTCTGGCGGCCCCCGCCGCCGACGCCCAAACCCCCGCCCCCGTCGAAACCCCCATCGTCATCGGCCGGTCCTACGCCCTGCCCTCCGCCGTCATGGGCGCGACGCGCGAGATCAACGTCTGGCTCCCGCCCGGCTATGCCGACAGCGGCAAGACCTATCCCGTCCTCTATGTCCTCGACGGCGGCCAGGATCAGGACTTCCACCACATCTCGGGCCTCGCCCAGCTGGGAACCGTCGTCGGCACGACCCGCGACGTGATCGTGGTCGGCATCGCCTCGGTCGACCGCCGCAACGAACTGGCCCTGCCGACCGACAATCCCGAACTGATCGCCCGCTATCCGACCCAGGGCCATTCGGACCGTTTCCGCCGCTTCCTGGCCGAAGAGGTCCAGCCCTTCGTCGAGACCCGCTTCCGCACCAGCGGCAAAACCGCCCTGATGGGCGAGTCCCTGGCCGGCCTGTTCGTGGTCGAGACCTTCCTCAAGGAACCCCAGATGTTCGACGCCTATGTCGCCGTCAGCCCCAGTCTGTGGTGGGACGGGGGCGAACTGGCGCGTCAGTCCGGCGCCCGTCTGCGCGACCAGTCGAACGCGCCACGCACCCTGATCCTGACCCTGGGCGACGAGGGCCCCGAGATGCAGGCCCCGATGGACGTCCTCACCGCTAATCTGCGCGACCACGCCCTGCCCGGCCTGAGCTGGAGCTTCACCCCCCGCCCGAGCGAGACCCACGCCACCATCTACCACGGCGCGGCCCTGGACGCCTTCCGCCGCCTCTACGCCGTCCCCGCACCCTGACGCGGCTGCGGCGAACCCCGCGCCTCTTCAGTCCTCTTCGGTGGACGAAATATCCTCGTAGATCGACGACGGCGGCCGGGTCAGATCGGTCGTCGGCTTCACCCCCGGCTGGCGCGCCAGCACATAGAGAACCGGCGAATACAGTCTCAGCACCGGGATCCGCGCCAACAGGCGATAGAAGGGCCGCAGCACATATTTATTCGAGGTCGGCGACGGCATGACGCCGATCTTGACGACCTCCATCCCCAGATAGTCGACGTAGTCCCTCAGCTGGGACAGGGTGTATTCGTGCTTGTGCCGCCCGGTCGCGTCGGCGCGATAGCGCATATAGATATTCTTCTGCGCGATCAGCTTCAGGATATGGGCGATCGAACAGACGTTCGGCACCGTGATGCACAGATGACCGCCGGGCTTCAGCACCCGCCGGATCTCGGTCGACAGCTTGACCGGAAAGGCGTCGAAATGCTCCAGGATTTCGCAGGCCGTCACAACGTCCAGCGAGTCCTCCGCGAACGGAAGCCCCTCGTTCTCCACGTCGGCGTGACTGATCTCGACCGGTCCTGCGGCCGAATGAATGGTCCGGTACGGCCGCAGCGGATGGTCGTCGTTGGCGAAATAGACGCCGTGACACAGGCGCGCGCCCGCCGCCTTCGCCCGATAGAGCAGGTAGAAGGGCGACGCACCGATATCCAGAACATCCTTGTCGACCACATACGGGGCGATCAGGGCGAAGGTCCGGTCCATCCGGTCCTTGCCGCGACGAAAATACTCGCCGCCCGCCTGATAGGGGGTGGGTCGCCGTCTGTCTTCATCATAGAAGAAGGCGAAATCTTCCGCTCCCGCGGCGACAGCCTCGCCGATTGAAGTCCCGCTCATTCCCATCCCCGGTCGCATCAGAACGCGGCGCCCGTGCTGCGGCGCCCAGACCGATGGTGGCACACACGACCTCGCCACGCCTAGCCCAATCGGCGGATTCCGGACCTGTCCTTTCGGACGCCTACGCCGCTGACGACCGGCCCATCCTGGTCTAAACCGCGCCTTCCACGACGAATTGAGGATTTCCGATGAAACTCGGCACCCCGCTTTCCGACACCGCCGTCCGCGTCATGCTTCTGGGCTCGGGCGAACTGGGCAAGGAGGTCGCCATCGAGCTGCAAAGGCTGGGGGTCGAGGTCGTCGCCGTCGACCGTTATCCGAACGCCCCGGCCATGCAGGTGGCCCACCGCAGCCACGTCATTCCGATGACCGATCCCCAGGTGCTGAACGGCCTGATCATGGCCGAGGCCCCGCACATCATCGTGCCCGAGATCGAGGCCATCGCCACCGAGGTCCTGGCCGACATCGAGGCCGCCGGCATGGCCCGCGTCATCCCCACGGCCCGTGCCGTGCAACTCACCATGAACCGCGAGGGCATCCGCCGTCTCGCCGCCGAAGAGCTTGACCTGCCCACCAGCCCCTACGCCTTCGCCGGCAGCGCCCAGGAACTCGCCGCCGGCGCCGAAACCGTCGGCTACCCCTGCTTCGTCAAGCCGGTCATGTCCTCGTCCGGCAAGGGCCAGTCCTTCGTCGAAAGCCCCGATGAAATCGCCGACGCCTGGACCTATGCGCAGGACAGCGGCCGGGTCGCCGGCGCCCGCGTCATCGTCGAGGGTCGGATCGACTTCGATTTCGAGATCACCCTGCTGACCGTCCGCTCGCGCGCCGCCGACGGCTCGACCGCTACCTCCTTCTGCGCCCCCATCGGCCACCGTCAGGTCAAGGGCGACTATGTCGAGAGCTGGCAGCCCCAGGCCATGTCCCCCGCTGCGCTTGCCGCCTCCCAGGACATCGCCGGCAAGGTCACCGAGGCGCTGGGCGGTCTCGGCGTCTTCGGCGTCGAACTCTTCGTCAAGGGCGACCAGGTCTGGTTCTCCGAGGTCTCGCCCCGCCCCCACGACACCGGCCTCGTCACCCTGGCCAGCCAGACGATGAGCGAGTTCGCTCTCCACGCCCGCGCCATCCTGGGCCTGCCGGTCGACGTGACCCAGCGCGAACCCGCCGCCAGCGCCGTCATCTACGGCGGCCTGGAGGCGCAAGGGATCGCCTTCGAAGGGATCGCCGACGCCCTCTCCGTCCCCACCGCCGACCTGCGCCTGTTCGGCAAGCCCGAAGCCTATGAGCGCCGCCGCATGGGCGTCGCCACGGCCCGCGGCGCCGACGTGGACGAAGCCCGCGACCGCGCCCGCGAGGCGGCGGGGTGCGTCAAGGTGGTGCGGCGTTAGGCGCGATTTCTCGACCTACTCCTCCGACCTCGCCCCGAGCTCTGCCGCCGGAATCTGCCGCGTTCCTCCCCCGTCGGGGATGACGACATCGATCCCCAACCGAAAGGGTAACGCCGAGGAATCAGTCCTCGTCCATCTTCAGGGCGGCGATGAAGGCTTCCTGCGGGATCTCGACCTTGCCGAACTGGCGCATCCGCTTCTTGCCGGCCTTCTGCTTCTCCAGAAGCTTCTTCTTGCGGGTGGCGTCGCCGCCGTAGCATTTCGAGGTCACGTCCTTGCGCAGGGCGCGCACGGTCTCGCGGGCGATGATCTTGCCGCCGATGGCCGCCTGGATCGGGATCTGGAACAGATGGGGCGGGATCAGCTCCTTCATCTTCTCCACCATGCCCCGGCCGCGCGTCTCGGCCCGCTGGCGGTGGACCAGCATGGACAGGGCGTCCACCGGCTCGGCGTTGACGAGGATGCTCATCTTCACCAGGTCGCCGACCTTGTATTCGGTGATCTCGTAGTCGAACGAGGCGTAGCCCTTGGAGATGGACTTCAGCCGGTCGTAGAAGTCGAACACCACCTCGTTCAGCGGCAGTTCGTAGACCACCATGGCGCGGCTGCCGACATAGGACAGCTCCACCTGCTGGCCGCGGCGGTCCTGGCACAGTTTGATCACCCCGCCCAGATAGTCGTCGGGGGTCAGGATGGTGGCCTTGATCCAAGGTTCGGCGATGGTGTCGATCTGCATCACGTCGGGCAGGTCGGCCGGATTGTGCAGGTCCATCTCGGAGCCGTCGCGCAGGCCGATCTTGTAGACGACCGAGGGGGCCGTCGCGATCAGGTCTAGGTTGAACTCGCGGCTCAGCCGCTCCTGGATGATCTCCAGGTGCAGCAGACCCAGGAAGCCGCAGCGGAAGCCGAAGCCCAGGGCGGCGCTGGATTCCATCTCATAGGTGAAGCTGGCGTCGTTCAGCCGCAGCTTGCCGATGGCGGCGCGCAGGTCCTCGAAGTCGGCGGCGTCGACCGGGAACAGGCCGCAGAAGACCACCGACTGGACCTCCTTGAACCCCTTCAGCGGTTCGGCCGTGGGGCGTTTCTCGTCGGTGATGGTGTCGCCGACGGCGGCGTGGGCGACTTCCTTGATCTGGGCGGTGATGAAGCCGACCTCGCCGGGGCCCAGCTGGTCCACCGGGGTGTTCTTGGGCAGGAAGACGCCGACGCGGTCGATCAGGTGGGTCGAGCCGTTGCGCATCATCTTGACCCGCATGCCGGTCTTCAGCACCCCGTCGAAGACGCGGACCAGG
>MGLN01000157.1 GCA_001796045.1 Caulobacterales bacterium RIFOXYB1_FULL_67_16 | reverse complement strand
GCAGCATCCGGCATCACGCCGGACGAGGGAAAGGACATACGGACTTAGCTCTTGGCGGCGGCGTCGCCGGCGCGGTCGCGCGCCTCCAGACCTGAAGCGTCGCAAGGGCGTGGCGCGGACACTTTGCGCCCGGCCGATTGTCGCGCCGGGATCTCCGGCGGCCTCAGTTTTGTATCAGTCGAAGCAGCGTTCCGTCGGGATCGATCAGGGCGCCCACCCAGCCGCCCCAGTCCTCGACCCTCGGCGCATGCAGGCGCGGCTGGCCCCAGCAGGTTTCGGCGAGTCCCGTCGACTTGCAGATCTCATAGAAAGTGTCGAGATCGTCCAGTCGCAGGCAGCAGCTGAAGTCGTTGGTCGACGGGTCGAGGTCGGGATGGGGGAAGAACTCCAGCGTCAGTTCGCCACGCGTCAGGATCATCCAGCCGTCGTCGCGCCAACCCTGGACGAAGCCAAGGGCGATGTAGAAGCGCGAGGTCGCTTCGAAGTCGCGGGACGGGAGGTTGGGGGTTGCGTGATCGCTCATCGCGCCAGACTAAGCGCAGCAACCCTTTCCATCCACCTGGATCGGCGGACAGGGCACGTCGGCGTAGGAGCAGAAGACGCAACAGTCACCGGCCTTGGGCTTGAGCGTTCGACCGCAGCCCAGGCAGTCATAGAAATACAGGCAGGCGTTCGTGGGCATGGTCTCGGTCGCAGAGTGGCCGCAGTGCGGGCACACCAGCGTGGACTGCAACTCCACCGCGGCCGTCATCGGGCCACCGCCAGGCGGGGCAGCGCCCACGGCTCGATGATGGGTTGCCAGGCCAGAGACAGCGTGACCAGCACCGTGGCCGCCACGAGCAGCCAGAACGCCACACGCGACGGCCGCCGGCACGACGCATCGCGGCGACATCGCTGGCGCCGCCGCCAGTGAAGCGCCCATCCTGCGAGCAAGGCCGCGATCGCGACGAGCGTCAGCCAGCCGCGCATCCCGGCGATCACCGCCGCTCCCGCGAACGTGACCCCTGCGAGCGAGAGCGCGAGCGGCAGGACGCAACAGGCGGCCCAAGCGAACAGGGACGCGGCGGCGCCGGCGGCGGCTGACACGCTGACCGCCATCTCCGGAACGTTTCCGTTTTTGTTTTCTGGCGCGTCCATGGCTTTCCCTCGCTCGATCGATCGCTAGGATGCAACCCGTAGCGGCTACGGGATCAAGCGGAAATGTCGGCGAGTGTCTTGACGATCGGAAAGTTGGCGGCGGGCGCCGGCGTGAACCTCGAAACGGTGCGCTACTACGAAGGCATCGGCCTGATGCCGAAGCCGGGCCGCACCCGCGGCGGCCACCGCAGCTATGACCCCGAACATCTCGAGAGGCTGCGGTTCATTCGCCGCTCGCGGGAGCTGGGATTCGGCGTCGACGCCATTCGCAAGCTGATCGCGCTTAGCGAACCGGGCCTGCAAGCCTGCGCCCAGATCAGGGACCTTGCGAGCGAGCATGTCGCCGGCATCGACGCCAGGATCGCCGACCTTCAAAGATTGCGGGGTGTGCTCCAGCAAGCGGTCGACGCCTGCGAGGCGGGCCGGCGAATCCACTGCCCGGTCATCGCCGAACTCGGCTCATCGGAGCCGGCGAGGGCCTTGCTCCAGACCCGTCGATCTTGACTCGGCATGGCGTGAGGAGCCTAGTCGGGTTCGCATGTGGGCCCTGATCCGCTCCCTTCTCGTCGCCTTGGCCCTGACCGGCTTCGTCGGTCAGACGACGGCGCATGCGACCCCTTCGCCCCCGATGACGCCGGCGACGGCGACCACGATGGACATGTCGGACTGCTGTCCGGACTGCCCCGAAACGGCCGCGCCGGTTTCTGACCCGTCCTCCAAGTCCAAGGCGCCGTGCCGGGACATGAGCTCCGCCTGCCTCGCCAAGGTCGGCTGCGCCGGCCTGGCCGTTCCCTTCCCCGGCCCGGCGGCGCTGGCCGCCCCGTTTCCCCCACATCGTCTGGCCGTCCTGCGTCCGGCCGACACCGACCGCGACGGAGTCGGTCCGCCGCCGCTGCAAGGTCCTCCAAAGCCCCAGGCCTGAAGCCACGCCCTGAACGACTGCCGACGCCGTCTGGCGTCGCGCCGCCGTCCGTCGCGCTCGCTCGAGCCTCGTCAACTTTCGGACCTTGACCCATGTCGAACCCCATTTGGCCGACCGCGCCAGGCGTCGCGCCGCGCCGCGCCGGCCTCGCGGCGAGCCTGATCGCCCTGCTCCACGCGTCCGGGCCCGCCCTCGCCGACCCCCTTACGTTCGACCAGGCCCTGACCCGGGCCGAGTCGGCGCCGGATCTGAGAGCCAGCGACCTGGAGGTCGCAGCCGCCCGCTCCGGCGCCGACGCGGCCGGACGACTGCCGGACCCGGAGTTGACCTTCGGCGTCGACAATTTTCCGGTGTCGGGTCCGATGGCCGGCCGCTTCGGCGACGACGAGATGACCATGGCCCGCATCGGCCTGATGCAGAGCGTGCCGAGCGGCGAGCGGCGGCGCGCCGAACGCGCGGTCGCCGACGCCGACATCGGCGTGGCCGAGGCCCGGGCGGGCATCGCCCGGCGCGACGTCCGCCTCGCGGCGGGGCTGGCCTGGATCGACCTGCACTACGCCGACCGCAAGCGCCGCGCGGTCGAAGAGGTCCTGGCGACCCTGGAGCCGCTGTGGGAGGCCGCCCCCGCCGGCGTCGCCTCGGGCGCCGACCGGCCGGCGACGGGGCTGGCGCCCGTCCGCCTCAGGGCCGCCCTGGAAGATCGACTCGCGGGCCTGCGGGCCGACGAGGCCCGGGCGCGCGCTGAGGTGACCCGCTGGACTGACGATCCCGCGCCCACGACCGCCGGGACGCCGCCTCACGTCGAGGTCGATCCTGCGACCCTGCGGGCCGCCCTGGACCGCCTGCCGATGCTGCAGGCCTACGCCGCGGCGGGCACGCGCGCCGACGCCGATGTCGCCATGGCCCAGGCCGGGCAAAGGCCCGACTGGGCGTTCGAGGTCGAGTACGGCCGACGCGACCCGATGTTCGGCGACATGGTCTCGGTCGGCGCGCGTGTCAGGTTGCCTCTGTTCGCCGACCAGCGACAGGCTCCGGTGATCGCCGCCCGGTCCGCCGACGCCGCCCGGGTCCGTGTCGAGCGCGAGGCCGCGCTGCGGACGCTGCGGGCTCAGCTCGAGAGCGACCTCGCAGACCATGTCATGCATCACGACCAATGGCTGAGGGCGCGGGACGTGGTCCTGCCTGACGCCCTGCGGCGCGCGGACCTGGAGACCGCCAGCTACGGCGCGGGCCGCGCCGGGATCGGCGAGGTGCTGGAAGCCTTCACCGCCGTCGCCGACGCCCGCCTGGAGGCGTTGGACCGCGAGGCCGCCGTGGCCCGCGACGCCGTGCGGCTCACGCTCATCTATGGGAGCGCCGATCAATGACCCGCCTCATGTCCCCCCGCGCCCGGCTGGCGGCGGCGGCCGTCCTGTTGCTCGCCGTCGGCCTGGGCGGCGGCCTGCTGGCCGGCCGATGGCTGCCGGCCGCCAAGGCGCCGACCGCCGCCTCGGGCGACGGCCGCGCCGTGCTCTACTGGTACGATCCCATGGTCCCGGACCAGCATTTCGACGCACCTGGCAAATCGCCCTTCATGGATATGCAGCTGGTTCCTCGCTACGCCGACGAGGCCGGCGCGGCGCCGGGCGTCCGCATCGACCCGTCCCGAATTCAGGCCTTGGGCGTCCGCTTCGCCACGGCGCGACAAGGTCGGCTGGCGGACGATCTGACCGCCACCGCCGTGGTCGATTTCAACCAGCGCGACATCGCCGTCGTCCAGGTCCGAGCCGCCGGATTCGTGCAGCGGACCTACAATCGCGCGCCCGGCGACATCATCGTCGCCGGGGCGCCGCTGGCCGATCTGCTCGTCCCGGACTGGGGCGGGGCCCAGACCGAGTATCTGGCGGTGCGGCGCAGCGGCGACGATCGCCTGATCGAGGCGGCGCGCCAGCGCCTGGTGCTGCTGGGCATGCCCGAGAGCCTGATCACTTCGGTCGAGCGGAGCGGCCGGCCGCGCACCGTCATCACCGTCACCAGTCCCATCGGCGGCGTGATCCGCACCTTGGGCGTCCGGTCTGGCATGAGCGTCCCGGCGGGCGCGACCCTGGCTGAGATCAACGGCCTGTCGACGGTCTGGCTCAACGCCGCCGTTCCTGAAGCCCTAGCCGGCCGCCTGCGCACCGGTCAGATAGTGGACGTCACGCTCGCCGCCTTCCCGGGCGAGCGGTTCACCGGTCGTCTCACGGCTCTGCTGCCCGAGGTGGCCGGCGAGAGTCGCACGGTCACCGGGCGCGTCGAACTCGCCAACCGTGGCGGCCGGCTGCGGCCGGGGATGTTCGGCCAGATCGCCCTCGGCGGTGGCGGAACTGACGCCCTGGTCGTCCCTTCCGAAGCGGTGATCCGCACCGGAACCCGTACGCTGGTCATGCTGGCCGAGCCGGGCGGGCGGTTCCGCCCGGCCGAGGTCCGTATCGGCCGCGAGGCCGCCGGCCAGAGCGAAGTCCTCGCCGGCCTCGCCGAAGGGGAGCGGGTGGTGGCCTCCGGCCAGTTCCTGATCGATTCCGAAGCCAGCCTCTCAGGGGTCGAGGCGCGGCCGATCGGATCGCCCGGCGCCGCGACGGCGGCGGCCGCTCCGACAGTCCACCAGACGACGGGACGGGTCGAAGCCTTGACGCCCGGGTCAATCACCATTTCGCATCCGCCGATCGCCAGCTTGAACTGGCCGGCCATGACCATGGCCTTCGACCTTCCCGACGCCGCCCGTACGCGCGGCCTGGCCGTCGGCGACCGGGTCCGCCTCGACTTCGAGCTGAAGGCCGGCAAGGCGACGATCCTGCGTCTCACCCCCGTCGAGGCCAGACCGTGATCGCCGCCGTCATCCGCGCCTCGGTCAAGGCCCGCGTCTTCGTCCTGCTTGCGGCGCTGGCCCTACTCGCCGCCGGTCTGTGGGCCGCGCGCAGCACCCCGGTCGACGCCCTGCCGGACCTCAGCGACGTTCAGGTCGTCATCCGCACGAGCTATCCGGGCCAGGCGCCCCAGATCGTCGAGAACCAGGTCACCTATCCGTTGGCCACGACAATGATGTCCGTCCCGGGCGCGCGCACGGTGCGCGGCTATTCCTTCTTCGGCGACAGTTTCGTCTATGTGCTGTTCGACGACGGGACCGACCTCTACTGGGCCCGCTCACGGGTGCTGGAATACCTCAACCAGGCTCAGTCCAGGTTGCCCGAGAGCGCCCGACCGGCGCTTGGGCCGGACGCCACCGGCGTGGGCTGGATCTACGAATACGCCCTGGTCGATCGGACCGGCCGCCACGACCTGTCGCAGCTGCGGTCCCTGCAGGACTGGTTCTTGCGCTATGAGCTCAAGACCGTGCCGGGCGTAGCTGAAGTCGCCAGCGTCGGCGGCATGGTCAAGCAATACCAGGTGGTCCTCGATCCGGCCCGGCTCGCCGGCTACGGCGTCACCCACCAAGCCGTCGTCGAGGCCATCCAGCGCGCCAATCAGGAGACCGGCGGCTCGGTGCTGGAACTGGCCGAGGCCGAATACATGGTCCGGGCCAATGGCTACCTGACCGACCTGGACGATTTCCGGGCCGTTCCGATCCGGACGGCGGCAGGCGGCGTGCCGGTCCGGCTGGGCGACGTGGCGACGATCCAGGTCGGACCGGAGATGCGCCGCGGCATCGCCGAACTGAACGGCCAGGGTGAGGTGGCGGGTGGGATCGTGATCCTGCGCTCCGGCGAAAACGCCCGCGCCGCCATCGCCGCCGTCCGGGACAAGCTGGAAGGCCTGAAGGCGAGCCTGCCGGCCGGGGTCGAGGTGGTGACCACCTACGACCGCTCTCAGTTGATCGACCGGGCCATCGCCAATCTCAGCACCAAGCTCCTGGAAGAGTTCCTGGTCGTGGCCCTGGTCTGCGGCCTGTTTCTCTGGCATGCGCGCTCGGCCCTGGTCGCCATCCTGACCCTGCCGCTGGGGGTGCTGGCCGCCTTTCTCGTCATGCGCGTCCAGGGCGTGGACGCCAACATCATGTCGCTAGGCGGCATCGCCATCGCCGTCGGGGCCATGGTCGATGCCGCGGTCGTGATGATCGAGAACGCTCATAAGCATATCGAGCGCTGGGAGCACGACCATCCAGACGAGCGTCTGCAAGGCGAGGCCCGCTGGCGGGTCGTCACCGACGCAGCCGCCGAGGTCGGGCCGGCGCTGTTCCTGAGCCTTGTCATCATCACCCTGTCGTTCGTGCCGGTGTTCAGCCTGCAAGCCCAGGAAGGCCGGCTGTTCGCGCCGCTGGCCTTCACCAAGTCCTACGCAATGGCGGCGGCGGCCATCCTGTCCGTCACGCTGGTCCCGGTGCTGATGGGCTATCTGATCCGCGGCCGCATCCCGGCCGAGCGGGAAAATCCGCTGAACCGGGCGTTGACCCGAGCCTACCAACCCGCGCTGGACTGGGTGATGGGCCGACCCCGGCTGACGCTGCTGCTCGCGGCCCTGGCCTTCGCCACCACCGCCTGGCCGCTCAGCCAGCTGGGCGGCGAGTTCCTGCCCAGTATGGACGAGGGCGACCTGCTCTACATGCCCTCGGCCCTGCCCGGCCTGTCGGCGGCCAAGGCTTCGGACCTGCTGCAACAGACCGACCGGATGATCTCGACCGTGCCGGAGGTGAAGACGGTGTTCGGCAAGGCCGGGCGGGCCGAGACGGCCACCGACCCCGCGCCGCTGGAGATGTTCGAGACCACCATCCAGTTCAAGCCGCGCGATCAGTGGCGGCCGGGCATGACGCCAGAGAAGCTGGTCGAGGAGCTTGACCGCGCCGTCCAGGTTCCGGGGCTGGCCAATGTCTGGGTGCCTCCGATCCGCAACCGCATTGATATGCTGGCGACCGGCATCAAGAGCCCCATCGGAGTGAAGGTTTCTGGGGCCGATCTGGCCGAGATCGACCGGATCGCCGCCGAGGTGGAACGGGCGGCCAAGGGCGTGCCGGGCGTGAGCTCCGCCTTGGCCGAGCGGCTGACCGGCGGCCGCTATATCGATGTCGACATCGACCGCGCCGCCGCCGCGCGCTACGGCCTCAACATCGCCGACGTGCAGTCCATCGTCGCCGGCGCCATCGGCGGCGAGACCATCGGACAGACCATCGAGGGACTCGCCCGCTACCCCATCAACGTCCGGTATCCGCGCGAACTGCGCGACAGCCTCGAAGGGCTGCGCGCCTTGTCTGTGCTGACGCCGTCAGGACAGCAGATCACGCTCGGCACGGTCGCCGAGGTCCGGATCGCTGACGGTCCGCCGATGCTGAAGACCGAGAACGGCCGGCCATCGACATGGGTCTACGTCGACGTCCGCGGGCGCGACCTGGCGTCGGTCGTTTCCGACCTCAGGACGGCCGTGGCCCGGGACGTGCGGTTCTCTCCCGGGGTCAGCGTCGCCTATGCCGGGCAGTTCGAGTACCTGCAGCGGGCCGCGGCGCGGCTGATGATCGTCGTGCCCGCGACCCTGCTGATCATCTTCGTCCTGCTCTACGTGACCTTCGGCCGACTCGACGAGGCCGCCCTCATCATGGGAACCCTGCCGTTCGCCCTGACCGGCGGAATCTGGATCCTCTATTTGCTGGGCTATCACCAGTCTGTCGCCACCGGTGTGGGGTTCATCGCCCTCGCCGGGGTTTCGGCGGAGTTCGGCGTGGTCATGCTGATCTACCTCAAACATGCTCTGGCCGACCGGGGGCCTTCGCCCTCGCCGGACCAGGTCGCCGAGGCCGTGCGCGAAGGCGCGCTGCTGCGGGTGCGCCCCAAGGCCATGACGGTCGCGGTGATCCTCGCCGGCCTCTTCCCCATCCTGGTCGGCCACGGCGCCGGCTCGGAGGTCATGAGCCGCATCGCGGCGCCCATGATCGGCGGCATGCTGACCGCCCCCCTGCTCTCGATGCTGGTGATCCCCGCGGCCTACCTGCTCCTGAGACGCCGATCGTCCCCCTCCACTGCTTCAATCCAAGGAGACACCCCTTGAAGCGCTTTCTGACCCTCACCGCCTTCGCCTCGACCGCCTTGCTCGCTGCCTGCGGCCAGCCGACCGAACCGGCGCCAGACACCGCCGCGCCCGCCGAGGACGCAGCAATGGTGCCCATGGCGCCGACCCCCGCCGCGCAGACGACCGGCCACGGAACCGGTGTCGTAACCGCCGTCGATCCTGCAGCCGGGACCGTCACGCTCGACCATGGCCCAATTCCGGAGGTGGGCTGGCCGGCCATGACGATGGGCTTCAAGGCGGATCCGGCGCTACTGGCGACGGTCAAGACCGGCGACCGGGTCCGCTTCGACCTGGTGATCAAGGGCGGGACCAGCGAGATCACCGCCATCCGTCCGGAATAGACCGGTCCGGGTCGGTCAAGGTCGGTCGTCGCCGCGACATCACGGACGTCGCGGCGACGACGCGCCCCGCCTAGAGTCATCCTTGTCAGCCTCTCAAGGAAGTCCGATGTCATCCATCTTCCTGTCACGCAGAGTCCTGCTGGCCGCTGCGCCGGCTCTCACTGCCGCTGGAACCGCTTGGGCCGCACCCGAGAATCGGTTGACCGCCTACAAGACGCCCTGGTGCGGCTGCTGCGGCGGCTGGATCAGCCACATGCGTCAAGCCGGTTGGACGGTCGAGGTCATCGAGCATGAGGACCTCGCGCCGATCCGGGCCCGACACGGGATCCCGGATCGATTGGCCTCCTGCCACACGGCCGTCGTCGGCGCCTATGCGGTCGAGGGTCATGTGCCGGCCGGCGACGTCGATCGCTTGCTGCGTGAACGCCCGGCTGCTCGCGCCCTGAGCGCCCCCGGCATGCCCGCCGGCTCGCCGGGCATGGAGGCCGCAGGACGCGAGCCCTACACCACGATGCTGATCCTCAACGACGGTTCCACCCGGGTGTTTGGACGGCACAACGGCGCCTGACCCTCCGTCGGCGAGCGGGCTAGGCCTCGTCCGCTTCCGAGCCCCGCGCGTCCTCCAGGATCTCCAGGCCGCCCTTGGCCGCGACGCCAGCGACCAGAACTCCGACCACCAGATCCGGCCACGACTGTCCGAGCCAAAGCACCAGACCGCCGGCGACGATGATCCCGCCGTTGGAGGCGAAGTCGTTGAAGCTGAACGTCTCGGCGGCGCGCAGATTGACATCGTCGCCGTCCAGCCGCCGCAGCATCTGCAGGCAGATCAGGTTCACGACCGCGGCGATGACCGCAAGGCCGATCATGGTCCAGCCGATTGGCTCCGCCCCGAACCACCAACGCCGCCCCGCATCGATCAGCACCCCGGCGGCGAAAACCAGCAGAAGGACGCCCGAGACCCGGGCGGCCCGCCGCTTCCACGCAATTGCGCGCCCCACGGCCAGGAAACTGATCAGATAGACGACCGAGTCCGAGGCGTTGTCGACCGCGTTAGCCAGCAGGGCGCTGGAATCGGCGATCACTCCGCCGATACCGAGCGCTGCGAAAAGCAGCGCATTCAGGATCAAAACGACGAGCAGAGTGCGTCGCTGCTCGCGGTCTTTCGCGTTCAAGGCTGTCAATCGTCCATTCCTTCCGAGGCTCGGTGTCTGACCGCCCTGGCGGCGAAGGTCGGCAAGACCAGAAGGGTCAACGCCGTTGCGGTCAAAAGGCCGCCGATGACCACGGTGGCCAAGGGCTTTTGCACCTCTGCGCCCGCCCCGTGCGCCAGCGCCATCGGAATGAAACCGACGATCGCCACGAGCGCGGTCGTCAGGACCGCTCGCAGACGACTGGAGGCGCCTTCGACCGCCGCCTCCATCGCCGGCAGGCCGGATGTCAGTCGCTCGCGAATAGCCTGCATCAGCACCAGGCCGTTGAGGGTCGCCACGCCCGAGACCGCGATGAAACCGACGGCGGCCGAGACGGAGAACGGCATCCCGCGCAAAAAGAGAGCGAGGGCTCCGCCAACGAGCGCAAGCGGCACGCATGCGAAGACCAACCCAGCCTCGGCGAAGGAGCCCAGCGCCAGGAACAGCAAGACTCCGATCAGGATGAAGACGATCGGAATGACGACGCCGAAGCGCTGCTCAGCGCGCTTGAGATTTTCAAACTGGCCGCCCCAGTCGAGATGCACGGCCGCCGGCAGGTCGATCTCTCCAACCCGCGACTGGGCCTCGGAGACGAAACCGCCCAGATCCCGTCCCCGCACATTGGCCTGGACGACCATCCGCCGGCTGCCGTTCTCGCGGCTGATCTGGTTGGGGCCTTCGGCGGTCTGAATCCGGGCCACCGAAGCGAGCGGTACGACGACGCCTGACGACGAGACGATCGGCAAGGCGGCGAGGGCTGCGGGATCATTGCGAGCGTCATCCGGCAGACGGACCACCACATCGAAGCGACGATCGCCTTCGAAGATGCGACCCGCTTCTGCCCCCCCGACGCCCACGGATACGGCCTCGCTGACATCGGCCGCTGACAACCCGTAATTGGCGGCGGCGAACCGGTCGACGCTGACCGTCAGCGTCGGCAAACCCGACGCCTGCTCCACCCGCACGTCAGCCGAGCCCGGCGTTGCTCGCAGAGCCGCGGCGACCTGGTCCGCGACGCCCTGCATCGTGACGAAGTTGTCGCCGAAAACAGTGACTGCGAGGTCGCTTCTCACGCCTGAGCTCAGTTCGTTGAAACGCATTTCGATTGGCTGACTAAATTCGAACGCGTTTCCGAGCTGCTCCATGGCGGTGGCCTCGAGGCGCTCGACCAGTTCCTCCTTGTGTAGACCGGGCTCGGGCCAGTCGTTTCGATCCTTCAAGATGATGACCGCATCGGAGATATTCGGCCCCATTGGGTCGATCGCGACCTCGGCGGTGCCCGTCTTGGAGAAAACCGATTGAACCTCGGGCGTCGCCAGAAGAGCGCGTTCGAGATTCTGCTGCATTCGAAGCGACTGTTCGAGTGACGTCGCCGGAGGTTTGGCCACGAACATCGACACGTCGCCCTCGTCGAGCGTGGGGATGAACTCCCTGCCCAAGGCCATGAAGGACGCCGCGCCGACCGCTACGGCCGCCACCGCCGAGATCAGAACGACCTGGGGCCGGGCCACCGCCTGCCGGATGGCCGGCTCGATCCACCGGCGGGCGAAGCGGAGGATCCGCGTTTCATGTTCGACGACCTCCCCGTCGGGTCCGACGTGCGAGGATTTGGGATCTCGCACGAGCAGCGCGGTCATCGCGGGCACGAAGGTGAAGGAGAAGATGAAAGCCCCTACGAGCGCCAGCATCACGGTGGCGCCCATCGGCTGGAAGGTCTTGCCTTCCACGCCTTCCAGCAGCAGCAACGGTGCGAAGACGAGGAGGATGATCAACTGGCCGAAAGCGGCTGGCTTAACCATCTGGCGCGCGGATTGGATCGCCACCCCTAACCGCTCGTGGCGGGTAAGCACCCGACCGAGTTGGGCGCGCCGTTGAGCCAGCAGCAGAAGGGTGTTCTCGATCACCACCACTCCGCCGTCAACCATCAGCCCGAAGTCCAGGGCGCCCAGGCTCATCAGGTTGCCGCTGATCCCGAAGTGGTTCATGCCGATGACGGCGAACAGAAAGCTGAGCGGGATCATCAGCGCGGTGATGCTCGCCGCGCGGATGTTGCCCAGCAGCAGGAACAGGATCACCACCACGAGCAGGGCGCCCTCGGTCAGATTGCGCGCCACTGTGGCGATGGTGGAATTGACCAGCTCGCTCCGGTTCAACACCGGCGTTGCGACGATCCCCGGCGGCAGGCTGTCGCCGACCTCGGTTAGACGTTCCGCCGCGGCTTGAGCCACCGTGCGGCTATTGCCGCCGGCGATCATCAGAGCCGTTCCCATGACCACCTCGTGGCCATCCCGGCTGGCGGCTCCGAGCCGAAGCCCCTGCCCGACCTCGACCGTGGCGACGTCAGCGACGCGGATGACGAGACCGCCCCGGTTCACAATCGGCGCCTGCCTCAAATCCTCGACGTTGCCCGCCAAGGCATCCGTGCGAACGACCAGGGCCTCTCCACCCCGTCGAATGAAGCCGGCGCCGGCCTGGGTGTTCGCCCGTTCGAGCGCTTCGGTCAGGTCATTCAGCCCAAGACCATAGCTGGAGAGCCGCGCTACATCCGGTCGAACCGCATACTCCTTGACGTAGCCGCCGATCGTATCGACGCCGGCAAGTCCCTCGGTGCCGCGCATCAGAGGCGCGACGATCCAGTCCTGAACCGTGCGGAGATAGGTGGCGCGCTGCTCTGGCGTCGCGAGCCGTTCGCCTTCGGGAGTCAGATAATCGCCCCCCGCTTGCCAACCCGGCTGGCCGGGTCGGGACAGGTTCTGGCTGTTGAACGGCACATAATCGACCGTCCACATCAGCACTTCGCCCAAGCCGGTGGTGATGGGAGAAAGCGCGGGCTCGACACCCTCGGGCAGACCCTCACGAGCGGCCGCCAGCCGTTCCGCGACCTGCTGGCGCGCGAAATAGATGTCTGTCTCATCGGTGAAGATGGCGGTGATCTGGCTGAACCCGTTGCGCGATAGCGATCGGGTGCTCGTCAGGCCAGGAACGCCCGACAGCGCGGTTTCAAGCGGATAGGTCACCTGGCGCTCGATCTGTTCCGGCGCGAGGGCGGGAGCGACCGTGGTGATTTGCACTTGGCGGTTGGTGATGTCCGGGACCGCGTCGATCGGAAGCTTGGTCAGTTCAAACAGACCCAGTCCGGCGACGAGGGCGACGGCGATGACGACGAACCAGCGGAACCGGACCGACGCCGAAATGACGGCATTGAACATGGATCGATCCCTAGTCTTCGTCTTCGGCCTCGCCCTTGGCGAGTTCCGCTTTCAGGAGGAAGGCGTTGGCCCCCGCGATACGTTCGGAGCCGTCCAATCCGCGCAGGATTTCGGTTCGGTCTCCGGCTTGCCGGCCGATCAGCACCGGAACGGCCCGGAAGCCGTCCGCCGTTTGCACGAAGACCACAGCCGAGCCGTTCACGGTCTGGACGGACTCGGACGGCACGGTGAGACCATCCGACAAGGCGCCGGTCACGACCGTACCGCTGACGGCCGAGCCGGCGGGAGGCAAGCCTGCGTCGACGGGCCGGGCGCGGATGATCGTCGCGCCGCTTTGTTCGCTTGCATCGACGGCGACCCCGGTGACGACCGCAGCGAACTCGACGTTCGCCCCTTGCACATTCATCCGGACGCCGGGGCTGACTTGAGCGGCCAAGGCGGGAGGCGCATTGAAAACGATCTCGACACGGGCGGGATTGGTGACCTCCGCGATCACGCTCCCTTGGGCCGCGAAGCCACCAGGTCCGACCTGAACGCTGGTCACAACGCCGTTGATCGGGCTGGCGACGCTTACGCGACCCGATGCGCTTGGCGATCCGGCTGCAGCCGTGCGGGCGCGCGCTGCCCGCGCCGCCGCCTCCGCGCTCAGCGCCTGCGCCCGCGACGCTTCGACGTCCTGTCGGGCGACGACGCCCGCCTGCTCCAGATTTTGATCCCGCTCGTAAGCGCGACGCGCGGCCTCCGCTGAAGCGTTGGCGGCTTCCGCGTCCGCGCGGTAGGTGGCGGCGTCGCCACTCACCAGAATGGCCAAGGGCTGTCCGGTTCGCACCGGTTGTCCGGGCGCCACCAGAACCCGCTCGACCCGCCCGCCAATCACCGCCGCGACAGAGGCTCGCGCATCGACCATCGGTTCGACCCGACCGCTCAACCGGGTCTCGCCGCCTCCGCCACCAGCGACCGTCACCATGGCGATACCGGCCGCCTGGATCTGGGCCGGAGTGAGGACCACGACGCCCTCGGCGGCGCCGCTTTCCGCCTCATGGCCTTCCTCCCCACTTTCTTCGGCGGCAGGCGCGGGCTCCGGGCCGAAGACCGAATAAAGCCCGACGCCGCCAAGCAGGATCACGGCGGCGGCTCCACCCAGGAGCCAGGGTTTGCGAAGCGAGGTGTGATTCATTGCGACGTTCCAAAAGGGGCGCGGCCTTGCAGGCGCGCGAGGTCGATTTCGGCGCGGACCCGCGCGAGGCGAGCGTCAACGGCGGCGTTGCGGGCGGAGATCAAGGCAGCGCGGGATGAGCGCAGCTCGAGTTGTGAGATACGGCCGGCTTCGAATCCGATCCTCGATAGCCGGTAGGCCTCCTCGGCCGCGGCGACGCCGGCGTCGGCCGCGGCGACCCGGCTAGCCGAAGCGCTGAGACGCGCCATCGCGGCGTCACGATCCGCCTGCGCCTCTTGACGGGCGCCCAGCAGCCGGGCGTCGGCGGCCCGAAACTCGGCCTGCGCCGCTTCGATGTTGCCTCGGTTGCGATCGAACAAGGGCAGCGGCAAGCTCACGCCCAGCGTGACGGCGGTGGCGTCTTCGGCTTCATAACGGCGAACGCCGACGGACGCGGTCACGTCGGGTCGGGACCTCAAGCGCTCCACGTCGATCCGGCGCTCCGCCGCCTCACGATCCGCTTCCGCCACCCGTACTGTAAGCGTTCCGGCTGCGCCGTCGTCGCTCGCCGCCAGGGGCGCGCGGTCGAGCAGGCCGCTGTCGATGGAGGTCACCGGAGCGGTCAGCATGGCGACCGCCCTCAGCCGGGCGAAAGCCGCATCGCGTTCTGCTTGGGCTTCATCCAGCGCGGCGCGGGCGGCGGCCGCTTCGCTCTCTCCCTGGATACCGCGCAGCAAGGGCTCACGTCCCTCCTCGACCAGAGTCAGGGCCGCCCGCGTATCGGCTACGGTGAGCGATAACGCCTCCTGAGCGAGGTCCGCGCGCCTTTCCGCAGCCTCAGCCTCGGCATAGACCAGCGCGAGACGTCCCGCGGCCTCGATGCCCGCCATGTCACGCCGCAAGGAGGCGGTTCCGGCGTCGGCGCGCGCCGCTTCGACGCGGGCGCCCCGGCGACCCCACAATTCCAGGTCCTGGCTGAGCGAGAGCGTGGTTTCGGCGTTGTTGTAGCCCTCGAATGGGCCGCTTCCGAAGGCGTTTTCAACCTCGAGCGCAGCGGTCGGATTCGGCCTGACCCTCGCCTGACGCACGCGCGCCTCGGCGGCGTCAAGCAAGGCGTCGGCCTCAAGCGTCGCCGGTGATTGGCCGAGACGCTGCAGAAGCGTTTCGTAGCTCGGCGCGGGATCGGCCCAGGCGGGACCGGTCAGACTGGTCGCCAGGGCGACCAGCGCGCAGCCCGCCGCGAGATGCGGCCGACGGCGAATGGGAGAAGGCATGATCTCATGTCCCGAAAGGTTGACGTGAAAGGCGCCGCTCAGGGCGCAGTCCCGTCAGCCTTGGGGCGGTCGATCCGGTCCGGACGGCGTGCGCGAGACGAAGGCGTCGGCCGGGGCGACCCGGCTGGAGACGCTGCGAACCGGCATCAGGGCCGGAGGCGAAGGCGCGTCCGCGGCGGTCATGGCGATGTGGTGACACTGGCAGTAGCTGCAGAACGGCCCGCACTGGCGGGGCTCGTCCGGCCGGGAGTCCGCCGGTTCCGAAACGACCACCGTCGCGGCCGTTGTGGATCCCGCCGGCCATTCACAGGCCATCGCATCGACGGACGTCATGCCGAAAACGGCGATGAACGCCGCCAGAAGCGTCGCCAGTAGACCACGATGGAATCGGGAACGTCCCATAAGCCCCCTTACCATGATTGTCCGACAGATCAATCAGAACGGCATGGCTCGCTGTCGACCGTCCGCTTCGCGCATTTTCCGCTTGATCCTCTAGTTGCTAGAGGATGCAGAAGGGGGGTGTTCTCACCGGAGTCTCCCCATGTCGACGCCTCTGACACCCGACGCAACCCCCGCTGCAGGATGCGGTTGCAGCACGCCGAAGTTCGATGGCGCCACCCCGGCGTACCGCCGGATCCTGGTGACCGTGATCGCCATCAACGCCCTCGCGTTCGTGGCGATCATCGGGGGTGCGATCGCACAAGGGTCCGCCTCGCTCGGCGCCAACGCCCTCGACTTCCTGGCCGACAGCGCCACCTACGCGATCAGCCTTTGGGCCATCGGCCGGAGCGTTCGCGTCCGCGCGGGCGCCGCGCTTCTAAAGGGGGCCAGCCTCGGCTTGCTGGCGCTCTCGATCCTTGGCTTCGCCATCTGGCGTGCGGTCACGGGGGCTCCGCCGGAGGGCTCGGTGATCACCGGCCTCGGATTGTTCGGGTTTGCCGCCAACGTCATCGCCGCCCTCCTTCTGGTGCGCCACCGAGACGGCGACGCCAACGTCCGCTCGGTCTGGCTGTGCACCCGCAACGACCTGATCCAGAGCCTCGTGGTCGCCGGGGCGGGCGCCCTCGTCTGGTTGACCGCGTCGCGGTGGCCGGACCTGATCGCCGGAATTCTGCTGGCCGGGGTGTTTCTGCAGTCCTCCTGGGCGGTCGTGCGTCAGTCGCGCGACGAACTGCGCGAGGCCGCATGACGACGATCGACTACACGCCCGCCCTCGGTCACTCAGGCCTGAGCGGCCTCTACGACCTGGCTATTGCGCTCTGGACGCGCGAGCGCCGCTGGCGATCGGCCTTCCTCGACCAGATCGCCCCCGGGGCTTCTGAAACACTCGTCGATGTCGGTTGCGGCACAGGCGCGCTCACCGCCTTGATCGCGGCAGAGGCGCCGACGGCGAAGGTGATCGGGATCGATCCCGATCCGGATATTCTCGCCCGCGCCCGAAACCGGGCGACGAAGCGCGGCCTGGCCGTCGTCTTTGCCCGCGGATACGCCGACGACGCGGCGACGCTGGTCGGACCCGGCCGGGCGGACAAGGCCGTCTCCAGCCTGGTCTTCCATCAGGTTCCGCTCGCCGGCAAACGGAGCGGCCTCGCCGCGATGTTCGACGCCCTCCGGCCCGGCGGCGAGCTGCATATCGCCGACTACGGTCTGCAACGCACTCCGCTGATGCGATTTCTCTTCCGCCAGGTCCAGGCGCTCGACGGTCGGGAAAATACCCAGCCGAGCGCTGAAGGCGTTCTCCAGGGCCTCATGGCCGAGGTCGGCTTCGAGGGCGTGGAGGAATGCAAGGTCATTCCCACGCCGAGCGGCTCGATCTCCCTCTACAGGGCGCGCAAGCCGCTAGCTCGCCCTATCGCTGCTCGACCCTGACTCATCCCCTCACCAAAGGAGCCTTCAATGCGCACGGTTCTCTCCATGCTCACCCTCTTAGCCGCCTTCGCCGCTGCCCCCGTCGTCGCCCAGTCAACCGCGCCGACACGCGCGGTCCTGGCGGACGCGTCGCGCGTCCCCGCCCGCGCCACCATCATCGATGGTGCGAACTGGCGCTGCGAAGGCCAGACCTGCACCGCCTCAGGCGGTGTTGATCAGCCGGCGCCGCGCGCCTGCCGCCGCGTCGTGGCCCGTTTCGGCGCCGTGACAGAGTTCTCGTGGAAGGGCACGGTCCTCTCGGGCGAGCAACTGGCCGTATGCAACCGGTGACGGCGGTAACGTCAATGTCGATGTCATGCCCGACCCGTCAGGGTTTAGAGACAATGGTCTTCTCGCCAAGCCTGGTGGCCGACACCGCCTCCGACGCCGAACGGCTGGATTTCCTTTTACAGAGCGCGCAAGTCCGTGGGCGGCGCCGATGACTAAAACGCCCTTGCCTTCCAGCCTCGCACGAACGCTCGGCTTTGCTCTGGCGGGGTTCGTCGTGGTCGTGGACCAATCGACCAAGGCCTGGGCTCGCGCTCAACTCGACGAGCCGGTGGACCTCGGTCCTTTCCTGAACCTGATCCTCGGCTTCAACCGGGGCGTCAGCTTCGGCTTGCTGTCGGCCGATGGGGATGCGGGGCGCTGGCTCCTCGTAACGGTCACCGGTTTGATCGCGGCGGCGATGCTGGTCGCGATCGGCCGTTCACGACGTCAAAGCATGATCTTCGCACTGGCGCTGGTGGCCGGCGGGGCGCTGGGCAACATCGTCGACCGCGTCCGATCGGGCGCGGTGACGGACTTCATCGACGTTCATATCGGCAAGGCGCATTGGCCGACGTTCAACCTCGCCGACGCCGCCATTGTTCTCGGCGTGGCGGCCCTGATCTTCTTGTCGGCGCGGAACGCCAGGGACGACGGCGCCGTGGAGATTCGGCGGTGAGCTTGCGGTCGGAAGGTCAGTTGCGCCCGGAGGCCCGCTCGCCCGCCGGGATGAGGGACACGACATGATGAGGCTCGACAAGGAGCAGACGCTCATCCTCATCTGGTCGATGGCCGCCATCGCAATGACCGTCGCCGTGCTGGTCGGGGCCTGGATGGGGCTGCCGCCGCAGTGGGCGGGGATCGACGGAGCGCCGCCGCTCGCCGAGCGGCTGGCGTATGCTTTGCGGGTCGATCTGCCAATCTTCCTCTGGCTGGCTGGCTGCGTCCGCGTAGTGGCCAGCGTGCGTTTTCGCTCCGACGCGGACCGCCCGGGGTCGGCCTACGCGCCGCCGAGCGCCCGGCTGGCGGCGCCCGCGGCCGTCCTGCAGAACTCCCTGGAGCAGACGGTTTTGGCCTTCGGCGGCCATTTGATCCTGGCTACCACCTTGAGGGGGCCCGAGCTCGTCCTCCTGCCCGCTCTCGTCGCGCTCTACCTTTTCGGTCGTGTGACCTTCGCGTTCGCCTACCCCAAAGGCGCGGCGGCCCGGGCCTTCGGCATGGCGCTCACCGGCGCCTCGACCTTGGCCGCTTACGCCATCGCCATCTTCCAGATTTTCTTGGGTCGTTGAGTTCGCCCTCCGCCTCTAGTCGCGGACCATCCCGCCCCCTAGGTTCCCGCCATGCCCGATGCTCCCGCCTTCGCCCTGCAAACCATCGGCAAGCTGGCGGCCGCCACCGGGGTGAAGGTCCCTACCATCCGCTTCTATGAGCAGATCGGTCTGCTCCCCGTCCCACCGCGCACGGCTAGCGATCGGCGACTTTACGACGGGGACGCGTTGCGCCGACTGTCCTTCATCCGTCACGCGCGTCAGCTGGGTTTCGACCTCGACGCCATTCGATCGCTGCTGGATCTGGCCGACCATCCTGAAAGGCCCTGTAGCGAAGCCAACGCTATCGCCCAGCGCCACCTCGCCGATGTCACGATCAAAATCTCTCAGCTGAAGGCGCTCCAGGGAGAGCTATCCCGCATGACCGCCGAATGCGCAGGCGGCCGCGTCTCGGCCTGCAAGGTCATCGAGGTCTTGCATGATCCGGCGCCTGCAGCCGTCCCGACGGCCTAAGCGCGACATTGGCCGCGACACCTCGTCGCACGAATGCTAATGCGACCCGTTCACAGCTAGGCTCGTCATGCGTCATCTGCTCCGATCGCTTCTCTTGGCTCTTGCCTTGGGCTTCTCCATTCCCGCCCACGCCCAAGCCCCCGCCGCCTCCGAGGCCCAGGTCGCCTGGCGCTTGCTGGATTATGTCGCGGTCGACTATGCCGGCGCCGTCGCGAACGGACAGGTCATCAGCGCTGCCGAATACGGAGAAATGATCGAGTTCGCCGGTCAGATCCGCACCCGGATCGCCGCCCTCCCCGCCCATGAGGCGAAAGCGGACCTCTCGCGGAACGCCGCAGCGCTCGAGAGCAGCATCCGCGCCAAAGCCTCGCCGGAAGACGTCGGCGCCCGGGCCAAGTCCCTCGCCGCGGCGCTGCTCGCGGCCTATCCGAGCCCGCTGGCGCCGGCCTTCCCACCCGATCTCGCCCGGGGGCAGGCCCTCTATCAGGAGCAGTGCGCCGTCTGCCACGGCGTCACCGGACGAGCCGACGGCGAGGGCGCCCAGGGGCTGGATCCCGCGCCCATCGCCTTCGCTGACGTCGAGCGCGCCCGCCAGCGCAGCGTGTTCGGCCTCTATCAGGTGATCGACCAGGGCCTGGACGGCACCGCCATGGCCAGTTTCGCGCATCTCCCGGCGGAGGATCGCTGGGCCCTGGCCTTCTACGTCGGGCGGTTCGCCTTCACCGACGCCGAGGCCGCCGAAGGCCAACGTCTGTGGGAGAGCGATCCGGCGATCCGCACCGCCTTCCCCACCTTGGCCTCCGTCACCCAGACCACGCCCGCCGACCTGGCGTCGCGCATCGGCGAGACCAAGGCCCGCGCCGTCACCGCCTACATCCGCCGGCATCCGGACGCCGCCTCTCCGGCCTCGGGCGGCGCGCTCACGCTCGCCCGCACACGCCTGGCGGAAAGCCTGGCGGCCTACCGCGCGGGCGACCGCAAACAGGCCGCCGATCTGGCGCTCTCGGCCTATCTCGACGGCTTCGAGCCGGTGGAGCCGGCGCTCGGCGCCCGCGACGGCGCCCTGCTGCGTCGTGTCGAAACCGCCATGACCGGCCTGCGGGCCGCCATCGGGCGCGGCGCGCCCGCCGAAGAGGTCCAGGCCCAGGTCGCGCGGCTCAACGCCCTGCTCGACACCGCCGAACGGGCCCTGGCCCCGCAGGAGGCGGACAACGTCGCCAGTTTCGCGGGCGCCTTCACCATCCTGCTTCGCGAAGGCCTGGAGGCTCTGCTGATCGTGGTCGCCATGATCGCCTTCCTGCGCAAGGCGGAACGCCCCGAGGCGCTGCGCTATGTACACGGCGGCTGGGTCGCGGCCCTGCTCGCCGGCGGGGCCACCTGGGCGGCGGCGACCTTCCTGATCTCGATCAGCGGGGCGAGCCGGGAGCTGACGGAGGGCTTCGGTTCTCTGCTGGCGGGCGCGGTCCTGGTCTCGGTCGGCATCTGGATGCATGGCAAGTCCCACGCGGACGCCTGGCAGATCTACATCCGCGAGAAACTGTCCAAGGCCCTGTCGGGGCGGTCGGCCTGGCTGCTGTTCCTGCTCGCCTTCGTGGTGGTCTACCGCGAGGTGTTTGAGACCATCCTGTTCTACGCCGCCATCTGGAGCCAAGGCGGCCATGTCGGCATGCTGGCCGGCGCCTTGACCGCCGTGGCCATTCTGGCGGTCATCGCCTGGGCCCTGCTGACCTACAGCAAGCGCCTGCCGATCGGTCAGTTCTTCTCCCTCAGCTCGATCCTGATGGCCGTGCTTTCGGTCGTGCTGGTCGGCAAGGGGGTCGCGGCCCTGCAGGAGGCGGGCTGGATCGATGTCCATCCGATCGCCTGGCTTCCCCGAATCGAGATCCTTGGCCTCTACCCGACGCTCGAGGGCGTCGGGGTCCAGATCCTGACCGTGGCCATTCTTGCGATCGGCTTCGTCCGATCGTCCCGGCCGTCGGGCACAAAGGCCCCGACTGCCGCCTGATCTCTAATGAGCGCGCGTCTAACGCCGTCAGGTCGGCGTGGAAGGACTTTGCGGGACCTGCGGCTTGAAGGCGATGGCCGACAGATCCGTCGCGGCGTCGACCGGAGTTCCGGCCGCCTTGCGCTCCGAATAGCGGTCCACCAGCTGGACCGCGTGAGGCCGGGTGAGGATGGTGAAGCGCACCAGTTCCTCCATCACATCGACGATGCGCTCATAATAGGCCGAGGGCTTCATCCGTCCTGCCTCGTCGAATTCCTGAAAGGCCTTGGCCACGCTGGACTGGTTGGGGATGGTGATCATCCGCATCCAGCGGCCAAGCAGGCGCAGGGTGTTGACGGCGTTGAAGCTCTGGGAGCCGCCCGACAGCTGCATGACCGCGAGCGTCCGGCCTTGGGTCGGGCGCATGCCGCCCAGGCTCAGCGGCAGATGATCGATCTGCAGCTTCATCAGGCCGGACACCTGACCGTGCCGTTCGGGGCTGCACCAGACCATGCCTTCCGACCAGAGCGCGTGCTCGCGCAACTCTCGCACCGCCGGGTGCGCGTCGTCGCCGGGCGCGCCCGGCAGGGGCAGGTCGGACGGGTCGAAGATGCGGGTCTCGCATCCCATGCGCTGCAGCAGGCGGGCCGCTTCCTCGACGCAGAGCCGCGAGTAGGAGCGTTCGCGCAGCGACCCGTACAGGAGAAGAATGCGTGGCGGGTGGTCGTGCGGACCCAGGCCGCCCGCCGGATCGCTCGACAGAAAAGCCGCGTCCAGGGCCGGCAGATGATCCGGATCCGGCAGCGGCCGCAGACGCGCGAAGGTCATCCGAGATCCTTGGTGAGATAGGCGGCCGAGGCCGGGCAGATGTCCGTGAACTCGCCGGTTCGCCGGATCGCTTCGGGCGCGGCCTCCCGATCGGCGGCGACGAAGCCGCGCCGGATGAAGAAGGGCTCGGCCGTCGTGGTGAGCAGGTGAAGACGTTCCCCGCCCATGTCGCTCGCCACGGCTTCGGCGGCGGTCAGGATGCGGCTTCCGAGGCCTTGCGCCTTCCTGTGGGCGGATACGACCAGGGAGCGCAGCAGCAGGTCCCGCCCCTGCCCTTCCAGGCCGACGTATCCGGCCAGGGCGCTGTCGTCGTCGGCGCGGAAGTAGCGGCCGGCGCCGGGGTCCGGCAGGCCCTCGGTTCTGAGCGCGGCGATCAGACCGGAATCGTTTGCATCGACGCGGTGAAGCCCGATCATCAGACGACGTCCGCCGGCGGGGCGGTGTCCGGGAACCAGCGCCGGCCCATCCACAGCGCGACCGACACCAGCAGGATCAGCACCGGCACCTCGACCAGCGGCCCGATGACCGCCGCGAAGGCGACCGGCGAGGTCAGCCCGAACGCCGCGATGGCCACCGCGATGGCCAGTTCGAAATTGTTCGAGGCCGCTGTGAAGGCCAGGGCTGTGGTGCGCGGATAGTCGGCCTCGATCAGCCTGCCCAGGAGGAAGCTGACCACGAACATGACGAGGAAGTAGATGGTCAGCGGAATGGCGATGCGCAGGGCGTCGAGCGGAAGAGCCACCACCTCGCCGCCCTTGAGGCTGAACATGACCACGATGGTGAACAGCAGGGCGACCAGGGTGATCGGCCCGATGCGCGGCAGGAAGCGGCGCTCGTACCAGTCGGCGCCCCGGCGGGCGATCAGACTGCGGCGGGTCAGGAAGCCGGCCAGGAACGGCAGGCCGAGGTAGATCAGAACGGCGCCGGCGATGGTCCAGACGCTGACGTCGACCACGCTGCCCTGCAGGCCGAACAGCGGCGGCAGGACGGTCAGGAAGATCCAGGCGTAGAGGCTGAAGAACAGGATCTGGAAGATCGAGTTGAAGGCGACGAGCCCGGCCACATACTGATTGTCGCCCCGCGCCAGCTGGTTCCAGACCAGCACCATGGCGATGCACCGCGCCAGGCCGATCAGGATGACGCCGGTCATGTATTCGGGCTGATCGCGCAGGAAGATGACCGCAAGGACGAACATCAGCACCGGACCCAGCACCCAGTTCTGGAACAGGGACAGGGCCAGCACGCGCCTGTCGGCGAACACGCGCGGCAGCGCCTCATAGCGGACCCTGGCCAGCGGCGGGTACATCATCAGGATCAGACCGATGGCGATCGGGATGTTGGTCGCGCCGACCGAAAGGCTGTCGACCCAGGCGGGAAGGCCGGGAACCAGGGTTCCCAAGGCGACGCCCAGACCCATGGCGGCGAAGATCCACGCCGTCAGCCAGCGGTCGAGGAAGGACAGGCGGCGCGGCGGCGCGGCCTCCGACACGGGCGTATCGATCATCGTCCCACCCGCCGGCCGTCGACGTCGATGACCACCTCGCCGTCCTCCTTGGTGAAGGGTTTGAGGCCCTCAGCGGGCAGAAGGTCAAGCACGGCTTCGGACGGCCGGCAGAGCCTGACGCCCAAGGGACTGACGACGATCGGCCGGTTGAGCAGGATCGGATGGGCCTCGATCGCGTCCAGAAGCTGATCGTCCGTCAGGTCGGGATTCCCGAGCGCCAGTTCGGCGAAGGGCGTGTCCTTCTCGCGCAACAGGTCTCGCAGCGGCGCGCCGGTGCGTTCGGCCAGCCAGGCGACCATAGTCCGCGACGGCGGCGTCTTCAGATACTCGACAATATGCGGCTCGATGCCGACGTGGCGGATGAGTTCGAGCGCGTTGCGCGACGTCCCGCAGGCCGGGTTGTGATAGATGACGATGTCCACGGGATCCTCAGGGGCAGCAGGGCGCGAGTTCAGCCAGCAGAGGCTCACACAGGTCCGCCCGGCCCCCGCAGCAGTCCTTGAGCAGGAAGAGGACCAGGTCGCGAAGCCGGTCCAGATCGACCCGGTAGATGATCGACCGGCTGCGACGCTCGGAGCGGATCAGCCCCGCGCGGGTCAGGACGCCCAGATGGGACGACAGGGTGTTGGCCGGGATCGCCAGATGGTTTGCGATTTCACCGGCCGGCAAGCCGCCGGGTTCGTGACGCACGAGCAGGCGGAACGCCTCCAGCCGCGTTGACTGCGCCAAGGCGGCCAGGGCGAGAATCGAAGCTTCGGTTTCCATTATTCCATATTAGTCGAATTATGGAAATA
>MGLN01000156.1:4111-5896 GCA_001796045.1 Caulobacterales bacterium RIFOXYB1_FULL_67_16 | reverse complement strand
AGGCCATGCGCAACATGATGGCCGGCATGGCCCAGCGCTTCGCCGGCACCATCGACCCGGCCGCCTCGGCGATGAAGGCCGTCTATGGCATCCTGCAGAAACAGGCCACCACCATGGCCTTCGGCGACGCCTTCGCCTTGCTGGGCATCATGTGCGCCGGCGCCGCCTTCGTCACCCTGCTGGCCCAGCCGGTCAAGGCCCAGCCGGGCGCGCCCCCGTCGGACGCCCACTGATGGCGCGCCGCCGGGGCCAGGTCGACGAGAAGAAGAGCGAGGCCATACTGGAGGCGGCCGCCGCCCTGTTCGCCGAGAAGGGCCTGTCGGCTTCGATGGAGGAGATCGCCCGTCTCGCCGGGGTGTCGAAACAGACGGTCTACAACCGCTTCGCCTCCAAGCTGGAGATCGCCCGGGCCATGGCGAACCAGAAGGCCGAGGCGATCGTGGCCCCGCTGCGATCCAGCGGATCGCCCCTGGTCGTGCTCGAAGCCTTCGCCCAAGGCCTGCTGACCCTGGTCTGCCACCCGGACAAGGTCAGTTCGATGCGCGGCGTGGTGCTGCTGTCGGCCGATGCGCCAGAACTGGCCCAGACGGTCTATGAGGCCGGGCCGCGCCGCAGCCTGAGCCTGCTGTCGGCCTGGCTGGCCGAACAGACCCGCGCCGGTCGGCTGAACACGCCTAACCCCGACGAGGCGGCCGAGATGTTCACCGGCCTGGTCCTGGGTCACGCCCATCTGCGGTCTATGCTGAACGTGCCCCAGATCGACGATGAGCGCCGCGCCCATCGCGCCCGAGAAGCCGCGAGGATCTTCGTCACGGCCTATGCGCCGACGCTGGATCAAGCTAGGTGAGACGGTCGCGTAAAGGAGTTCGCCCATGCTGATCCACCTGTCGTCCTGGCCCGAGATCGACGCCCGCATCGCGTCGGACCAGCCCCTGTCCAAGACGGTCGTGGTCCCCATCGGCTCCAACGAGCAGCACGGCCCGACCGGCCTTCTGGGCACCGACTGGCTGTGCCCCGAGATCATCGCCCACGAGGCCGAGCGCGCCGACGCCGCCCTGATGGTCGCCCCCACCTTCAACATCGGCATGGCCCAGCATCACCTGGCCTTCGCGGGCACCATCAGCCTGCGCCCCTCCACCTTCATGGCCGCCATCACCGACTGGGTCTCTTCGCTGAGCCGCCACGGGTTCGAGCGGATCTATTTCCTCAACGGCCACGGCGGCAACGTCGCCACCATCGAGGCGACCTTCTCGGAAATCTACGCCGAGTGGAGCTTCATGGAGGAGGAGCCGCCCTTCATTCTGAAGCTCAAGAACTGGTGGGACCTGCCGGGCGTCCAGGGCCTGTGCAACCAGATCTTCCCGACCGGCCACGGCATGCACGCCACCCCGTCCGAGATCGCCGTGACCCAGGCCGCCTATCCCGACCGGATCAAGACGGCCGACTACAGCCCCCAGATCGCGCCCAGCGGCCCGATCCGCGACGCCCTCGACTATCGCGCCCGCTTCCCCGACGGCCGCATCGGCTCGGACCCGGCCCAGGCCAGCCCTGAAAAAGGCCGCCGCATCATCGACCTGGCCGTCCCCGCCCTGCTGTCCGACGTCGCGGCCTTCGCCGCCGAGACGCGGCCCGGAGACGCGTCCTGACCCGCAAAGCCCGTTCGTCGACCGTCCCGACCCCTGCGGTCCTGGGCGCCGAAATGCTGTCCGCCTCGGCCGAGGTCATCGCCGCCCGCACCGCCCTGATGGTCCAGGGTCTGACCGATCCCAGGGGCCAGGACATGGT
>MGLN01000156.1:0-4074 GCA_001796045.1 Caulobacterales bacterium RIFOXYB1_FULL_67_16 | reverse complement strand
CTGGCCGAGGGCGCCCGCGCCCTCGGCGCCGCCGCCGCCGTCGCCTGCGCCCGCACCCCGGCCGAGGCCGTGGAGGCCCAGTTCCGCTACGCCCTGGGCTGGTGGAGCCGCGCCGCCGGCCAGACCCTGACCCTGACCGCCGAACTGGCCCAGGCCCAGACCGCCGCCCTCGCCCCCATCCATAAGACCGCCGTCGCCAACGCCAAGCGCTTGAGGAAGTCGTAGGGCGACGCTTGTCTCCTCCCCGCTTGCGGGGAGGGGGACCGCGAAGCGGTGGAGGGGTTCTGGACGCCGCACAGGCGCCGGCCTTGCGGACACGCCCCCTCCGTCACTGCGCGAAGCGGCGCCGCGCCACCTCCACCAGAGGGGGAGGAGACGGCGTCATCACCCCGCCGGGGTGGGCTCCAGGGGGAAGACGATGTCAACGGCCAGCCCCGCGGGGGCCCAGTCGCGGCGCAGGGTCCCGCCCAGCTGACGGACCATATTGATCTGCAGGGTGGAACCGAAGCCTTCGCGGGTCGGGGTCGTGGCGGGAGGGCCGCCGGTCTCGCGCCAGAGCAGGGTCGCCTGGCCGTCCGCGACGGTCCAGGTGACGGCGACCCGCCCCTCGCTGCGGCTGCAGGCGCCGTATTTGCTGGCGTTGGTGGCGAGCTCGTGCAGGAGCATGCTGAGCGGCTGCACCTGTTCGGGCGACAGATCGACCGGCGGGCCCTCGACCTCCACCGCCTCTTTCGGACACAGGGCGTCCAGTTCTTCCCAGACCACGTCCTCCAGCCGCCCGCCCTCCCAGCGCCGGCTGGCCAGGGAGGTCTGGGCGCGGGCCAGGGCGCCGATCCGGCCGGCCAGGACCGACCTGTAGTCGTCCAGCTCGTCGGCGCGGGTCAGGCGCACCAGGGACTGGACGATGGCCAGAAGATTCCGCGCCCGGTGGTCCACCTCGTGCATCAGCAGGGTGCGGACCTCGGCGTTGCGCTTCTCCTCGCTGATGTCGCGCGCCTCGATCACGGTCCCGATCACCTGGGCGCCCTCGCCATGGATGGGGCTGGCGGTGAAAGCGACGGGATAGAAGCCGCCGTCCTTGTGGACGAAGACCTCTTCCCCCTGGACGCCGGCCCTCTCGGGGAAGGCGCGGTCGATGGCGCATTCGGACAGGGGGAAGTGGGATCCGTCCGGACGGGTGTGGTGGATGACGTCGTGCAGCGGTCGCCCAGTGGTCTCCTCGAAGGCGTAGCCGGTCAGTTTTTCCGCCGCCCGGTTCATGAAGACGCAGTGCTGCCGGTCGTCCATCAGGAAGACCGCCATGGTCGTATTGTCCAGGATGACGTCCAGCCGCTGGGCTGTGTCGCGCAGCCGCTGCTCCACCTGCCGGTATTGGGTCGTGTCCTGGATGGCGGCGTAGAAGACCGGGTCGTCGCCGTCGTCGAACAGCTGGAGCTTGACGGAGACGTCGTATTCGGACCCGTCCTTGCGCCGATGGACGGTGTCGAAGTCGAGCCGATCGACTTCGCCGGCGAGGAGCGGCCGGATCAGAGCCAGGAAGTCGTCGCGACGGATGCGGGGCTTCAGATCCCAGGGCGTCAGGCGGGACAGTTCGTCCGCGCTGTAGCCCAGATTATCCCGGGCGCCCTTGTTGACCAGCCGAAAATAGAAGTCCTCGACGCCGAAGACATAGACCTCGCTCGCGGCCCCCTCAACGATCCGCCCCAGGCGCTCGCTGGTCACCGCGATGGATCTGCTCATGCCCGGCGCCTGCCTCCGATGGTTCGACGAACCTAGATAAGCCGCCTCTCTCTGGCAATGATTTTGATTATGCGGGGAAAATCGGCATCGGCCCGGAGAGGCGCCCTCAAGCGGAGCTTGACCCCGGCCGGACCCGGTCTGAGAAGCGGGGGCCGGCGGCGGTCGTCCGGCGCGAAGGATCGACCAGATGACCCTGGCTCAGCTCTCGGACCGGTTCCGGCTTCAGCACGCAGCCTCGCGGGCGGAGGGGGCTGCGTCGGCCCAGGAGCGGCGCGGGCGGCTGGAGACGCTGAAGGCCATGGTGCTGGAGCGGCGCGAGGCCTTTGCGCGGGCCATAGATGCGGATTTCGGGGCGCGGTCGGCGATGGAGACGGGGCTGCTGGAGGTCACGCCCCTGATCCGCGGCCTGGACCATGCGCGCGCCCGTCTGGGGCGGTGGATGCGCGACGAGCGGCGTCCGGTGAACCTGATGTTCCAGCCGTCGCGGGCCTGGATCCGGCATGAGCCCCTGGGCGTCGTCGGGGTGATCGCGCCGTGGAACTATCCCCTGCTGCTGGCGCTGGGGCCGACGGTGGACGCCCTGGCGGCGGGCAATCGGGTGATGATCAAGCCGTCCGAGCTGACGCCCGCCTTCGGCGCCCTGCTGGAGGCCGCGGTGGCCGAGCGGTTCGATCCGGCGGTGCTGACCGTGGTCAACGGCGGGGTGGACACGGCCCAGGCCTTTTCGCGTCTGGCCTTCGACCATCTGGTCTTCACCGGTTCGACGCGGGTGGGGCGCGAGGTGATGCGGGCGGCGGCGGAAAACCTGACGCCGGTGACGCTGGAGCTGGGCGGCAAGTCGCCGGCCGTGGTGGCGCCCGACTATCCGCTGGACAAGGCGGCGCGGTCCATCGCCTTCGGCAAGTTCCTGAACGCGGGCCAGACCTGTATCGCCCCCGACTACGCCCTGGTCCCGGCCGGTCAGGTCCGGGCCTTCGCCGAGGCGGTGCTGGATCAGGCGCGCCGGGCCTATCCGACGCTTCAGGACAATCCCGACTACAGCGGGGTGATCAGCGAACGCCACCGGGTGCGGCTGCACGAGGCGGTGGCGGCGGCGCGGGCGGCGGGGGCCGAGGTGCTGGAGCACCCGGATGCGGGCGACGGGAACAACGGCAAGATCGCCCCGACCCTGGTGCTGAACCCGCCGAGCGACGGCCTGCTGATGCAGGAGGAGATCTTCGGCCCGGTCCTGCCGGTGGTCGGATACGACAGCCTGGATGAAGCCCTGGCCTTCGTGGCCGCCCGGCCCCGGCCCCTGGCCCTGTACGGCTTCACCAACCAGGCGCGGACGCGCGACCGGATCCTGGGTTCCGGCCTGTCGGGCGGCGCGACCCTGAACGGAACCATGCTCCATATCGCCCAGAACGACCTGCCGTTCGGCGGGGTCGGGCCCAGCGGCCTGGGCGCCTATCACGGGCCTGAGGGCTTCAAACGCTTCAGCCATGCGCGGGCGGTCTATGACGTGGGGCCGGTGAACGCCTTTGAGCGGCTGGGGCCGCCGTGGGACGGGGCGGCGGGCCGGCTGGCGCGCGCGGCCCTGCGGTTTCTGGCCCGGTAGGCGGAGACGAAAAAAGGGCGGAACCCTGCGGTCCCGCCCTTTTCCTTCAGACCTGAAAGGCCGTCAGTTGCGATAGGCCGGCGGCATCGGCGTCTGTTGACGATAACGGTCGCGCAGCAGCAGGGCGCGGCTGGTCAACGGTTGCTCGACCCCGTCGATGAAGACGGCCGAGGGCTGGCTGAGCGGCTCCAGCGGGTCGCCGGACCAGACCACGACGTCGGCGGCGGCGCCCGGCGCGATCTGGCCGAACTGTCCGGCCATGCCGAAGATCTTCGCCGGATTGACCGTCAGGGCGGCGATGGCGGCGCCGTAAGGCAGGCCGTGCGAGACGGCGTTGCCGGCGTTGTAGCGGGCCTCGCGGGCGCGGTGGGTCGAACCCTCGTTGCCCTTGATGGCGATGACGACGCCGGCCGCGTTCAGGGCCGCCGCATTCTCCATCCGCGCCGCCCGCATCTCGAAGTCGGCGGGCAGGTTGGAGATGGGGTTCAGCAGGACGGGCACGCCCGCCGCGGCGATCTCGCCGGCGACCAGCCAGCCTTCCTCGGCGCCGTCCAGGATCAGCTTAATCCCTTCCTCGCGCGCCAGACGCAGCACCTGCTGGATGTCGGACGCCCGGTGGACGGTGACGATCAGGGGCATCGAACCATTGGCGACCGGGATCAGGGCCTCCAGGTCGGCGCGCGACAGGCTGAGGTCGCGCAGGCCCGCCCGCTCATAGGCCGACTTGTTGCGGGCGT
>MGLN01000155.1 GCA_001796045.1 Caulobacterales bacterium RIFOXYB1_FULL_67_16 | reverse complement strand
CCTCCTGTCGTCAAGGCCTGACGCGCCAGGTCGAGAGCTGGGAAACGCGCCAGATCCGGGGCTTCGAACGTCAACCGGCCCAGCGCCGCAAGATCCAGTCGCGGTGCAGGCCAGGCGATCCGGTTCGGCCACGCCAGGGCGCAGGCGATGGGGGTGCGCATGTCCGGAGGCCCCATCTGGGCCAGGGTGGATCCGTCCACATATTCCACAAGGCTGTGGATAATCGATTCCGGATGGACCACCACCTCGATCCGATCCGCCGGCATGTCGAACAGATAGGCCGCCTCGATCATCTCCAAGCCCTTGTTCGCCATGGTGGCGCTGTCCACGGAGATCTTGGCCCCCATGCTCCAGTTGGGGTGGGCGACCGCCTGTTCCGGCGTCACCCCGGCCATTTGGGCGCGAGACGTCTGGCGGAATGGGCCGCCTGAGGCGGTCAAAACCAATTTGGCGACCTGTTCCGGCGCCTCGGCGGGAAAAACCTGAAATATGGCCGAGTGTTCGGAGTCGACCGGGATGAGTCGCCCCCCCGCTCGCCTGACGCGTTCGATCAGCGCGGGACCGCAGCAGACCAGGCTTTCCTTGTTCGCCAAGGCCAGAATGGCGCCGGACCCCGCAGCGGCCCAAGCCGACTTCAGCCCCGCGGCCCCCACGATCGACGCCATGACCCAGTCGGCCGGTCGGGTCGCCGCCTCGACGATCGCCGCCTCGCCAGCCGCGGCCTCTACTTCCGTTCCGACAAGGGCGTCACGCAGGTCGCTGAGGCGCTCAGGATTGGCGGTGACAGCCAGTTTAGGCTTCCAACGCCGTGCCTGCTCGGCCAGCCTGGCGATATTGGCGCCGCCGGTGAGGGCCTCGACCTCGAATCCCCCCGTCCCCGTCGCCTCGGCCTGCTCCATGAGATCCAGGGTCGAAGAGCCGACCGAGCCCGTGGAGCCCAGAACCGTGATGCGCCGCCGGATCAAGACGCGCCTCGTTCGATCAACACCACCAGCAAGCGGCCGGCGGCGACGACGACCACCGCGAACATCAGCCCGTCGACCCGGTCCAGCAGCCCGCCGTGGCCCGGAATAGTGTTGCCCGCATCCTTGACGCCGAAACGCCGCTTGAGGGCGGACTCCCAGAGATCGCCGGCCATGGTGGCCAATGCCGCCGCCAGACCCAGGATCGCGCCCCAGAAGACGGTCAGCCGCCCCATGTCGAACCAGGCGGTCAGAGCTGCGCCCGCCACGGCCCCCGCGAGAATGCCTGCGGCGAATCCGGACCAGGTCTTGTTGGGCGAATAGCGCGGCCACAGCCGGGGACCGCCGAAGGTGGAACCGCCCAGATAGGCCAGAATGTCCGCCGACCAGGTGACGGCGAAGACCAGCGCCGTCCAGTGGAGCCCGACGGGACTTTCTCCATCCCTAAGCCAGATCAGAAGGATGGAAGGCCAGCCCAGATAGAGCACCCCATAGGCGGCATCGACCCCCTCCTGCCCGCGCCGACGGGCGTAGAGCCCCGCTGCGGCGGCGCCGAACACCAGGACCACGAAGGCCACCGACATGACGCCGAAATAGGCGCTGACAACCGAAGCCATGACCGCCGCCGCGACGGCAGCCCCCACGGGTCGTCGCGCGCTCGGCGCGCTCATCGCGCCCCATTCGAAGGCCAAAACCAGACTGGCCGCCAACACCAGGGCCAGGAACCAGACCCCGCCAAAGAAGGTGGCCGCCACCGCCGCTGGGGCCAGCACGGCGGCCGAAGCCGCCCTCAGGGCGATGTCGCGACCCTTGACCGCCATCAGGCCGGCACGCGTTCGGACGCGGCCTCTCGACCGCCGTATCGACGCTCTCGCAAAGCAAAGGCCGCAACCGCCTCGCCCAGGGCCTTCGGACCATAGTCCGGCCACAGGATGTCCTGGAACACCAGTTCGGCATAGGCCGCTTCCCACAACAGGAAGTTGGACAGACGCTGCTCTCCTGAGGTGCGGACGATCAGATCCAGCGGCGGCGAACCGGCGGTCGCCAATCCGGCTGCGAAGTTCTGCTCGTTGAGCGGTTCGGTCGTCTCTCCGGCCAGCAGCCGCTCGAAGTGCCGACGCGCGGCGTCCACCAGATCGGCCTGACCGCCGTAGTTGAAGGCGACCTGCAGCATGAACTTTTCATTGTGGGCGGTCTGCGCTTCGGCCTTGTCGATGATCGCGGCGATATCCGCCGGCAGGCCCTCGCGCCGTCCGAGAATGCGCAGGCGAACACCGGCCTTCTCCAAACGCGCCAGATCGCTGGCCACATAGGAGCGAACCAGTCCCATGAGATCAGAGACCTCCTCGGCCGGGCGTCGCCAGTTCTCGGTGGAGAAGCCAAATACGGTCAGACAACGGATGCCGAAGTCCGGCGCGGCCTGGATGGTCCGCTTCAGCGCCTGGACCCCTTCACGGTGCCCCATGGCGCGCGGAAGGCCGCGCGCCTTCGCCCAACGCCCATTGCCGTCCATGATGATGGCGACATGGCGCGGGCCTTCCGGACCCGAGCCTGAAGGCGCGGCGCTGTCTGCCGTCATCTGCCGTTCGATCCCTTCAGCCCCAAGCCGTTCCGTCTCAGACCTGCATGATCTCTTGTTCCTTGGTCTTCAAGGCCTCGTCGATACGCTTGATGGCGGCATCGGTTTCCTTCTGGACCTCGGTCTCCATCTTCTTCTGCTCGTCCTGGCTGATCTCGCCCGCCTTCTCGGCCTTCTTCAGGTCGTCATTGGCGTCGCGACGCACATTGCGGACGGCGATCTTCTGCTGTTCGGCGTATTTGCCAGCCAGTTTGACCAGATCCTTGCGGCGCTCCTCGGTCAGCGGCGGGACCGGAATCCGCAGGGTCTGGCCGTCGACGATAGGGTTCAGTCCCAGATTGGCATTGCGGATGGCCTTCTCGACCGAGACCACCATCCCCTTGTCCCAGACGCTCACCGAAATCATCCGCGGCTCCGGCACGCTGATGGCGGCCACAGCGGTGATCGGCGACGTCGAACCATAGGCCTCGACCCGCACAGGCTCCAGAAGACCGGCGTTGGCGCGGCCGGTCCGCAACCCCGCGAACTCTTCTTTGAGTGCGGCGACCGACTTCTCCATGCGGTCGTGATAGGTCTTCAATTCGGGCTTGGCCATGCTCTGGTCTCTCTCGTCTTCTAGGCGGGCGTGCGGCGATCAGGCGGGGTTCTGAATGATCGTGCAGGTGCCCTCGCCGGTCAGGGTCCGGCGCAGCGAATCGTCTTCCCGGATGGAGAAGACGACGATCGGAATTCCGGTGTCGCGCATCATGGCGATGGCGGAAGCGTCCATGACCCGCAGATCCTTGGCCAGGACATCCTGATAGGTCAGGGTGTCGTAGCGGGTCGCGGTCGGATCCTTCTTGGGGTCGGCGGTATAGACCCCGTCAACGCTCGTGCCCTTCAGCAAGGCGTCGCATCCCATCTCGGCGGCCCGCAAAGCGGCCCCTGAGTCGGTCGTAAAGAAGGGCGCGCCGACGCCGGCGGCGAAGATCACGACCCGCCCCTTCTCCAAGTGACGCAGCGCCCGGCGGCGGATGTAGGGCTCGGCGATGGCCGCCATAGGGATGGCGCTCTGCACCCGGGTGGACACCCCGATTTTCTCGAGGGCGGATTGCATGGCCAGGGCGTTCATGATGGTGGCCAGCATGCCCATATAGTCGGCCTGGGCGCGCTCCATGCCCGCCGCCGCCTTCGACAGGCCCCGGAAGATATTGCCGCCGCCGATGACCAGGCAAATCTCGACACCTTCGGCGGCCACTTGGGCCACGGCCTTGGCGACCGTATCCACGGTCTTCATGTCGACGCCGAAGGCCTGATCGCCCATCAGCACCTCGCCGGACACCTTCAGCAGGACGCGTTTGTAACGGAAGTTGGAAGGGGCGTCGGGCATGTGCGGGAGGTCCGTTGGCTGCAGCGCCCTTGAATCAGGCGACTTCTTATAGACGAAGGGCGCGCTGGCCATCAAAGCCGAACGCGCCCTTCCGGTAGAAATCCCTCTCGATCGAGAGGGAAAGAGGCTTAGGCGCCGCCCATCATCGAGGCGACTTCGGCCGCGAAGTCGGGGCCTTCCACCTTTTCGACCCCTTCGCCCAAGGCCAGGCGGACGAAGCCGGCCAGGTGCAGGTTCGACGAGCCCAGTTCCTTGGCCGAGTTGGCGACCAGCTGCTCGATGGTCACGTCCGGGTCCATGACGAACGGCTGCTTGGTCAGCACCACGTCCTTCTGGAACTTGTTGATCTGACCTTCCACGATCTTCTCGATCATGTTTTCCGGACGGCCTTCTTCCTTGGCCTTTTCGATCAAGACGGCGCGTTCCTTCTCGATAGCGGCGGGATCCAGGTCGTCCGTGTTCAGCGACAGCGGCGCCGTGGCGGCGACGTGCATGGCGATCTTGCGGCCCAGCTCACGAAGGGCGGTCTTGTCGCCCTCGCCTTCCAGAGCGACCAGCACGCCGATGCGGCCCACGCCTGGCGAGACCGCGTTGTGGACGTAGGTCGCGACGACGCCTTCCGACACCGACAGACGGGCGGCGCGGCGCAGTTGCATGTTCTCGCCGACGGTGGCGATCAGATTGGTCACCTCGTCCTGGACCGTCTTACCGGTTTCCAGTTCGGCGCCGTGCAGGGCTTCGACCGTGTGGTGCTCCAGGCCCAGCTGAGCGAAGGCCTTGGCGGCGTTCTGGAACAGCTCGTTGCGGGCGACGAAGTCGGTCTCGGCGTTGAACTCGATGGCGGCGGCGACTTCGCCCTTGCCGTCTTCCTTGGCGGCGACGGCGACAAGACCTTCAGCGGCGACGCGGTCAGCCTTCTTGGCGGCCTTGGACAGGCCCTTGGCGCGCAGCCAGTCGATGGCGGCTTCGATATTGCCGTCGTTTTCCTGCAAGGCCTTCTTGCAGTCCATCATGCCGACGCCCGAACGCTCGCGAAGCTCCTTCACGAGGGCGGCAGTGATCTCGGCCATGTCTTTCTCCTTGGGGGATTCGTATGTGGGAACGGCCGGGCTGACTTAGCCCGGCCGTGTGTCAGTTCAAACCACGGCCTTCCGAAAGGGACGGCCGCCCGGCGATCAGCCTTCGGCCTTCTCGGCTTCGACGGCTTCCAGCTCAGCGGCGACGCCTTCGGCGCCGGCGGGCGCGGCCTCGGCCTCGACGGCAGCCGGGGCTTCACGCAGCATGGGCTCGACCGGGGCTTCCGAAGCGCCCAGGTCCACGCCCGAGGCCGAGGCGCCGGCGGCCAGACCGTCCAGAACGGCGTCGGCGATCAAGTCGCAGTAGGTCTGGATCGCGCGGGCGGCGTCGTCGTTGCCCGGAACCGGATAGGTGATGCCGTCCGGATCCGAGTTGGTGTCCAGGATGGCGATGATCGGGATGTTCAGCTTGCGGGCTTCCTGGATCGCGATCGCTTCCTTGTTGGTGT
>MGLN01000154.1 GCA_001796045.1 Caulobacterales bacterium RIFOXYB1_FULL_67_16 | reverse complement strand
CGAGGTGGTGCAGCTGTTCGCGACGCGCGGCTACACCGAAATCCTGGACGACGAGCAGATCGACGCCCAGATCGGCTACACCTTCGAGGAAGGGCCTCTGGAGGGATTGGGCGTCCTGTTCCAGGTCAACAACCTGACCAACTCGCCCTACCGGACCCGCCTGGGTCTGGACAGCGGCGGCACGACGACGGCGGACGGCGGCTCCCTGCCGGAGACCTACGAGGAGTACGGTCGCCAGTTCCTGTTCGGCGTCAACTACCGGTTCTAGGGCGCCCCTCCCACGGCCCTGGACACTGGGCGGGACGGCCTGGCCGTCCCGCCCTCTCTATTCGCTCATTCGGCCCCTGTTGCATCGAGAGACGGCGCATGACCCTTCGCAAGACCAAGCTTCTATCCCTGCTGCTTCTGGCCGGGTGCGCCCTTGCGCCGATGAGCGCCGTCGGCCAGCAGACCGCCCCCGGTCAAAGTCTCTCGGACTGGCCGGCTCTGACCCCGGCCCACGCGCCGGACGCCGCCATGGAGACGCGGATCGCCCGGATCGTGGCGGGCATGACCCTGGCGCAGAAGATCGGTCAGATGACCCAGCCGGACGTCCGCTACATCTCGCCCGAAGAGGTGACCCAGTATTACATCGGCTCGGTGCTGAACGGCGGCGGCGCCTGGCCCGCCATGAACAAGCACGCGACCGTCGCCGAATGGGCGGCCCTGTCCGACCGCTATCATGACGCCGCCCTCGCCACCGACATGGCGGTGAAGATTCCGCTGATCTGGGGTACGGACGCGGTGCACGGCCACAACAACGTCTCCGGCGCCACGCTTTTCCCCCACAACATCGGCCTGGGCGCCGCTCACGACCCAGATCTGATCGAGCGGATCGGCCGCGCCACCGCGCGCCAGGTGCGCGCCACCGGCATCACCTGGGTCTTCGCCCCGACCCTGGCGGTCGGCGAGAACCGTCGCTGGGGGCGCACCTATGAGAGCTATTCCAGCGATCCTCGGCAGGTCGCCGAATATGGCGAGGCCCTGGTCCGTGGGCTTCAGGGCGACCTGACCGGCGACGGCGACGTGGTCGCCACGGCCAAACACTATATGGGCGACGGCGGCACCTATAACGGCCAGGACCAGGGCGAGACCCGCGCCACCCGCGCGGAGATGATCAATCGCCACGGCGCCGGCTATTACTCGGCCATAGAGGCGGGCGTGCAGACGGTCATGGCCTCATACAGCAGCTGGAACGACGTCGCCGCCGGCCACGACTACGGCAAGATGCACGGCAGCCGCGAGATGCTGACCGATGTGCTGAAGGACCGGCTGGGCTTCGACGGCCTGGTGGTGTCCGACTGGAACGGGATCGAACAGGTGCCCGGCTGCGCCAAGGCCGAATGCGCCCAGGCCATCAACGCGGGCATCGACATGGTTATGGTCCCCGAAGACTGGAAGGCCTTCATCCAGAACACCATCGCCGATGTGGAGGCTGGGCGCATCCCGATGTCGCGCATCGACGACGCCGTGACGCGGATCCTGCGGGTCAAGATGCGGTCGGGCCTGTTCGAGCAGGCCCCGTCGGAAAGCCGCTACAACGGGCGGGCGGAGGCCGTCGCCGCCGCAGACCTGGCGCGCGAGGCGGTGCGCAAGTCGGTCGTCCTGCTGAAGAACAACGAGTCCGCCCTGCCTCTGGTCCAGGGCGAGAAGATCCTGGTCGTGGGCGACAGCGCTGACAGCCTGTCCAACCAGACCGGCGGCTGGTCCCTGACCTGGCAGGGGACCGAAAACACCAATGCCGACTTCGCCACCGGCGCCACCCTGTTGCAAGCCCTGACGGCCCAGTTCGGCGCCGAGAACATCGTCTATTCCCGCGACGCGGTCGGAGTGGATGTTAGCCGGTTCGCCAAGGTCGTGGTCGTCCTGGGCGAGACGCCCTATGCCGAGTACCATGGCGACGTACGCTTCCCGGCGCCCGTCCAGTACAGCCATCGCCGCCCGAACGATCTGGCCCTGTTGCACGCCGTCTCGGGCAAGGGGGTTCCGGTGGTGTCGGTGCTCTATTCGGGCCGTCCCGCCTATGTGAACGACCTGATCAATCTGTCCGACGCCTTCGTCGCCGCCTTCCTTCCCGGCACGGAGGGCGCGGGGCTGACCGATGTGCTGTCCGGCGGGGCCTATGACTTCACCGGTCGTCTGTCCTTCGCCTGGCCGGGTTCGGCCTGCAGCACCGGCGAGCACGAGGGCGACGTGGTGCAGTTCGCCCGGGGCTATGGTCTCAGCTATGCGCGTCCGGCCCGCACGGGGCCTCTGCCCTTGCCGCCGACCCCCGGCGTCTGCGAGCCTGCCGACTGAGGTTTTTAGGGAGAGGCCGGGTGCGGCAGCTGAAGTCGATCCTGATCGTGGGCGGGGGATCCGCCGGCTGGATGGCCGCGGCCCTCTTCTCCAAACTGTTCAAGGGTCTGTACGACATCACCCTGGTGGAGTCAGAGGCGATCGGAACGGTCGGGGTGGGGGAGGCGACGATCCCGGCGATCAAAAAGTTCAACGATCTGATCGGCCTGGACGAAAACGACTTCATGCGCCGCACCCAGGCCAGCTTCAAACTGGGCATCCAGTTCGTCGACTGGGATCGGCTGGGCTCGAGCTATATCCACGGTTTCGGCGTCATCGGCCGCGACCTAGAATGGCTGCGCTGCCACCAGTATTGGTTGAAGATGCGGGCGGCGGGGAAGGCGTCTGACTTCGCCGCCTATTCCATCAATACGGCGGCGGCCCTCGAAAATCGCTTCATGCGCGCCGATCCCGCACGGCCGACATCGCCGCTGGGCCATATCGCCCACGCCTTTCATTTCGACGCCGGTCTCTACGCCCGCTATCTTAGGGGCATGGCCGAGGCGGCGGGCGTCCGTCGTCGCGAAGGCAAGATCGCTTCGGTTCAGCTCAGGCCCGAGGACGGTTTCGTCCAGTCTGTGACCCTGGAGACCGGAGACGTCCTGTCCGCTGACCTCTTCGTCGACTGCTCCGGGTTCCGGGGCCTGATCATCGAACAGGCGATGAAGACCGGTTACGAGGACTGGTCGCACTGGCTGCCGTGCGACCGGGCCATGGCCGTGCCCTGCGCGCGGACCGAACCCTTCACTCCCTGTACGCGCTCCACCGCCCGTCCCGCCGGCTGGCAATGGCGGATTCCGCTGCAGCACCGCACCGGTAACGGCCACGTCTATTCCAGCCGCTACATGGACGACGACGAGGCGGAGCGGATTCTGGTGTCGAACCTGGACGGCGCCCAGATGGCGGAACCGAATCGTATCCGCTTCGTCGCGGGCAAGCGTCGTCAGATCTGGAACCGCAACTGTGTGGCGGCGGGTCTCGCCTCGGGCTTTCTGGAGCCTCTGGAATCGACCAGCCTGCACCTCATCCAGTCGGTCCTGATCCGGCTGGTGCGCATGATGCCTGACGCCGGTTTCGATCCGGCCACTATCGCCGAGTTCAATCGTCAGACCGACTTCGAGTACGAGCGGATCAGAGACTTCATCATCCTGCACTACAAGGCCACTGAGCGCGACGACACGCCCTTCTGGCGCTATTGCCGCGACATGGACGTGCCCGCGACGCTGGAGCGCAAGATCGACCTCTTCCGCGCCAACGGCCGGATTTTCCGCGAGGACGACGAACTGTTCGCCGAGGAGAGCTGGATCCAGGTGCTGCTGGGGCAGGGGATCATTCCCGCCGGTTACGACCCTTTGGTCGACGTGACGCCGGAGCCTGACGTGGAGCGTTACTTGGCCGACGTGGAGACGGTGATCCGGAAATGCGTGGCCGTCATGCCGTCCCATGCGGACTACGTCGACCGGGTGTGTTCGGCGACGAGAGGGGTCGATGCGGCCGTCCGCGCGTCTTGAGGCGACGTCGCATCCTCGTTTCGCGGAGCGCCGAATCTCCTTCCTCCTCTTATGAAAACGCCAGACGGCCTGTAAGCCGGGTTTTGTTCCGCTCCGAAGAGCGGCGACGATCATTCCTCTGGACCGTCCATTGCTGAACGGTTCTCGCGACCTACCCGGACGTCCGGGGCGGTGAACCCTGCGGGCGAACCCGCGCGACGTCCCTATTTGGTCTTGCTCCAGGCGGGGCTTGCCATGCCGTCCCTGTCGCCAGGTCCGCGGTGGGCTCTTACCCCACCCTTTCACCCTTGCCGCCCGCGAACGGGAGGCGGTTTGCTTTCTGTGGCGCTATCCCTCGGGTCGCCCCGGGCGGAAGTTATCCGCCGCCTTTTCACCGTGGAGCCCGGACTTTCCTCGACGGACGCGAAGTCCGCCGCGACCGCCCGGCCGTCTGGCGGGGGCTAGATGCGCCGCCGCGTCGCGCAGGTCAACAACAAGCTGGGAGACGGCCTCGGACGGGCGATTGACGAGGTCGGATCTCCGTGGCTGATGAGCGCGTCGGAGGAGGGGCGGGCATGGCGAATGGACAGCTCAATCAGGGCGCACGACTGCTGCTCGTCTTCGGCGTCGCCTCGCTGGCGGCGGTCGGCGTCGGGGCCGTCGTTTGCGCCGTCGGCGGCGTGCCGACGGGATCCTGGGGCCGAAATCTGGCGGCTTGGCTGATCGGCGCCTTGGCCGCAGCGGGGATGGCGGCGACCGCTCGGTTCGCTGTCCTGACGGTCGTGCCTTGGCTTGCGGTCGCCGGACTGGCGGCGACCTTCTTCAATCCTGCCCAGGATGGCGTGCATCGCTGGGTCGACGCCGGGCCGCTGCACGTCAATGTCGCCATGGTCGTGCTGCCGCCTGCGGCGGTCGCACTGGCGATGGCGGCGGATCGCTGGACCGTTTGGGTCGCGGCCTTCGCCGCCCTGGTGCTGCTGGTCGCTCAGCCGGACGCTTCCCAGGCCACGGCCCTGGCCGGGGTGATCGCCCTGGTCGCCGCCGTCAGACTGCATAACCGCTCCACAAAGGCTGCGGCCGTCGTCGGCGCCGGCCTGCTGGCCACGCTGGCCTGGATACGGCCAGACCCGCTCCAACCGGTCGCGGAAGTGGAGGAGATCGTGGGGATGGCCTTCGGCCTATCGCCCGTCCTGGGCGGTCTGACGCTGATCGCCCTGATCGCCTTCGTTGCGGTTCCAGCGGTTCTGAGCCGGTCTGACGACCGATTGCGTCTGGCCGGCGCGGCGCTCAGCCACTGCCTGGCCTTATGGGTCGCCACGCCCATGTTCGGCGCCTTCCCCGTCCCCCTCGTCGGGGTCGGCATGAGCCCCATTCTGGGCGTCTGGCTGGGCGTGGGCCTGCTGGCCGCACTGCACCGCAGACCGCCGCCTAGTCCAGCACGCCCGTGACGCTCTCGACGCTGGCCAGTTGCAACAGGCCGACCAGACGGGCGCGCGTCTCGCCGTCCGCGACGCCGTCGATGCGGTCGGGCCGCCAGTGGCGCTGGAAGGCGCGGACGGTG
>MGLN01000153.1:2970-5477 GCA_001796045.1 Caulobacterales bacterium RIFOXYB1_FULL_67_16 | reverse complement strand
CTGCGCCGAAACGGTAAAACACATCCACTCCGGGCGCAGCCCCGGCGTCCCGAGCCCTCCCCGAACTTCGCCGCGACAACGGCGAAGACAGAGCCAATTCACCCTGACCGGAATCTCTCCTACAACCTTCCCATGGCTCCGCTTCGCACCGACACCCTGGCCTCCGCCCTGTCGCGGATTTTCGAGGGGCCGATGATTGATCGCGCCAGCTGGTTCGCCCTCACCGGGGGCGAGCGGCTGTTTGCGGCCGGCGATCCGTCCGACACCCTCTATCTGGTCCGCTCGGGCCGGCTGGGGGTGTTTCATGTCGAGCCGGATCAACCGCCCCAGTTGGTCGGCGTCATCCGGCCCGGAGAGCCGGTCGGCGAAATGGCCATGGTGGCCGGCACCCCGCACACGGCCGACGTGGTCGCCCTGCGCGACACCGAAATCCTGGCCCTGCCGCGCGAGGCCTTCTTCGAGGCCGCCCGCTCCGAGCCGGACCTGCTGGTCGAACTGTCGCGCCTGATGATCCATCGCGCCCGCGACCGGGGCGTCGGCGCCGCCGAGCCCAGCGTCTTCGGCTTCGTCTCGGCCCGTCCCCGTCCGATCCGCGCCTTCGTCGAACGGATCGCCGCCGCCGTCCAGGCCATGGGCTTCACCTGCAAGGTCATCGACCAGTCGGCCCTCAGTTCGGCCGCCGAATGGTTCAGCCGGGTCGAGGACGACCACGACTATGTCCTCTATGTCGCCGAACTGGACCAGACCGCCTGGGCCGAACTGTGCGCCCGCCAGGTCGACCGCCTGTTCATCGTCGGCAGCGGGCTTCTGGCCCCGCCGTCCGACCTGCCGCAGCGGATGGGGTTCGGCGACGGCCGGCGTCTCACCGATCTGATCCTGCTGCGCGATCCACGCATGAACCGGCCGGCCAACACCCGCGTCTGGCTCAATGTGCTCCAGCCGGACCGCTGGTTCCATTGCGTCGAGGGGGTTGAGACCGACTCGGCCCGCATGGCCCGCGTCATCACCGGCACGGCGGTGGGCCTGGTCCTGTCGGGCGGGGGCGCGCGCGCCTATTGCCACATGGGGGCGATCAAGGCCCTGGAGGAGGCCCGGGTCCCCATCGACTTCGTCGGGGGCGCCTCCATGGGGGCGGTGGTGGCGGCCGGCCCGGCCATGGGCTGGTCGTTCGAGCGGCTGGACTTCGAGGTCCGTCGCGCCTTCGTCGAATCCGATCCCCTGTCCGACCTGGCCTTTCCCATCATCGCCATGTCCCGCGCCCGCAAGGTGGCGGGCCTGCTGGAGCGGGCCTATGGCGACACCGACCTGGCCGATCTCTGCCTGCCCTTCTTCGCCGTCTCCTCGAACCTGACCTCGGGCCGGATCGAGGTTCATCGCGCCGGCCTGATGCGCCGGGCCATGCGCGCCTCGATCGCCATTCCCGGCGTCCTGCCGCCCGTGGTCATGGACGGCCAGGTCCTGGTCGACGGGGCGGTGCTGAAGAACTTCCCCACCAGCGTGATGCGCCAGCTGAACTCCGGCCCCATCATCGGGGTGGACATGTCCCAGACCCGCGGCGTCGATCCGGCCGCCCTGGAGAATCCCCCCTCCTGGTGGAAATGGGTGCTGTCGGGCGCCTGGAAGGCCGGACCGCCGATCGTCTCCATCCTGATGCGCTCGGCCACCATCACCACCGACGCCGAGATGGAGCAGTCGCGCGCCGCCGCCGACGTCCTGATCCTGCCGCGCACCGGCGGGACCGACATCCGCGACTGGAAGGCCTATGACGAGCCGGTCGCCTCAGGCTACGAGGCGACCCGGGCGGCCCTGGCGGACCTGAGCGTCCCCGTCACCCATCTGCGACGACGCTCCCGCGCCTTCGACCTGTGAGATCAGAGCGGCGCGCAGGCCTGTTCCAGCCAGGCCCGCACCGGGCCCTCGACCAGGGGCCCGACCTTGGCCAGGGTCTCGGCGTGATAGGCGTCGACATAGGCCCGCTCGTCCGGGGTCAGCAGATCGACCGCGATCAGCTTGCGGTCGATCGGGGCGAAGGTCAGCTGTTCGAACCCGTGCATCGGCCGCTCGCCGCCTTCGGGAACCACGGCGGGCGTCACCACCTGCAGGGTCTCGATGCGGATGCCCCAATGGCCCTCGCGGTAATAGCCGGGCTCGTTGGACAGGATCATCCCCTCCAGCAGCGGCTGGCTGGTGCCCCACTTCGCGATCCGTTGCGGCCCCTCGTGGACGCCCAGGTAGGAGCCGACGCCATGGCCGGTTCCATGGTCGTAATCCAGCCCCGCCGCCCACATCGGCGCCCGGGCGATGGCGTCCAGGGCCATGCCGCTGGTCCCCGCCGGGAAGCGGATGGTCGCCATGGCGATATGGGCCTTCAGCACCAGGGTGAACTTGTGACGCTGGTCCGCCGTCGGCTCGCCCACCGCCATGGTGCGGGTCACGTCGGTCGTCCCGTCCAGATACTGGCCGCCGCCGTCGACCAGCAGCAGGGAGCCCTTCTCGATCTTGCGGAT
>MGLN01000153.1:525-2871 GCA_001796045.1 Caulobacterales bacterium RIFOXYB1_FULL_67_16 | reverse complement strand
GAACCGCTCCAGGGTCTCCACCACCTCGCGCTCGTCCGGCAGGGTCTGCTGGGCGACCGTATCGACCCAGTGCAGGAAGTTGGCCAGGGCCGCCCCGTCGCGGATATGGGCGCGTCGGCTGCCTTCGATCTCGACCGCGTTCTTGGCGGCCCGCGGAACGGCGCAGGGATCCATGGCCCGCACCACCGTGGCCCCCGCCTGCTCCAGCCGGTCGAAATACCAGGCGGACGACAGGGCCGGATCGATCATCACCTTCTTGCCGGCCAGGCCGTCCAGCGCCTCGCCCAGCCGTTCGGGCGCCTCCAGCCGCACGTCGTCGCCCAGCCAGCCGGGCAGTTCATTGGTCACCTTGGCCGGGTCCAGGAACAGGCGCGCCTTGCCGTCGGCCTCCAGCACGGCCTGGCCGATGGGCAGGGGCGAGCGGATCACGTCGCCGCCGCGCACATTGAACAGCCAGGCGATCGACATGGGCGCGGTCAGAACCACGGCCTCGGCGCCGGCGTCCGCCACGGCCCGGCCGATCCGCGCCCGCTTCGACGCGTGGGGCTCGCCGGAATAGACGTCCTCGTGCGGCGTGACCGGGGCGGTCGGCTGGGCCGGACGATCCGCCCCCCAGGCCAGGTCCAGCGGATTGGCTTCGACCGGCTTCAGCTCCGCACCCGCCTTCTGGGCCGCCGCCTTCAGGGGGACCAGGGCGTCGGGGCTGTGCAGACGCGGATCATAGCCGATCACCTGGCCGGGCTTGGCCGTCTCCAGATAGGCGGCGACGTCGTTCAGGTCGCGCCGTTCGAACAGGGCCGGGTCGGTCTGGGCCTTGACCTGAACCGTATAGCGGCCGTCGGTGAACATGCTGGCCCGATCCTGGAACACCACCGCCGCCCCGGCCGAGCCGGTGAAGCCGGTGGCCCAGGCCAGCCGCTCGTTGGCGTCGGGCAGATATTCGTTCTGATGCTCGTCCTCGTGCGGGATCAGGAAGCCGTCGAGCCCCTGCCTGGCCATCTCGGCGCGCAGCAGCGGCAGGTGTTTGGCCCCGAAGGACGGATCTGTGGTCTCATCAAAGGTCTGGCGCATGCTATCGTCTCTCGGTCCTCAGCCCATCCGCCGCAGCACCAGGGCGCTCCAGGCGTCGTGATGGATGCGCTTCTCCAGCCGGAAGCCGCGCGAGGTATAGGCCGCCGTCACCCGGCGCTCCTGGGTCCGCAACAGGCCCGACAGGATGGCGACTCCGCCCAGGCTCAAGGCCATCTTGATGTCCTGCGACAGGGCCACCAGCGGCGGCGCCAGGATATTGGCGAAGACCAGATCATACGGCCCATGCTTCCTCACCCGCTGATCGTTCAGGCCCGAGGCGTGGACGAAGCTGGCGTGGGCCTGGTTCAGGGCGGCGTTCTCGTTGGCGATCCGCACCGAGGGGGCGTCGATGTCCGTGCCGATGGCGATGCGGCTGCCGGTGCGGGCTGCGGCGATGGCCAGGACGCCCGTGCCGCAGCCGACGTCCAGCACCCGCTCGAACCGCTCGCGCTTCAGCAGGTCGTCGAAGGCCTCCAGGCAGCCCACCGTCGTGCCGTGGTGGCCGGTGCCGAAGGCGGCGCCGGCGTCGATCTTCAGATTGACGGCGTTGGGCGGCACTCGCCCCTCGTCATGCGCCCCATAGACGAAGAAGCGCCCGGCCCGCACCGGCGGCAGACCCGACAGCGACATGGCCAGCCAGTCGGCGTCGGCCAGCTTCTCGACCGTGACGGTGACCGGATAGTCAGCCAGGGTCGCCTTCAGCCCCTCGACTTCGTCGGCCGTGGTCGGGAAGGCGTCGATGCGCCAGATGTTGCGATCCTCGTCCTCCTCCAGGATGGAATAGGTCGCGCCCTCCAGCATGGGATCGGCGTCGATGGCGGCCGCTGCGGCCTCTGCGCTGTCGCGCGGACCCCGTGCGATTATCTGAACTGCGGACTCGGACATTTTTCAAACACCGCTAAGATGGCGAATCGTTGCGATCCGGCGCTTCGTCTTCCCGACGCCGCCGGGCTTTTTAACTAACCGAGGGGTCGGGGAATACATGGCCAAGTCACCGTCTACGTCTAAACCTGCGTCGCCGAAATCGGCGACCGCCGCTTCCAAGCCTAAAGCCGCGCCGAAGTCGAGCGCTGTGAAGGCCGTCGCCGAGAAAACCGCCGCGCCCAAGGCGACCAAGCCCGCCGCTGCGAAGCCTGCGGCCAAGACGGCCGCCCCCAAGGCTGCGGCCCCCAAGCCCGCGCCCAAGGCCCCGGCCGCGAAGCCGGCCGCCAAGGTCGCCGCGCCTAAGGCCGCCCCTGCGAAGACCGCTGCGCCCAAGGCCGCTCCCAAGGCCGC
>MGLN01000153.1:370-453 GCA_001796045.1 Caulobacterales bacterium RIFOXYB1_FULL_67_16 | reverse complement strand
GAAGGCCGCTGCGCCCAAGGCGTCCAAGCCCGCTGCGGCCAAGCCCGCCGCCAAGACCACAGCCGCGAAGCCGGCCGCCAAGG
>MGLN01000153.1:0-203 GCA_001796045.1 Caulobacterales bacterium RIFOXYB1_FULL_67_16 | reverse complement strand
CGTCCGCAACTGTGCGATCGTCCGTCCGAGAATCCGTTCCTCCGGCAGATCGAGAAACAAGCGGAAGCGCTCGTTGCAGCGCCGGATCCGCCGGTCCCGATCCCGATAGAAAACCGGATTGGGTATCGTGCGGAAGATGGTCTCGAGGATCTTGCGGTCCTCTGCCCCATCGCAGTCTTGTCGCCCGTTGACGCTCTCAGGCT
>MGLN01000152.1 GCA_001796045.1 Caulobacterales bacterium RIFOXYB1_FULL_67_16 | reverse complement strand
TGACCTTCACATTGTTCGCCACCCCGCCGTGGTGCAGGGCCTCGATCAGGGACTTGTAGGCGTCCTTCAGCACCGTGTACTTGCCCACCACCGCAATGGTGACCTCGCCGTCCGGGTGCAGGCGGCGGCGCGCGATCTCCTGCCAGCGCGATAGATCGGGCTCGGGCGCGTCCTCGATGCCGAAATGGGCCAGGACCTCCTTGTCCAGCCCCTCGCGGTGATAGTCCAACGGCACGGCGTAGATGTCGGCCGAATCCATCGCCTGGATGACGCCGCTTTCGCGGACGTTGCAGAACTGGCCGATCTTGCGCTTCTCCTCAGCCGGGATCGGCTGTTCGCAACGGCACAGCAGAATGTCGGGCTGAATCCCGATCGAGCGCAGCTCCTTGACCGAGTGCTGCGTCGGCTTGGTCTTCATCTCGCCGGCCGTCTTGATGAAGGGCAGCAGGGTCAGATGAACGAAGCAGGATCGGCCGCGCGGCAGGTCCTGCCCCAGCTGGCGGATGGCCTCGAAGAAAGGCAGACCCTCGATGTCCCCGACCGTGCCGCCGATCTCGACCAGGACGAAATCAACCTCATCTCCCTCGTCGGTGAGGGCGGGCGTCAGGCAGAAGGATTTGATCTGGTCGGTCACGTGGGGAATGACCTGGACAGTCGCGCCCAGATAGTCGCCGCGCCGCTCCTTCTCCAGGATGGTCGAATAGATCCGGCCGGTGGTGATGTTGTCTGACTTGGCCGCCGACACGCCGGTGAACCGCTCATAGTGCCCCAGATCCAGATCGGTTTCGGCGCCGTCGTCGGTCACGAAGACTTCGCCGTGCTGGTACGGGCTCATCGTGCCCGGATCGACGTTCAGATAGGGGTCGAGCTTGCGCAGGCGGACCTTATAGCCGCGCGCCTGCAGAAGAGCGCCGAGAGCGGCGGAGGCGAGGCCTTTTCCCAGCGAGGAAACCACGCCGCCGGTGATGAACACATAGCGAGCCATGGGCGAACACCTTACTCCATGATTCGCAAACGGCGCATGGCCCGACGCGAATCGAACTGTTGATCAAAAGAAGAAAGCGCGCCCTGCGGCGCGCTTTCGGAAACTCGGGTCGGGCGTGGCCCCTTACTGGTCAGGCTGTTGCGCCGGAGCGGCCGCCGACGTCGCCGAGGCCGAAGGCAGGCTGGCCTCGAGATCATCCAGCGACGGGGCGGCCGGCGTGGTCGGCGCGGCGGGCTGTTGCTGGGCCGGTTGTTGCTGCTGGGTTTGCGGCGTCGTCGCCAGCGAGCCGACGGCGTCGGCGTCGATGACGGAGTCCGAGGCGCGCTCCATATTGCCGACCACCGTCAGGATGATGGTCAGACCGAAAAGCAGCGCCGCCAGAACCCAGGTGATCTTGGTCAACAGATTGCCGGCGCCGCGCGCCGTCATGAAACCTGAGGGACCGCCGCCCATGCCCAGGGCGCCGCCCTCGGAGCGTTGCAACAGCACGACGCCCGTCAAAGCGACGGCGACCAGAATGATGGCGACGAGCAGGATGGTCTGGAGCATGGCGACATTCATGTGGGCGCGGAGCTGCGCCGATCAAGCGGCGGCCTCTATCACCGAAGCCGCCGGGGGGCAAACTCAAGCTGCGCTCAGGCCGCCCGAATGATCTTCAGGAAATCCTCCGCCTTCAGAGACGCCCCGCCGACCAGGGCGCCGCCGACCTCAGACACCCTCAGAATTTCGCCCGCATTATCCGGCTTCACCGATCCGCCGTACAGAATGGGCGCCCGTCGCGCCGCCTTGCCCAGACGGCGGATCATGGCGGCTCGCACGGCGGCGTGGACCTCAGCGATCTGCTCCAGGCTGGGCGTCAGGCCGGTGCCGATGGCCCAGACGGGCTCATAGGCGACCGCAAACGGCCGTTCAGACAGGCTGTCGGCGAGAGAAGCCCCTATCTGGGCGCTGACGACCGCCGCCGCCTGGCCCGCATCACGTTGCTCCAGAGTCTCGCCTACGCAGACGATGGGCTCCAGCCCCACGGCGATGGCCGCCTCCACCTTGGCCGCCACTTCGGCGTCCGTCTCACCAAACGCACCCCGGCGTTCGGAATGCCCCAGAATCACTAGGGTCGCCCCGGCATCCACCAGCATTTCGGCCGAGACAGACCCCGTGCAGGCGCCCGACGGCGCTTGATGGCAGTCCTGCCCGCCCAGCTCGACCCGACCGCCGGCTAGGACATGCCGCATGCGATCGATCAGCGTGGCCGACGGACACAGGGCGATGCGGCAATCCGTCCGCACGTCCCGCACGCCTTCGGCCAGCGTCCGCGCCTCGACCAGATCGGCCGCCACGCCGTGCATCTTCCAATTGCCGACGATCAACTTCACGGATTGTTTCATGCCGCCTCTCTAGGGGGCGGAAACCGGCAAGCCAAGAGGGGCGCCGCAATCTGGACATCACGCCGTCCTTGCGGGGGCGCGCTCCCGCCGACTATACGCCGAAGCGACGCCACCGTCGGCAAGTCTCCGGGTCTTCGAATGATCACCGCCTTCCGCGCCTTCTCGCGCTCCAAGTGGGCCGCCGCCCTGCTCGTCCTGATCGCCATCAGCTTCGTGATCGTGGGCGCCCGCATGGACGTCTTCGCCAACCTGGGTCCGAAACACGTGATCGACGCCGGCGATCGTTCGATGAACGAGGCCGAGTTCAGCGCCGCCTTCGGGCGGGTGCGTGAAAACATCCAGCAACAGGCTGGTCGTCCCGTCACCAACGAGGACCTGATCGCCGAGAACATCCACACCCGCTTCCTGGATAGCCAGACCGAACAGCTGGGCTTCCTGAACTGGGCCTGGAAGGCGGGCATCCGCCCCGGCAAGGAGCTGATCGTCAAACAGATCCGCCAGATCCCGGCCTTCTTCAACTCGGTGACCGGTCAGTTCGACCAGCAGGCCTACGAGACCGCCCTGGCCCAGCAGAACCTGACGCCGGCCATGCTGGAGCAGGACCTGCGCGACCAATATGCGACCGAGCATTTCGGCTCCGCCGTCTTCGCCGGCGCCCGTGCGCCCCGCATCTACGGCGCCCTTCTGGCCGGCGCCGCCTTCGAGACCCGTGACGGTCGTTGGTTTGAGGTCACGCCCGCCATGGTCGGCGAGATACCGGCGCCGACCGACGCCCAGCTGAACGGCTTCATCCAGGAAAACGCCGCCCGCCTGCGCGCGCCGGAGTTCCGGATGGTGTCGGTCGTGCTGTTCACGCCGGACGCCGGCGCGGCTCCGACGATCTCCGAAGAGCGCATACGCGAACGCTTCGAGTTCAAGAAGGACAGCCTGGGCAAGCCCGAGACCCGCACTTTCGTCACCTTGACGGCGCCCAGCCGCGATGTGGCGCAGAAGATCGCCGCCGCCCTGCGCTCCGGTCAGTCGCCAGAGAATGTCGGCCGCGCCAACAGCCTCCAGCCCGCCAACTTCAATGCGACCCCGCGCGCCGCCATCGGCGACGCTGCGACCGCCGCCGCCGTGTTCAGCCTGCAGGCCGGCCAGGTCTCCGACCCGGTTCAAGCCGGCATAGGCTTCGCCGTCGTGAAGCTGACCGCCATCCAGCCCGGCCAGCCGGCGACGCTGGACAGCGCCCGGGAACAGATCGTGCAGGAGCTGCGCGAAGAAGACGTCAAGGGTCAGACCTACGCCAAGGTCGAAAAGTTCGAGGCCGCCCGAACCGCCGGCAAGAATCTGGCCGACGCCGCGCGTGAAGCCGGCGCCCGCATCGTCGACCTGCCCCCCTTCACCCAGGACGGCAAACTGCCGAACGGCCAGGCTCTGAACGCGCCGCCCCAGGTCTTCGAGACGGCCTGGAACCTGACCAAGGGCGGCGAGAGCGACGTGATCGACGCTGGTCAGGGTCAGTATTTCGCGGTCCGCGTGAACGACATCCGCCCGTCGGCCCTGCCGACACTGGCCGAGGTTCGCGCCCCGCTCGCCGCCCAGTGGACCCAGCGCGAGATCTCGCGCCGTCTGGCCGCCAAGGCCGAGGAACTGGCCGGTCGCGTCCGCCAGGGCCAGGACATCGCCGCCGTCGCGCGTTCGATCAATGCGCCGCTGACGGTCCGCACCGGAGTCGTCCGCGACCAGTCCACCCAACAGTCGCTCGGCGAAGGCGTTCTGCAGGGTCTGTTCGGCCCGGCCAAGGGACAGGTCTTCTCCCAGCCCGGCCAGGGCGGATATCTGGTCGGCCGCGTGGACGACATTCACGCCGCCAACCCCGCCGTCGCCGGCCCTCTGGCCGAACAAGCCCGTCCGCGCATCACCCAGGAAATGATCCAAGCCATGGTCCAGGCGGAGATGACCGCCGGCGCCAAACGCTCCAAGGCCAGGAACGACGTCGGCCTGGCGCGTCAGGCCCTGGGCCTGCCCGCCGAGGCGACCGCCCCCGCCGCCCCGGCCCAATGACCCGGACGGCTTCCGGCGAACCCGATTTCGACGCCTTCGCCGCCGGCCTCTCGGCCGGTCGGCCCCAGGTGCTGGTGCGGCGCGTGATCGACGATCTGGAGACGCCGGTTTCGGCCTATCTGAAACTGGGGCGCAACCGCCCCTACGCCTGCCTGCTGGAATCGGTCGAGGGCGGCGCGGTCAAGGGCCGCTATTCGATCCTGACCCTGGATCCGGACGTGGTCTGGCGCTGCCGGGCGAACACCGCGGAACTGGCGCGCGGGCCCGCTGTGGCCGAAGGGCGCTTCACGCCGGAGCCCCTTGCGACGCTCCAGTCGCTCCGCGCCCTGATCGCCGCCTCCAAGTTCGAGCTGCCCGAGGATCTGCCGCCGATGGCCGCCGGCCTGTTCGGCGTCTTCGGGTACGACATGGTGCGTCTGCTGGAGCCCCTGGGCGAACCCAATCCCGATTCGCTGAACCTGCCCGACGCGGTCCTGACCCGACCGTCCCTGGTGGCGATCTTCGATTCCGTCGGCCAGGAGATCATCCTGGTCTCCGCCGCCTATCCCGACACGGGCGGCGACGCGCGCGAAGCCTTCGACGCCGCCGTCGCCCGGCTGGACGCCTTCGAGACCGGCCTGCGCGAGCCTCTTCCGACGCGCGCCGCGCCGCAGCCCACGCCCGCCCCGACCTTCGTCTCCCCTGTCGACGAGGCCGGCTTCGGCGAAATGGTGGCCAGGGCCAAGGATTACATCGCCGCCGGCGACATCTTCCAGGTCGTGCTCAGCCACCGCTTCTCGGCCCCCTGGACCGAAGATCCGTTCGCCTTCTATCGCTCCCTGCGTCGCCAGAACCCGTCGCCCTATCTCTTCTATCTGAACTTCGAAGGCTTCCAGCTGGCCGGGTCCAGTCCGGAGATCCTGGTCCGGCTCAAGGACTGCCAGGTCACCATCCGCCCGCTGGCCGGAACCCGGATGCGCGGCGCCACGCCCGAGGCGGACAAGGCTCTGGAGGCCGAACTGCTGGCCGATCCCAAGGAGCGGGCCGAACATCTGATGCTGCTGGACCTGGGCCGCAACGACGTCGGCCGCGTCGCCGCGCCGGGCACG
>MGLN01000151.1:204-5447 GCA_001796045.1 Caulobacterales bacterium RIFOXYB1_FULL_67_16 | reverse complement strand
TGAGCCTGGCGGGCATCGAAAAGGGCATCGGCGCCCTGGGCAAGGCCGCCCGCGACGGCGCCCTGACCATGGACCAGCTGCAGGGCGGCACCTTCACCATCACCAACGGCGGCACCTATGGGTCGCTGATGTCGACGCCGATCCTGAACGCGCCGCAGTCGGGCATCCTGGGGATGCACAACATCGTCCAGCGCCCGATGGCCATCAACGGCGAGGTCAAGATCCGGCCGATGATGTATCTGGCCCTCAGCTACGACCACCGGATCGTCGACGGCAAGGAGGCCGTGACCTTCCTGGTGCGGATCAAGGAACTGCTGGAAGACCCGCAGCGGGCCCTGCTGGACCTGTAAGATGCGGAAAAGGCGGCGAGGTTCTCGCCGCCTTTCTTCTTTGCGGCCGTCTGGCAGACGTCCCGCGAGCGGCTTGGATATCATCGGTTGTGGCTTCGGCGCGTCGCCCGGCCGCTTTTCGACCAACTAGGGGCTTTTACGCACTGACAGGGCGACGGGGAATGTCGCCTTATTCCGGCCATGGAGTGGGCCGCGCGCGCAATTGGGGTGTTCTATGTCTTGGGGGGGCTGATGCTGCTGTATCAGGCCTGGCTTAACTGGCGTCTGCAACGGGCCTTGGCGGGTCTGATGTCCTTGCCCATCGCCGAACAGATCGGGGACGGGGTGGTGGCCCTGGCCGCTGTGCTGATCCTGGTCTCCGGCGCGGCGCTGGCGGCGCTCAGCGGCTGGTCGGTCGTCGCCTTCATGGCCGGGTGGACGATCCAGGCCCTCTATCTGCTCTGCGCTCCGGACTGCCGCCGCGACTCCCGACCGTCCGCAGTCCACTGCCGTCGCCGCTCGATCCACGCCTTTGCGGGCTACACCGCCGTTACCGGGCTGGTCCTGTGCCTGCCGATGACGGGCGTGCTGGGCTGATCAGCCGAACTCGGCCTCCAGATCGGCGAGGCGCGCGGCCTGGTCCTCGGCGATCAGGGCGTCCAGCAGGGGGTCGATATCGCCCTCCAGCACCTGGGGCAGGCTGTGCAGGGTCAGGCCGATCCGGTGGTCGGTCACGCGCCCTTGCGGGAAGTTGTAGGTGCGGATCCGCTCTGACCGGTCGCCAGAGCCCACCTGGGACTTGCGCGAGTCGGCGCGGGCCAGATCCTTGGCCTGGCGTTGCATGTCGTAGAGGCGCACCCGCAGGTTCTTCATCGCCTTGTCCCGGTTCACGTGCTGGGACTTTTCCGACGAGGTGACGACGATGCCGGTCGGCAGGTGGGTGATCCGCACGGCCGAGTCGGTCTTGTTGACGTGCTGGCCGCCGGCGCCCGAGCTGCGGAAGGTGTCGATGCGGATGTCCTGGTCGCGGATCTCGATCTCGACGTCCTCGACCTCGGGCAGGACGGCGACGGTGGCGGCCGAGGTGTGGATGCGGCCTCCGGCCTCGGTGGTCGGCACGCGCTGGACCCGATGGACGCCGCTCTCGAACTTCAGCCGGCCAAAGACGCCCTCGCCGGTGACGGTGGCGACGATTTCCTTGTAGCCGCCGGCGTCGCCCTCGGAGACGCTGTCGATCTCGACCCGCCAGCCCCGCGTGGAGGCGTAGCGCGAATACATGCGGAACAGGTCGCCGGCGAACAGGGCCGCCTCGTCGCCGCCGGTGCCGGCGCGGACTTCCAGCACGGCAGAGGCGTTTTCGTCGGCGTCGCGCGGGGCCAGCAGCAGGGCGACGTCGCGCTCCATCTGCGGCAGGCGGTCGGTCAGGTCGCGCAGCTCCTCCTGGGCCATGGCGGCCATTTCGGGGTCGGACGCCATCGCCTCCAGATCGGCCATTTCGGCGCGCAGCCGGGCCAGGCCCTGAACCGCGTCGGCGACGGGCTTGAGCTCGGCGTGCTCCTTGGACAGGCGGACGATCTCGGCGCCGTCGGCCGCCGCCCCCATCCGGGCCTCCACCTCGTGGAAACGGTCGAGCACCTGATCGAGACGGGCCTGGGGCAGACGCAAGGGGGAGACATCCTGGGACAATGAGAGGGGCCGTCCTTAGCCCGCCCGAGGGGCCGCTGTCGATGTCGGGCCCGCGCCCGGCCCGGCGCCGCGATTGTGATTTTGAATAACGATGGCGTCAGCGCGGCTTACGCTGTCGCCGGGGACCGACTAGCTGACAGGCGACCCGTCGAGAGGAGGACGTCATGTTCGATCGCCCGCCCCCGTCCCCGCCTGCATCCAGGCGCCCGTCGCCGGCCGCTTCGGAAGCATCGGCTACCCCTGAGGCGTCGGCCGACAGCGTCGAGCGGCTCTGCCGTCTGTATGACGCCCGCCTGGCCCGGGCCGACGGCCGGCTGTCGCCGGATCACCGGCGCGACCTCGGGGCCCTCGCGGGCCTTTTCGGATTGGATGCGGAACGCCCCGTCGCCGAACTGTGGCGAGAGCTGCGCAGCCTCATCCTGCGCCGGGCCTCCGCCGATCAGGATTCGACGCCTGAGCCCGCCGAGACGCCGACGGCGGTCCGGTCCGACGCCGCCGCCGAGCCCCTGACCCTGCTGGTGGTGGAGGACGATCCGGAGACGGCTGTGGATCTGACCGCCTTCCTGACAGAGGCCGGCCATCGGGTGGTTGGGCCGTTTCACAGCGCCGCGGCGGCCGAAGCGGCCGCCGCCCTTCATCCGGTGGACGCCGCCCTGCTGGACATCAATCTGTCGGACGGGGCCGACGGCGGGGCCTTGGCCGAGAACCTGGCGCGACGCTGGGGCGTGCGGATCATCTTCGTCTCGGGCGACGGGCCGGCCGTGGAACGGCACGCCCATCTGGCCGAGGCTGTGGTGATCAAACCCTACACGGGGGCGCAGATTCTGGCGGCCGTGGCCCGTCTAAGTCCGGCATGATCCGATCGAGCCGATACGTGACCGCCGTCTTGCGTCCGGCGCGGGATCAAGCGATCACGGATCATGCTGTCGAACCGGTCCCGCTACGCCCTGCGCGCCATGATCCATCTGGCCGGCCTACCCGGCGGCGGCCCGGCCACCATAGGCGAGATCGCCGAGGCGGCGACGGCGCCGCGGAAGTTTCTCGAGGCCATATTGCTGGACCTGCGGCGTCAGGGGCTTCTGGTGTCGAAGCGCGGACGGACCGGCGGCTACGCCCTGGCGGCGCCGGCAGAGGCGATCAGTTTCGCCGACGTGATCCGCGCCCTGGAGGGGCCGCTGGCCCTGGCGCCCTGTGCGTCGCGCACGGCGCGGGGCCCGTGCGAGACCTGTCCGGATGTGGAGACCTGTCCGTTGCAGCCGGTGCTTCAGGACGGGCGCGACGCCATAGCCGCCATATTCGAGGGACGAAGCCTACTGCAAGCCGCCGCGAGTTCTTCTCCTATTGACCCGATAGGAAAATAACACGCACCATTCGCCGAAACTCAGGGGCCGCCATGCAAGATTTCCTCATCTTCCTCATCGTCGGTTTCCTGGCCCAGTCGGTCGACGGCGCCCTGGGCATGGCCTACGGGGTCATTTCCTCGACGGTGCTGCTGGCCTTCGGCGTGCCGCCCGCGACCGCCTCGGCCAGCGTCCATGCGGCGGAAGTCTTCACCACCGCCGCCTCGGCCGGGTCGCATACGGTGAACAAGAATGTGAACTGGAAGCTGTTCGCGCCCCTGGCCCTGGGCGGGGTGATCGGCGGGGGCCTGGGCGCCTTCGTCCTGACCAGCATCGACGGCGACCTGCTGAAGCCCTGGATCACCGCCTATCTGACGATCATGGGCGGGGTCATCATCTGGCGCGCCACCCGCCAGACGCGCGAGCGGGTCTTTCCGTTGCGGGCGGCTGGACCCCTGGGCCTGGTCGGCGGCTTCTTCGACGCCATCGGCGGGGGCGGCTGGGGCCCCACGGTCACCACCACCCTGGTGGGCACGGGCGGGGATCCACGCGGCTCGATCGGGACCACCAATACGGCCGAGTTCTTCGTCACCTCGGCCATTTCAGCCACCTTCCTGGCGGCCCTGCTGACCGGCCACTGGCAGGAGGCGGAAGGCCTGGCCAACCACGCCATGGCCGTGCTGGGCCTGATCCTGGGGGGGCTGATCGCCGCGCCCTTCGCCGGCATCATCGCCCGGATCGCGCCGCGTCGGGTGCTGACCTACGGGGTCGGGGCGGTGGTGCTGCTGTCGGCCGGGTATCAGGCGCTGCGGCTGTTCAAGGTGATCTAGGCTTCTGGCGGGCGCGTGGCCGCGAAGCTGGGCCGCGCCGAAAGGCGGGCGTCCAACGCCGCCAGCCGGGGGCGGGTCGCGCGCCAGTCAGGCGCCAGGCGGCGAAACTCCAGCCAGGCCAGGGTCGAACCGACGGCGATCGCACCCATGTCGAAGGCGTCGGCTTCCGGCGCCGTGGTCTCCATGGCGTCGAGAATACGCTCCAGACTGCGGGCGCAGCGGGCGGTCCAGGCTTCCGAACGCGTTCCTTCGGGGCGGCGGCTCTCCACCACCAGTTTGACGCCCTGTTCGGCCGCCGCGTCGCCCAGGGTCTCGAACCGTCGCACGCGCAGCCATTCCGGCCCGTCCGGCGGCGTCAGCCGCAGCCCTTCAGCGATCCGGTCCAGATAATCGCAAATCAGCGGGCTGTCGGTCAGCGGCAGGCCGTCCTCGGCGATGAGGGTCGGCACCTGGACAGCAGGATTGGTGGCCAACAGGGCCGGGGCGTCGGCCCAGGGATCGACGACGATCTCTTCGATCCGGTCGATCAGCCCGCGCTCGCGCGCCACGATCCGCACCTTGCGGGCGAAGGGGGAGGTGGGGCTGTAATAGAGCTTCATTCGGCCGGCTCGAGGGCGGTCGTCGCCGGCTGGTCCGTCGAGGCGGCGTTCCGCGCCGCCTCCAGTTCGGCGGCCTTCTGTTCGACCAGGTCGACGATGTGGTCGATCATGCCGTCATTGGCCTGTTTGTGGGCGATCTTGCCGTTCAGATAGATCATGCCTGCGCCCTTGCCGCCGCCGGTGAAGCCGATGTCGGTATAGAGGGCCTCGCCCGGGCCGTTCACGACGCAGCCGATCACCGACAGGCTCATCGGCGTCGAGATATGGGCCAGTTTTTCTTCCAAGACGGCGACCGTCTCGATGACGTTGAAGCCCTGACGGGCGCAGGACGGGCAGGCGATGATGTTGACGCCCCGGTGGCGCAGGCCCAGCGACTTCAGGATATCGAAGCCGACCTTGATCTCCTCGACCGGATCGGCGGCCAGCGAGACGCGGATGGTGTCGCCGATGCCGGCCCAC
>MGLN01000151.1:0-142 GCA_001796045.1 Caulobacterales bacterium RIFOXYB1_FULL_67_16 | reverse complement strand
CACGCCCAGGTGCAGGGGGCAGTCGATGGCCTCCGCCAGCTGCTGGTAGGCGGCGACGGTCAGGAAGGGGTCGGAGGCCTTCACCGAGATCTTGAACTCGTGGAAGTCGTTGTCCTGCAGGATGCGGGCGTGGTTCAGGGCG
>MGLN01000150.1 GCA_001796045.1 Caulobacterales bacterium RIFOXYB1_FULL_67_16 | reverse complement strand
GTCGCGAATGATGGCCAGGACGTTCTTGCGGTCCGACAGGATGGTCAGGTGGCCCTGGATGGTGTCGGCCAGGCCGTGCGCCTCGCCGAAGATGTCGTCGCGGCCCAGGCCGGTCAGACGCGACAGGGTCAGGGCCAGGATGGCGCGGGCCTGTTCGTCGGTCAGCCGGATCTTGTCGCCCTCGACGATCACGGTGCGCGGGTCGGCGATCAGTTCGACCAGGGCCATCATGTCGCCGACCGGCCAGGCCTTGCCTTGCAGCCGCTCGCGCGCCTCGGTCGGATCGGCCGAGGAGCGGATGATGTGGATGACCTCGTCGATATTGGCGACGGCGACCGCCAGACCGACCAGGACGTGGCCGCGGTCGCGGGCCTTGTTCAGCTCGAACTTGACGCGGCGGACCACCACCTCCTCGCGGAAGTCGAGGAAGATCTGCAGCAGATCGCGCAGGCCCATCTGTTCGGGCCGGCCGTGGTTCAGAGCCAGCATGTTGACGCCGAACGAGCTTTGCATGGCGGTGTAGCGCCACAGCTGGTTCAGGATGACGTCGCCGGAGGCGTCGCGCTTGAGCTCGATGACGATCCGCATGCCCTGGCGGTCGGATTCGTCGCGGACGTCGGAGACGCCCTCCAGACGCTTCTCGCGAACCATTTCGGCGATGCGCTCGATCAGGGTCTGCTTGTTGACCTGATAGGGCAGTTCGGTGACGACGATGGCTTCGCGATCCTTGCGGATCTCCTCGATCGAGGCGCGGCCACGCACGACGACCGAGCCGCGACCATCACGCAGCGCATTGCGCGGGGCGGTGCGGCCCATGATCTCGCCGCCGGTCGGGAAGTCGGGACCGGGCACGATGTCCAGCAGGGCGTCGTCCGAGACGTTCGGATCGTCCAGCAGGGCCAGGGCCGCATCGACCACCTCGCCCAGATTATGGGGCGGGATGTTGGTCGCCATGCCGACGGCGATGCCGCCCGCGCCGTTGACCAGCAGGTTCGGGATTCGGCTGGGCAGGACGACCGGCTCCAGCTCCTTCTCGTCGTAGTTCGGCTGGAAATCGACGGTGTCCTTGTCGATGTCGGCCATCAGGGCGACGGCGGCCGGAGCCATCCGGGCCTCGGTGTAACGCATCGAGGCGGGCATATCGCCGTCGACCGAGCCGAAGTTCCCCTGACCGTCGACCAGCATCAGCCCCATCGAGAAGGGCTGGGCCATCCGTACCAGGGCCATATAGACCGAGGCGTCGCCGTGGGGGTGGAACCGGCCCAACACGTCGCCGACCACGCGGGCGCATTTCGAATAGCTGCGCTCGGGCGTCATGTTCAGGTCGTGCATCGAATAGAGGATGCGACGGTGAACCGGCTTCAGCCCGTCACGGGCGTCAGGCAGCGCGCGCGAGACGATCACGCTCATGGCGTAGTCGAGGTACGAACGCTTCAGTTCGTCCTCGATCGTGATCGTTGAAATGTCGGAGCCGCCGCCTCCCGGAACGATCGGAGTTGCGGCGTTTTCGTAGCTGTCGTCGGTCAAGGAAGCGTGGCTTTATTCGGCCGGAATCGGAACGTGATCCGCTGTCGCGTTTTCTAGCATTCTAGCATCGCGGTGGCAAAGCGACGCCGCCGTGAAAGCCCGTCTCTGAAAGGACTTTCCACATGCGCGCCCCAAGCCTCGCCGCCGCCCTTCTTCTCGCCTCCCCTCTCGCCCTGACTTCGGCCTGCGCGACGGCCGCCGAGGGGGCCCCGACCCAGGAGGATCGCGCGCCAGTCGGCGCCTCGGGACAGGCGGTTCTGGTCAACGCCCAGGGCCAGACCATCGGCCGCGTCGACCTGCGCCAAGGTCCGACCGGCCTGTTGATCAAGGTCGAGGCCTCGGGCCTGACGCCGGGCTGGCACGGCGTCCACATCCATGCGACGGGCGAATGCGCCGCCCCCTTCACCTCGTCCGGCGCCCATATCAACCACGGCGAGCCCAAGGCGCCCCACGGCCTGCTGAACGCCCAGGGTCCCGACGACGGCGATCTGCCGAACCTCTACGCGGGCCCCGACGGCAAGGTGAACGCCGAACTGTTCACCACCCGCGCGCGGATTTCCTCGGAAGGCTCCGGCCAATGGCTGTGGGACGCCGACGGCTCGGCCCTTATCATTCACGCCAATCCTGACGACCACAGCAGCCAGCCGATCGGCGGGGCGGGCGACCGGGTGGCCTGCGCCGCCCTGAGCGCCAGCTGACGTCTTTCTAACGGGCCAGGAGGCGCTCGATCATCCGGGTCTGCTCCTCCTGGCGCGCGGTCAGCTGCTCAACCTTTTCCAGCAGGGCCATGATCTCGATCTCGGCCTTCAGATTGACCTGATAGTCGTTGCTGGCGTCCAGCCGGTCCTTTGTCGCCTGGCGGTTCTGGCTCATCATGATGATAGGGGCCTGGACCGCCGCCAGCATGGACAGCATCAGGTTCAGGAAGATGAAGGGATAGGGGTCAAAGGCCGCCTTGCGCAGCAGCAGGTTGGCCCCGGTCCAGACGACCAGAACCAGGCCGAAGGCCATTATGAAGGGCCAGGAGCCGCCGAAGGCGGCCACCCGATCCGCCAGACGGTCGCCGAAAGTCTGACGGACCTGAAAGGTCTGGTTGACGTCCTCGGATATTGGCCGCCGATCCGCGGTGCTCTGCATCACGCTGGCGGCGTTGGCGGGCAGGTCGTGTTTCGCCTTGCCCAGCCAGCGGCGGGACAGGTGGTCGGCGTCGATCGGGGCGTGGGGCAAGGGGGGCTCCTGAAGCTTGCCCGCTTAGATCAAGCCTTGGCTGCCCCCGCGCGCAAGCCCCGTTCGGCCAGGGCCACCAGGGCCACCCCGCCCATGGCGATGGCCGAGCCGGTCAGGATCTGGGGCGTCAGGACGTCCCCCATGAAGCCCCAGCCGATCAGCATGGACACCACCGGCGTGACCAGCAGATAGGGCGTCACCCGCCCGGCCTCCCGCCTCTGCACCAGCCAGAACAGAAGCGTGGTGGCCAGAACCGACGAGGTGATCCCCGCCCACAGTAGCGAGGCCCAGACCATGGGCGACGCCGCCTTCACCGCCTCCCACTGGCCATGCTCGAACACCGCCGAGCCGAAGGCCATGACCGGAAAGGCGCCCAGCGCCAAAAGACCCTGCATCTTCAGCGGCGGAATCGAGGTGGTGCGGCGGGCGACCACCGTGGTCACGCCCCAGGCGGCGCCGGCGGCGATGGCGACCAGAATGGCCTTCCAGTCCTGAAGCGCATGGGCATCCAGGGTCATCCAGGCCACGCCGACGAAGGCCACCCCCATGCCGACCAGGGCCGCCTTGTTCAGCCGCTCGCCCAGGATGAGGAAGGCGAACAGGGTGGTGAAGGGAATCCACAACTGGTTGGCCACGGTGACGGGACTGACGTCGGTGGCCAGCCAGTAGGCGGTGTAGGCCAGGCCGTACTGGATCGGCCCGCCCAGCAGGACGATCAGGATCAGGCTGCGCCAGTCCGGAAAGGGCGGACGGACGAAGACGATCAGGCAGGCGGTGGCGATGCCGAACCGGATGGCGCCCACCAGCAGGGGCGACAGGCTCTCGGTCGCCAGCTTGGCCCCGGCGTTGTTGACGCCCCACACCAGGATGATGGCCACGATGGCGGCGATCTCGAGCCCGGTCAGGGCGTGTGGCCTCGCGGGTGGAGGGGCGGGCGGCGGGGCGGCGGCGACATCGGACATGGGCCGCCTATCGCACGGCGCGCGCCGGAACGCCCTTCACATGCCGTGTCCGGGCGTTGCATTGACATGTACAGGTTCGACGCCCAACATGTACATATGACCGAAGTCACCCTGACCGCTCTGCGCAAGGACCTGTTCCGGCTGGTCGACAGCGTGCTGGAAACCGGCGAGCCGCTGGTGATCCGGCGCGGCGGGCGGCGGCTGACGCTGATCGCCGAGGCGGTCGAACGCAAGATGACGCCCGAGGAACGCTGGGACGCCTATATGGCCCAGGGCGTGCGGGAAGGCGCCGACGACTGGGCGGACGACATCGACACCAACAAGAGCCACTGGACGTGGGACCCCGAGGCCAAGTTCGACTTCGGCGACAAGTGATCCATCTCGACACCCAGATCGTCGCCTGGCTCTATCTGCGCAAGATGAGGAACCTGGGCGATGCGGCCCAACGGCTGCTGCGACGCACGTCTGCGCCGGTGATATCGCCGCTTGTGATCGTCGAGCTTGAAATCCTGACGGAGCTGGGCCGCATAAGCCCGCCCTCGGTGGCCCGGATGATTGAGACGCTTGAGGACCAGATCGGTTTGGTTCAGTCCGACGCCCCCCTGTCCGCCGTCGCCGAGGCCGCCTGCCGCTTCGCCTGGACGCGCGATCCGTTCGACCGATTGATCGTCGCCAACGCCATGGTCGACGGGGCGAAGCTGATCACCGCCGACCAGGTGATCCTGCGCCATTTCGACCAGGCGATCTGGTAGGCCTCAGAACGTCGGCTTGGCGACCATCAGCCAATAGATGGCCAGGACGCCGGCGAAGGCGGGCCAGCCCAGGGCGAACCACCAGCGGAACAGGCGATGATAGGCCGGCGACAGAGGCGCCCCCTGCCCCGCCGCCTGCTCGGCCAGCTTCATCATCCGGTACTGGATCCAGACGACCGGCAGCCAGCAGAGGCCGACCAAGACATAAAGGCCATAGGCGGCCAGCAGCCACGGACTGGTCAGGGACCAACCCTGCAGATGGATCAGGCCCAGACCGCTGATCGGCTGGACCACCACGGCGCTGGCGGTGAAGACGAAATCGGCCAGGACGACGATGCGGCCGACCTCGGCCACCGTCCGGGCGTCGCGCGTGGCGTGGGCGCGCAGCATGAAGAAGGCGATGCCCGCCCCGGTGCCGAACAGGACGGCGCCGGACAGGATGTGGATGATCTTCAACGCGAAATAGAGGCTCATCGGCGGGCGTCCGTGGCGGCGACGAAGAGGCAGAGCGCCATCATGGGCAGGACCTTCAGCCAGGGCCCCAAGGGGTCGATCCAGTAGTGCGGCAGGCTGAGGGTGCCCGCGATCAGATAGCCGATGGTGGCCAGACACATGAAAATCGCCACCCGCGCCGTCCAGGGCCGCACGAACAGGGCCAGGCCCGGCGCCACGTCCAGCAGAGCGCCCCACCACGCCACCGGCCCGGCCCAGCGGCCATAGCCGCCCTCGTGCAGGATGGCGACGGCGCCGCTCCAGCCCGGGCCGAAACTGATCAGGCCGGTAATCAGCCAGAACAGGCCCAGGGTCAGGATCGAAATCGGGCGGACGAACCACAGGCGGGCGTGCCAGACGTCCCGGACCGAGGCCGGGGTCTCGGCCAGAAAACGGGTGAAGCCGCGCGACGATACGCCCAGGCGTTCGGCCCAGCCGCTGTCATGGCCGGCGACGTCGTGATCCATCTGGCGCATGGCCGTGGTGCGGATCGGCG
>MGLN01000149.1:5444-5586 GCA_001796045.1 Caulobacterales bacterium RIFOXYB1_FULL_67_16 | reverse complement strand
TTGTGGGAGAGGGGAAATCCAAATCAGTCCGAAGACGGCAACTGCTTGGCCTGCTTGATCTCCAGCGCCACGCCGTCGAGCGCCAGCGAGCCCTTGCCGCCCTTGGTGCAGAGCAGTTCCAGCGACTCGTCGGCGTTGACGT
>MGLN01000149.1:4765-5419 GCA_001796045.1 Caulobacterales bacterium RIFOXYB1_FULL_67_16 | reverse complement strand
GGCCTGCGCCGGGTCCAAGGTGCCACCGCCGGTGGCGGTCGGGGCGATCATGTCGGCGCCGCCGCAGCTCAGCGCGTACTCGCCGGCCGGGGCCTTGATGACCATCACCTGGGTATCGCAGACCGCGCTCTTGAAACGCCCGCCCGCCTTCAACACGGTTTTCGCCATGTGCAACTCCTCCTATGAATGGCGGCGATTGTGGCAGAGCGCGGCCGGCTCAAACCTCGTCCAAATGGGCCAGCACCGAGCGCGCCCAGGCATCCAGACGCCGGTACAGCGCATGGCGCGAGGCGAACAGGAAGTGGCTATGCCCGGCCTCCGGCTGGATAAACAACGTTACGTCCGGGCTCCGGGTGAAGGCGGTGGGCACCTGGTGCGGATCGCCAACCATGTCGCGCTCACCGATGCCGAGAAACACCGGCACCCTGATCTCGGCCGCCTCCGGCGCGATGTTGCCCGGCACCATCGAGAAGAACGCCGGCACCGGCAGCAGCGGCGCGCGCGCCGCCTTGATCGCCTCGACCCCGCGCGGGTCGGCCTTGGCGCCCGCAAAGATGCTGTTGGAGGTCGGCGAGCCCTTGATCTCGGGGTAGTCGCTCACGAACATCTTGCGCGCCAGCGGCACCAGTTCGGCGCGCACGGCGGCGACCGACT
>MGLN01000149.1:3861-4577 GCA_001796045.1 Caulobacterales bacterium RIFOXYB1_FULL_67_16 | reverse complement strand
GACGGACCCCAGTAGGGGCCGTAGAAGCGGGAATAGGGGCCGTAGAAGGGATCGGGCGTCGAGACGAAGCGGGTGTCGCGTTCGGTCGCGCGGTTGACGGTGGCGAACCAGTCATAGCCGCTTTCGACCGTCAGCTCGGCCGAGCGCAGCAGCAGGGACATTTCGACCTGTTCGCGCGAGGTCACCGAATTGCCCGCAAAGGTCACGCGATAGCGGTTGCTCTCGACGCGCTGTTCGGAATAGCCGCCGCGCTGACCGTTGTAGCCGGCGGGCTGATAGGGGGTGGCGGTGGCGCAGGCGGCCAGGACGAGGCCGGCGACGGCCGTCGTCGCCAGCACCTTGAGCGCGGACGTCGTTCTTGATGGGGCTTTCATGAAATCAACTCCTTGATCGCCCATTCGGGCGCGCTGGCGGCTGAACGGGGCATGAACGAGCCTGTTCCCTCGGCACTCTAGACCGAAGCTCGACCGCGTCCAGACCTGCAGGCGCTAGGCTTGCAGGCGCGAAACGATCAGGACCGCGGCGGTCAGCAGCAAGAGGCCGACGAAGAGGCCGAAGCCGCGGCGGAACCGGGGCGTCTGCATCCGCCGCGACAGGGCGGCGCCGGACAGGGCGTAGGCGCTCATCGACGTCAGGTCCATGCCGATCACGGCCAGGGCGAACAGGGCCAGTTGCGGCGCCACAGGGCGGGAGATGTCCAGAAACGGCGGCAGGAC
>MGLN01000149.1:0-3852 GCA_001796045.1 Caulobacterales bacterium RIFOXYB1_FULL_67_16 | reverse complement strand
GAACAGAATGGCCTTGGGATTGGCGATCTGGACCATGAAACCGTCCAGAAAGGCGTTGCGGCTCTTGTGGATTTCGACGGCCTCGGGCTCGGCCGCCGTGGCGAAGGCGCCGCGCAGAGCCTTCAGCCCCAGCCAGGCCACATAGAGGGCCCCCAGGACGGCGATCAGGTGAAAGACCTGTGGGAAGGCCTTGACCAGTGCGCCCAGGCCCATGGCCGCCGCGCCGAACCAGACCAGCGTCGCCGTATTCATCCCGACCACGCCGATCAGGGCCGGGGCGCGCCCCCGCTCCACCCCGGCGGCGACGGCGAACAGATTGGCGGGGCCGGGCGTGATCGCCATCACCACCATCACCCCCAGAAAGGTCAGATAGAGGTGCGGGTCGACGGGCAGGGCGGACATGCGGCGTCGTGTCGCTGCATCGGCCCCAGTGGTCAAGGCCCATGAGGCGCGCCTTGCGTCCTATCGTGCGCGAGGCGCCTTGGGCGGGGCGGGCGGTTCAGGCGCCTCGGGGGCCTCGGGCGCTTCGGCCTCTTCCGGCGCTTCGTCCGCCTCGGTCAGCACGGCGTCTTGGGCCTGGTCCAGCGCATATTGGGCGATCAGCCCATAGGTCTCCATCTGTTCGGGATCGGGATTGGTCCAGGCGCTGTTGCGGGCGATGCCGGTTCCGGCCGCCAGACCCTGCTCCATCGCCTGTTTCACCTCGGGATCGTTCAGCGCCTCCTGAACCAGGGCGTCGACGTCGATGTCCTTCAAGGCCTCGGCCGCCGCCTCGGAGGCGTGGCGCGTGGCCTCGGCGGTGAAGGCGGCCACGTCCGGCGCATATTCGGACCAGAGGGCGGCGATCCTTTGGCCGCGCGCGGCCTCGTCCAGGCTCTCGTCTTCGGAAATCGCTTCGGCGCGCTTGCCGAAGGCCTCCATCCGCGCCTCGAAGGCGGCGGCCGCCGTCTCCAGACGGGCTTCAGCCTTCGACTCGGCGGCTTCGGCCCGGTCTTCCTGAGGGGAGGCCAAGGCGCCGGCGAATGCGCAGGACAGGGGCGACAGGGCCAGGGCGGCGGTCAGGCTGAGCAGGCGGATCATGGGAAATCTCCCTTTGAATGACCCGCGCAAACTCCGCCGTCAGCCGCCCCGTCTCAAGTGAAATCGCGGTAAGGCTGGGCCTACTGCGGTTGGGCCGGGGGCGCTGCGGCCGGCGCTGCGGCGGCTTGTTCGATCTCGGTGCGGGCCTGCAGCGGAATGCCTTTGATCTGCTGCATCGCCATCGCGACCTGTTCGGCGGGCGCGGCTTGGCTGGTGGCGAAGGTGTTGACCGCCTCAGCGAAGGCGTCGACCTGAGCCTGATATTTGGCTTGGATTTCGTCGAGATCGGCCTTGGCCTTGGCCTTGTCGGCCTGGGCCGCCGCGGCCTGCATTTCGGCCACCATGGCTTCCATGGTTTCGCCGAAAGCCTCCGCCTTGGCTTCGAAAGCGGCCTCGTCGGGGCTGTCGTCCTCCTCGGCAGGCGCAGGCGCCGGAGCGGCCTGGGGTGCTGAAGACGGGCCGGCGGCCTGGCCGGCCGCGAAGGCGGGGGTGGTCAGGGCCAGGACGGCCACGGCCGCGATGGAAGAGACAAGACGCATGGGAAACTCCAGGGCGGACTGCCGGCGCAGCCCAGGACGAGGCTGCATCCCAGCCCCGGCCGCACCCTCCTACAGTCCGATCAGATTTCAAAGACCCGATAGGGTTTGTCGCCCAGGGTCCGCAACACCGGCAGGGCGACGTTATAGACGGGCACGCCCCGATTGGTGCGCCCCTCCGGCCCGCCGCGATGGGCGTGGCCGTGCGCCACCAGGCTGATGTTGTCGTATCGGTCGATGGTTTCCGCTAGGCGCGACGAGCCCAGGAAGGCGTGGATTTCGGGCGGCTCGCCCATCACCGTCTCGACCACCGGCGCATAGTGCAGCAGGACGACCGACCGCTCGGTGCGCAGCATGCGGATGGAGTTTTCGATCAGATTGGCGTCCTCGACCGCCTCCTGGACGAAGGTCTTGACCGCCGCCTCGCCGAAGGCGCTCAACATATAGCGGCCGAAGCCGCCGACGAACCCCTTCCCCCCGGCGAAGCCCACTCCGTCGATCTCATAGGCCTGGCCGGTCAGCATGCGGACCCCGGCGTCCGCCAGCATCCTGGCGACCTGATCGGGCTGGCCGCATTCGTGTTCGTGATTGCCCAGAACGCCCACCATCGGAATACGACACAGCCGCAGATCCTCCAGCAGCCGCTCCACCTCGGCCGTCTTGCCGTAGTTGACCAGGTCGCCGCACAGGCACAGCACGTCGGCCTCGTCCGACACCCGTTCGAACAGGTCGCGATAGGGGCGGCGCGCGTCCTCGCCGACGTGCAGATCGCCCACGGCGGCGACGCGCATCTTCTTGGCCGGTCCCGGCTCCAGCCCCGGCTGGGGCGTCTGTCCAGAGGCGGGGGAAGGCGCGGAGGAAGGGGGTTGGGGGGCGTCGGTCATCGGTCGCTCCGGCGGGGCTCAGGTCACGGGATCGTGGCGTTCTTCCAGCCCCTTGCCGACCACGTCGCCGAAGCCCCATTCGGCGACGTCGATCACATAGTCGCGCGGGCTCAGAAGACGGCCGCGGCACACCTTCACCCGCGGGGGCGGCAGGTCGATCTGGGCCGCCAGCCGTTCGGTCAGCTCTTCCATCAGCCAGCGCGGCACCCGGTCGCGCTCGGTCGGATAGGCGAAGCGGAAGTTCAGCAGATGGGCGGCCAGCACCTCCCAATAGAGGTCCATCTGGTCCAGCAGGCTCTTCCAGTCCACGGCGTCGGACTGTTTCAGAATGACGTGGTTCACATCCGCCCCGTCATAACGATAGCGATCCTGAATGAAGACCTTGGACAGGATCAGGGCCGTGGGCGGGGTGATCCGCACCTCATGGCCATAGACCCGGATCACATCTCCGCCGAACCAGCTGTCCGACACGGCGATGGCGCCGTTCGACATGGCGAAGATGACGTCGAAGAAATGCCGGTCGTCCTTCCAGACCTTGGCGATCCAGCGTTCGTCCTCCACGTCGGTGCGATAGCCGCGCTTCTGGAAATAGGCGAGAATGCGGGGATAGTCGCCGGGCTTGCAGAAGACGTCCAGATCCTTGGTCGGGCGGCGCACCCCCGTATAGGCGGTGACGGCGTAGGTGCCCGAGAGCAGGAAGGGTATGCCGCTCTCCTTCAGCAACCCCAGGCTTTCCTCATAGAAGGCCAGGGCGTCCGGCGGCGGCTCGAAGGTCGGTTCGGCGATGACGTCGGACATGGCGGGCCCTGGATTGGCGAGGGCAGTGGAACGACGACCCGCATCGGCGGTTCCTGCGCCCCATCTCCGCAATTCTACCTAGGCGTCGCAAAACCGTATTCTTAGGATATTCATTCACGGGGGAAGCATGGTCGGTCTGACGACATCCATGCGGCGCGGGCGCTGGCGGTTCTTCCGCCATGACGCCGGACAGGAGGCGGGTCCCCCGCCCTCCGTCTATCTGCTGCTGTTCGTCGCCTCCCAGCTTCTGGGTCTGTGGAGCGTAGCCGCGCTGGACGCCAAGGTGATGTGGCCGGCTAATGCGGTGTTGCTGGCCGCAGTCCTGCAGTTGTCGCGTTACAAGGCCCTGGGGGTTCTGGTCGGGTGCGCCCTGATCAATCTGGTCAGCAACATCATACGCGGCGACGCCGCCGTGATCGCGGTCACCAACGTCGCCTTCAACATGACCCAGGTGATCGTCGCCACCCTGCTGATCCGTCGCTTCTGCGGCGCCGCCCTGGACATGCGTCGTCCGAAACGGCTGCTGCGGTTCGCCCTGATCGCTGCGGCGCCCT
>MGLN01000148.1:5454-6998 GCA_001796045.1 Caulobacterales bacterium RIFOXYB1_FULL_67_16 | reverse complement strand
AGCGCCGCAACGCCGGAAGCCGTCTTCGACCTGATCGCCGGCATGACCCCGCTACGGTCGGTCACGACGCCGGAGGAATTCGCCGACGCCGCCCTGTTCTTCGCCTCCCCCTGGAGCCGCGCGGTGACGGGTCAGAACCTGGTGGTGGACGGGGGACTGGTCAGGGACTAATCACCATAGACCTTCCCCCGCTTGCGGGGGAAGTGTCAGGCCGTGGCGCGAAGCGACACGCCTGACGATGGGGGAAGTCTTGCTTCTCAAAGGAAGACTTCCCTCTCCGTCGCTGGATCGCTTCGCGATCGCCGCGACACCTCTCCCGCAAGCGGGAGAGGGTCTTGAATGCACCGAACAAACCGGCAACATCGCCGTATGACCGACTCACATGCCTCGGGCCGCTGCGGCTGGTGCGGAACCGACCCGCTCTATGTCGCCTATCACGACACCGAATGGGGCGTGCCGGAACGCGACCCCCGCGCCCTGTGGGAGAAGCTGGTCCTCGACGGCTTCCAGGCCGGCCTCGCCTGGATCACCATCCTGCGCAAACGCGAAGGCATCCGCGACGCCTTCGACGGCTTCGACCCCGAGATCGTCGCCCGCTATGAGGAAGCCGACATCCAGCGCCTGCTGGGCGACGCCCGCATCATCCGCTCGCGCGCCAAGATCAACGCCGCCATCCGCGGCGCCCAGATCTGGCTGGAGATGCGCGACAACGGAGAGGATTTCTCAGAGTGGCTGTGGTCCTTCGTCGGCGGCGAACCGATCCACACTCCGTTCGCCGATTACCGCCAGGCCCCGACCCAGACTGAACAGTCCATCGCCATGGCCAAGGCCCTGAAAAAGCGCGGCTTCAACTTCTGCGGCCCGGTGATCGTCTACGCGTTCATGCAGGCGGTCGGCATGGTCAACGACCACCAGACAACCTGCTTCCGTCACGCCCAGGTTCGTGCGATGGCGGGCCATGGCTAAAGCCCCTGCGAATCCGAAGGCCTTCCCCACCCTCGCGCTGGAAACCGTGATGACCCAGCGCGTCAACGGTCCCGTCTGCGGCGTGGACGAGGCGGGGCGCGGGCCGTGGGCGGGGCCGGTGTCGGCGGCGGCGGTGATCCTGAACCCTGACGACCTGCCGCCGGGCATCGACGATTCCAAGGCCCTGACCGAGAAGCGGCGCGCGGCGCTGGAGCCCGAGATCAAGGCCCGCGCCGTCGCCTGGGGCGTCGGCTTCGCCTCGGTGGAGGAGATCGAGGACCTGAACATCCTGCACGCCACGGGCCTGGCCATGTGCCGCGCCATCGAGGCCCTGTCCGTCCAACCGGTCGCGGCCCTGGTGGACGGAAACTATCGGTTCAAACTGCCCTGCGAGATCCAGACCGTGGTCGGCGGCGACGGCCTGTCCCTTTCCATCGCGGCGGCCTCCATCCTGGCCAAGACGGCGAGGGACCGGCTGATGATCGAATTGGACGCCCAGTATCCCGGCTACGGCTTCGCCGGGCACAAGGGCTATAACGCTCCCGTCCATCAGGCCGCGCTGAAGACCCTCGGCCCCT
>MGLN01000148.1:5161-5408 GCA_001796045.1 Caulobacterales bacterium RIFOXYB1_FULL_67_16 | reverse complement strand
AGAAGCCTGAAGCCTCAGATGTGCATGAAGCCGCCCAGCAGGGCGCCCATCAGGGCGGCCACGGCGGCGCCGGCGATCATGATCATCCACTGAGGCGGCGGGCTCACCGTTGGCTCCGCGTCGGGCTCGACCGACTCGGCCGGGGTCGGCTGGGCGAAGTGCTCGACATTGTGGGTGTAAAGACGGCTCGCCTCATCGGCGCGCAGTCCGCTGCGGCCGCCCAACGGCTCCACCGTCTGATCCGAAA
>MGLN01000148.1:0-5090 GCA_001796045.1 Caulobacterales bacterium RIFOXYB1_FULL_67_16 | reverse complement strand
GGGTTCCCGCCTTATGTCAGGCCGCGACCGGCAGCTCCACCGGCCGATCCGTGACCACGAACAGGTGTTCGACGTTCCGAAGACGCCCCACCTGTCCCACCTTCACCCCCTTGGGGTTATGGATGCCGATCCGGGCCCCGACATAGCGGGGATGGGCGATGTCCACGACCTGGACATGGCCTCGCGCCGACAGCATCTCGACCAGATCGTCCCGGCTCAGATAGCCCTCGTCGTTGAAGCTGACGATCAGATTGGGCGCCTTGACCCCCTCGATCACCGACTTCAGCGCGGGGCCTATGCCCGGGCGGCTGTTGAAGGCGCTCTTGCGGGTCTTCACATCGACCCGCTTGTTGGCGATCCCGTAGGTTTCGGGCCGGTCCCACAGCACCAGGCTTTCCCAGCAGTGGTAGTTGCCAAGGTAAGAATGCTGGTTGTAGGGCGGATCCAAGTAGACGAGGTCCGCCTCCACCTCCCCCGCAACCTCGACGGCATCGCCGCGCGTAGCCCGGCAGGGCAGTCCTACAGAAGGCAGCACGTCGGGGGTGCGCAACTCCAACGTGTTAAAGGCTCTAGGTGCCCATTGCTTCATATAAGCCATCTGGACACCGGCGGTGGAGTCCACTCGGTCAGCCCCTTCCATCAAGCTAACTAAGACGATGGCTTTGAGTTCAGGTTCGAGGCCCATCGTCTCAATCCTCTCACGCATGGCGTCGATCAAGGCACCATTATCTGGATGAAAGAAGCGAGCATCGTGGCAGAAGGCTTGGGTAAACCATCCAGCCTCAGGTTTCACCGTCCGTAACTCGGACAAGACTAGCTCAACCTTATCGATCCACGTTTCACGGTCAGCCTGCACATAGGCAGTAGCTAACACATGAGCGTAGGCATTCAGGTCGTTCGACCAAACCTGAAACCCCTCCCTTTTCAGGGCGTGCCCAACTCTCGATGTGCCGGAAAACAAGTCACAGACAGCCCCGCCGTTCGGAAGAGCATGATCAACGGCTGCGATTATATGATGCAGCAAGGCGCGCTTGGAGCCGATATATTTGATCATCGACCTTGACTCTCACAACCCATGATTATCAATCATGGTTAAGAAGCATGGAGGGAAGGTTAATGACCCAGCGCAGGATCATTAGAAATCGCATCCAGCAGGGCGATATTGCCGTCCTCGCACTCGAACTGGCTGCCAGCCGGGCGAATGGGACAATATCCACCACAGCCCTAAAGAACTTCATGATAGATAAGTTCAAGCCAGTTGCAGAAGACGCAGTTCCCACAGCGAACGGTCACACGCCGCTATTTGACCAAATAATCGGCAACTTAGTTAGCAACCGAAAAACGCCAAGCAGTATGTTTGCGAAAGGGTATGCAATCTATACCGGCACTGGCATCCAGATCACCAACGCAGGGCGGGCATTTCTAGACACAGTGCCGAGATAGATTTCGAGCGACATGGGTCAAATTATACTGGCGGTTCAGCCCTTCTTTTTGCGCGCGCTCGCGCCCGCCGCCGGCGCATGGGCCAGGCGCAGCAGATTGGCGGCGCCGGGGGCCCCGAACGGGGTTCCCGCCAGGATCAGGATCCGCTGTCCCGGCTCGGCCAGACCGTATTTCACCGCACTGTTGACGGCGTCCTCGGTGACGTCCTCCAGCGAGGCGGGCTGCTCGCCAAGCCGCGGCTCCAGCCCCCAGACCAGGGCCAGCCGCCGCGCCGTATTGGCGTTGGGGGTCAGGACCAGAATCGGCTTCAGCGGCCGCTCGCGCGCCATCCGCCGGGCCGTGCCGCCCAGGGTGGTGAAGACCACGAGACAGCCGGTCGAGGGCGCGCCGGCCGCCATGGCTGCGGCGCCGACCAGGGCGTCCACATCGTGCTCGTCCATGCCGGCGTGTTCGGCGCCCATCAGCTGCGGCCACATCGGGTCGCGCTCGACCCGTTCGATGATCCGGCTCATGATCCCCACCGCCTCCAGCGGATAGTCGCCCGAGGCCGTCTCCGCCGACAACATCAGGGCGTCGGCGCCTTCATAGACCGCATTGGCCACGTCGGTGGCCTCGGCGCGGGTCGGCGCCGGGGCGCTCGTCATCGACTCCAGCATCTGGGTCGCCACGATCACCGGCACGCCGCGATTGCGGGCGGCGCGAACGATCTGCTTCTGAGCGACCGGCACCTCTTCCGGGTCCATCTCGACGCCCAGATCGCCGCGCGCCACCATGACGCCGTCGCAGTAGTCGAGGATGGCCTCCAGATCGGCCAGGGCCGCCGGCTTCTCGATCTTGGCCAGACACGCCGCCTGACCGTTCACGATCCGCTTCAGCTCGGCCATGTCCTCGGGCTTCTGCACGAAGCTGAGGGCCACCCAGTCCACGCCCTGACGCAGGGCGAAGGCCAGGTCCTCGCGGTCCTTGGGCGTCAGGGCCGAGACGGGAATGACGGCCTCAGGCACGGCCACGCCCTTGCGGTCCGACAGTTTCGTGCCGCTCTCGACCGTCACATCGGCCCATTCGTCCGTCCGGTCGCCGACGCGCAGCCGCACCCGGCCGTCGTCCAGCAGCAGCAACATGCCGGGACGCAGGGCCTTGAAGATTTCGGGATGCGGCATCTGCACCCGGGTTTCGTCGCCGGGCGTCGGGTCCAGGTCGAACCGCATCTTGTGGCCCGGCTTGACCGCGATCTCGACATCCTTGAACCGGCCCAGCCGCAGCTTGGGCCCCTGCAGGTCGGCCAGCACGCCCAGGGGCCGTTGCAGCGCCATCTCGGCCCCGCGCACAGCCTTCAGGGCGGCCGCGTGATCTTCATGCGAGCCGTGGCTGAAGTTCAGACGGAAGACGTCCACCCCCGCCTGGGCCAGGGCCTTGACCGTGCCGGGGGCGCGGCTCGCAGGACCAAGGGTCGCGACGATGCGGGCGCGGCGGGCTCTGTTCATGGGGACGCTTCCTGTTCGTTTCTGAAGACGCCCGGGCCATGTCACCGACAGGCCTGGGACGATTTGCCCCCTTCTGCCGATGAAACGGACCCGAGGTAAGATCACGCCCGCCCTGGGAAACATGAGTTTACGGCTCCGAAACAGGAGTTTATCGCGCCGGCGTCGTCTCCGTGGCGGGGCAGTCGGCCACGGCGAACCCGTTCAGGTCGATGCAGCGCCCCTCCACCTTAGGCGTCTCGACCCCGATCACATGAGCCAGAGTGGGGGCGATGTCGATGGTGCGGATGGGCAGGAACCGCTCCTCGCCGGTCGCGCCCGGCCACCAGAAGATGATCGGCACGCGCCGGTCGTACTCCCACGGCGTGCCGTGCCCGGCCAGGGTCGAGCCCACCCGGCCGCCCGCCGTGACGTTCTGGGCGAAGGCGAACTGGATGTCCGGCGACCGTTCCGGGACGGTCGACAGGCGCATCCGCTCGCGCAGGCTCATCATCTCGGGCTGGCGACTGTCCGGCAGGGGCTCGGCCAGCAGCCGGTCGCGCGTCTCGGCGAAGGCCACGTCCGGCAGGACGCGCAGCATTTCCACCGCCGCCTCGGCCACCTGGGTCCGCAGGGGGTCGGGCAGAGACCGGTGCTGGGCGTCGGCCACCATCAGGCCGCTGCCCCCGACCTGAAGCGGATCCGCCGTCAGATTGAACCGCGCCTTCAGCGCGTCGTTCACGCCCTGAATCGCGGCCATGTCGGCGCGCCGTGCGTGCGGATAGCCGTGGTCGTGCAGCCGTTCGACGAAGTCCGAGCCGCCGTGGTCGGCCGTCAGCACCACCAAGGCGCCGCCCGGAACACGGGCCAGCCGATCCAGGAAAACGCCCAGGGCCGCGTCCAGACGCAGCATCTGCTCGCACATCTCCGGTCCCTGGGTGCCGTACATGTGGCCGATGCGGTCCGTGGCCGACAGGCTGACGCCCAGCATGTCGGTCGCCGGCCCCTGCCCCAGCCTCTGGCTGTCCAGCAGATATTCGGCGGCCTTCAGCGTCTGCTCGTCCAGCAGGGGCGAGGTGTCGAACTTCAGGCCCGCCGGGGGCAGGGTCGAATGGAAGGTCTGGCCGCGAATGGTCCAGTCCCCGGCCAGGGCGCGGCACTGGTCATGGGCGTAGTCCCAGGCCAGGGGCGTGGCGCCCATCCAGGTTCTGAAATCCCGATTGAAGCCCGCGACCGGGGCCAGCTTGGCTTCCGCCGTCTCGCCCGGCTCGACATAGGTGGTCAGGCCGAAACCCTCGGTGAACCAGAAGGCCTGACCCTGATGACCCGCCAGATTGATCGCGCCCCGGTCCTTGCCCGAGACGGCGAAGACCTTGCTCTGCGGGCTTACGGCGCTCAGCCAGTCGCCCAGGGTCGTGGCGCGCAGCTGCTCGGGGCCCACCGGCCCGTTATCGACGTCGTCGCGACCATTGGCCAGATGGTTCTGAGGCGCGGCCAGGCAATAGACTTCCTTGCCGGTCTTCGGATCGATCCAGTCATTGGCCGGGATGCCGGTCTCGGTCGGGTGCAGGCCGGTCAGGATGGTGGAGTGGCCGGGGCAGGTCTCGGTCAGGCCGTGAGTTTGATAGCCGTTGATCGACACCAGCCCCTGGTCCGCCATGCGGCGCAGGCCGCCGGTGTAGCGACTGCGATACTGATCGAACAGATTGGCGCTGAACTGGTCCACCACGATGGTCACGATCAGCTTGGGCGGCGTCAGGGCCGCAGGGGCGGTCTGCGGCGCGGCTTGCTGCTGTTGCGCCATGACAGGAAGGGCGGCGCCCGCCAGCGACAGGGTCGCCAGGGCCGCAACCGTGATGCGCGACAGGGACATGGGCTTACTCCGGGACAATCTGGCTCGGCCGTTTAGCGGCCGCCGATGGCGATGGCGTGACAGCGGGGATCAGTGGGCCGACCGGGACCGCAGCCGGCCCAGCTGATGCACCACGACGGCGATCACCCCGCCCACGATCACACCGATAATGGCCGAGCCCAGAGCCGTCACCGCCCAGCCGACCACCCCGTGCAGCGGACCCGTCGCGGCGCCCACCGCATGGGCCAGATGCTCCAGCGGCTCGGCCGGCCAGTGCAGGCCCAGCGTATGGGTTCCGTGCACCAGAATGCCGCCGCCGACCCACAGCATGGCGG
>MGLN01000147.1:838-6458 GCA_001796045.1 Caulobacterales bacterium RIFOXYB1_FULL_67_16 | reverse complement strand
GGTCTTCATCGCCGCCGGGGCCGAATGGCGCATTCCCGGCTGCTCCATGTGTATCGCCATGAACGGGGATGTCGTCGCGCCGGGTCAGTTGGCCGTTTCGACCTCCAACCGCAATTTCGAAGGCCGCCAGGGCAAGGACGCTCGTACCATCCTGGCCAGCCCCGCGACGGCTGCGGCGACGGCTGTGGCCGGTGTGCTGACCGATCCGCGCGTCTTCCTGAACGACGCTGTGCCCGAAACGGCGGAGGCCTGACATGTCCGAACCCTTCCAGGTCCTGACCTCCCGCACGGTGATCCTGAGCCAAGCCAATATCGACACCGACCAGATCATTCCGGCGCGTTTTCTGACGACGACCACGCGCGAGGGTCTGGGCAAGGCGGCCTTCTATGACTGGCGCTATGAGGCCGACGGTTCGGAAAAGCCCGAAGCCATCCTGAACCGGATCGATCCGGCCGAGCATCGCATCCTGCTGGCGGGCAAGAATTTCGCCTGCGGTTCGTCGCGAGAACACGCCCCCTGGGCCCTGTACGACTATGGGTTCCGGGCGGTGATCTCGACCGAAATCGCTGACATTTTTACATCTAACGCCTTGAAAAACGGCCTGCTGCCCATCGTCGTCAGCCAGGATGTCTGGGACGATCTGGCGTCGCAGCCGGACCAGCCGGTGACGATCGACCTCCAGTCGAACCAGATCCAGCGAGGCAATGCCGAACCTGTCCCATTCGGGGTCGAATCCTTCGCGCGCCAGTGCCTGTTGAACGGGGTGGACACCCTGGGCTGGCTGCAATCAAACCTGCCTGAGATCGAAGCCTTCGAGCGTTCGAGAGAGACCGTCTGATGACCCAAGCCGCCCCCAAGACCTATAATATCGTCCTGTTGCCCGGCGACGGCGTCGGGCCTGAGGTGACGCGGGCCGCGCGCGACGTCCTAGCCGTCATCGGCGACTTTTACGGCCATCAGTTCAACTTCACTGAACATCTGATCGGCGGCGCCGCCATCGACGAGACGGGCGAGCCCCTGCCGGAGGCGACGCGGGCCGCCTGTGTCGCCGCCGACGCCGTCCTGCTGGGCGCCGTGGGCGGCCCCAAATGGGACGGCGGCAAGCGCCGGCCTGAGGAAGGCCTGCTGGCCATCCGCAAGGCCATGGGGCTGTTCGCGAATCTGCGGCCGCTGCAGGTCTCGCCGGTCCTGGCGCACCGTTCGCCGCTGAAGCGCGAGATCGTCGAGGGCGTCGATCTGATCGTCTTCCGGGAACTGACCGGCGGCGTCTATTTCGGGGAAAAGACCCGCTCCGCCGACCGCGCCACCGACCTGTGCGAATATACGGTTCCCGAGATCGAGCGCGTGACGCGCGCCGCCTTCCAGACCGCCCGCCAGCGCCGCGGCAAGGTGACCTCGGTCGACAAGGCCAATGTCATGGAGACCGGCCGCCTGTGGCGCGAAGTGGTCACCCGCATCCATGCCGAGGAATTTCCGGAGATCACTCTGGAGCACGCTCTGGTCGATTCCATGGCCATGCACCTGATCCGCAAACCGCGCGAGTACGACGTCATTCTGACCGAGAACATGTTCGGCGACATCCTGTCCGACGAGATTTCGGTGCTGGGGGGCTCGATCGGCCTGCTGCCGTCGGCTTCGCTGGGCACGGAGGGGCCGGGCCTGTTCGAGCCGATCCACGGGTCGGCGCCGGACATCGCCGGTCAGGACCTGGCCAATCCGGTCGGCACCATTCTGTCGGCCGCCCTGCTGCTGCGTCACAGCCTGAAGCTGGAGGACGAGGCCGATTCCATTGAGGCCGCCGTGGCCGCCGTCCTGGCGGCCGGCGCCGTGACCGCCGATCTCGGCGGAGCCCTGGGCACGCGGGGGGCGACCGAAGCGGTGATCGACGCGATCCGGGCCATCCACTGGGCGGCGGCGCATCGTGTGCAGATGCACTGGGCGTGACGATTCGAGGCTGAATTTTCATTTCGATAACCCTGTTGGGCCGGAGGGTTATCTGGCGTGTAAGCCCGGCTTGACGCAAGGATCGTGCGGGGCTTAACTTTTATTCAATGACCGTTGCAAGAAAGTTGCACCGTTTACGGTCAAGCCCCTTGCGTTGAAAGCAATTGCAGTAAAACCTTCGCATTCGCGAGATTGCTTAGGGGGATATCTGCTTATGTCGCATGTCTGGAATCGACTTCCGGGGGCCGTCGCGCTCCTGCTCTTGACCATCGGGCTCTTTTACGCCGGCGGCGCCTTCGCCCAGACGGCCGAAGCTGCGCCCGCTCTGCTGGCCCACCAGTCGGCGCTTGAGCTGGATGGCGCGGGCACGGCCTGGCTGGGCACGTCGACCGCCCTGGTCCTGCTGATGACCCTGCCGGGTCTGGCCCTGTTCTACGGCGGCATGGTGCGCCGCAAAAACGTCATCGCCACCATCACCCAGTCGGTCGGCGTTTTCGCGGTGGTTTCCCTGGTCTGGTTCATCGCCGGCTACAGCATCGCCTTCGGCGCCAATCCGGACCCGATGCTTCAGCCCTATGTCGGCAGCATCGAAATGCTGTTCCTGAACGGCGTCACCCTGGGCACGGCCAACAGCCTGCTGACGGGCATTCCCGAATATCTGTTCATCGCCTTCCAGATGACCTTCGCCATCATCACCCCGGCCTTGGTCACCGGCGCCTTCGCCGAGCGGATGAAATATTCCGGCCTGCTGCTGTTCACGGCCCTGTGGTCCCTGCTGATCTATTCGCCCATCTGTCACTGGGTGTGGGGCGGCGGCTTCCTCGGCTCGGCCGGGGTGCTGGACTTCGCCGGCGGCGCGGTCGTTCACGTCAACTCGGGCGTGGCCGGTCTGGTCTGCGCCATCTTCCTGGGCCGCCGCAAAGGCTATGGCGCCGAACCGATCGTCGCCCATAACCCGGTCCTGACCATGATCGGCGCCTCCCTGCTGCTGGTCGGCTGGATCGGCTTCAACGCCGGTTCGGCGGGCGCCGCCAACGAGCTGATGGGCGTGGCTCTGCTGAACACCGTCCTGGCCGCCGCCGCCGCCGCCCTGACCTGGAAGATCATCGAACTGATCGAGAAGAAGAAGGTCTCGCTGATCGGCATGCTGTCGGGCGTGGTCGCCGGTCTGGTCGCCATCACCCCGGCCGCCGGCTTCGTCGATCCCAAGGGCGCCGTCATTATCGGCCTGATCGCCGGTCCGGTTTGCTATATCTCGTCGGTCTGGATCAAGAAGCTGCTGCGCTACGACGACTCCCTGGACGCCTTCGGCATCCACGGCGCCGGCGGCCTGATCGGCGCCTTGCTGACGGGCGTCTTCGCCACCACGGCGATCAACAGCCTGTCGGAAGGCGCCACTGTCGGCGCCCAGGCCCTCGGCCTGGCCTGGACCATCGCCTACAGCGCGGTCGGCACCTTTGTCATCCTCGTCATCTGCAAGTTCACCACGGGCCTGCGCGTGAGCGAGGCGGAAGAAGCCGCCGGTCTGGACACCTCGCTGCACGGCGAGACCCTGGACCACTAAGGGTTTGGGACGCGGTCGCTCTCAAGGCCGCGTCCCGCCCGCCGAGCGGGTCTGAGTCTAATAAAGTCAAATATAATCAAGGGGATATAAATATGAAAACCGGCTTCTTCCGCACCGCTGCAGCAGCCGCGATTGCTGCGAGCTTTATCGGCCTCGCGGCGCCCGCCTCGGCGCAGAGCGACATCGACGTCGCCTTCAACGTCGGGGTCGTCAGCGACTATGTCTTCCGCGGCTTCAGCCAAACCGGCGAAGACCCCGCCATCCAGGGCGGCGTCGAGGTGACGGCCGGCAGCTTCTACGTCGGTGGCTGGGCCTCGAACGTCGACTTCGGCGACGATACCGACGCCGAGATCGACATCTACGGCGGCTATCGCACCGAGGCGGCCGGCTTCGCCCTCGACTTCGGCGTGATCGGCTATCTGTACCCCGGCGAACCCGACGGCGCTGACTACAACTATGCGGAGTTCAAGGCCGCCGCCTCGCGCGCGGTCGGTCCCGCCACGGTCGGCGCCGCCGTCTATTACTCGCCGGATTTCTTCGGGGTGGACGAGACCGCCACCTATGCCGAAATCAACGGCGCCTTCAGCCCGGCGGACAAGTGGACGATCTCGGGCGCTGTTGGCCAGCAGTGGCTGGACGTCACTGACGACTATGTGACCTGGAACGCCGGTGTCGCCTACGCCCTGACCGACAATCTGGCCATCGACGTGCGCTACTACGACACCGACGTCGACGAAGCGCCCTTGGCTGAGGATCGCGTGGTCGGCGCGGTCAAGCTGGTCTTCTAACACCGTCCTGAAGCGATCTTAAAAGAAGGCCCCGGAGAGCGATCTCCGGGGCCTTTTTTCTATTACTTGGCGTAACGCGTCTCGACCGGGTCGTACCGGTCCCAGACCTTGCCGTCAGCCAGGGACCGCAGCAGCTTCAGATACTCGGCATGGGTCCAGGCCAAGGGCGTGGCGGAGTCGGTGTTCTGGCCCAGGGCGTAGTCATGGGCCGTGGGATCGCCGACCCCGTCCCACACCTGTTCGGCCAGCATCAGGCCGTCGTTGGCGAACCGCTCCATGCCGCGCACATAGGTCTGGCGGATGGCGTCGATGTCGGCGGCGGAGGGGGCGCCGTTCAGGCTGACGCGGGCCAGCTCATAGTGACCGCGTTCACCGGTGAAGAAGGGCCAGACCCGGCCGCGCTGGCCAGGGCTCATCTGCCCTCCGACGCCGTAGTTGGCGCCGGTGAGGTGATCCTCGCCATAGCCGTCGACGCCGTAGCGGCGCCAGCCGGGCGTCTTGTCCCCTTCCGGCCCGAAGTCGTAGCGGACGCGGTACAGGTCCTCCAGACTCTGGTCGTCATAGACGGGCAGGGTGGCGACGATGTGCGGATCGTCGGCCTTGCGCACGCCGTAGCGCACCAGCTCCAGGAAGCCGCCGTCCACGACCCTGTCTTCCTGAGGCGCGATCTGGCCGTTGGCCGCGCCGATCGGGGCCTTGTCGTTCGGGTTCTCGTTCTGGGTGATGCGGATGTAGTAGCGGCCGTCGCCGAAGTCGCCGGCGGTGGTGAACATCCGCGCCTCGATCTTGGATGCATAATCGTCGGCCGCCGCCTGATAACGCCTCGCCCCGGCCGCATCGCTCGAGGCCCGCGCCATCTCGGCCGCGACCGTCAGTCCGGCCACCACGGCGGCGGTGGTGGAGGGGGAATAGCCCTGCTGTTCCTCCCAGCGCTCCTGCTGGGTGAAAGGCGGCTTGATCTCGGCGTCGTTCCACAAGAGGCCGACCTTGCCGCCGTCCACCAGGAAGTCGGCCGCCGGCTTCAGCATGTCGCGATAGTGGTCGGCCATCTGGGCGTCCGACAGCCAGCCCAGTTTCCACAGACGATAGCCCAGCATGATCGGCATGGCCGTCTGGTCCAATTGGACGGCGACCCATTCCAGTTCGCCGTCCACATGGGTCTTCTGTAGGAACCAGCCGCCGACGCCGGTGTTGCCCGGCGTGTTAGGACCAACCTGGACCTGTGGCAGATAGTTGAAGGCCGCCAGAGGCGTCTCCCTGTCGCCCAGGGCCGCCAGGGCCATGGCCACCTGATAGAAGTCGCGCGGCCAGACCGCCTTGTAG
>MGLN01000147.1:0-645 GCA_001796045.1 Caulobacterales bacterium RIFOXYB1_FULL_67_16 | reverse complement strand
CCACGCGTTCGCCCTCGCCGTTGAACCGGGCCAGGACCTCGTCCAGGCCGACAGCGAAGGCGCCGTCCGCCGCCGCGCGAGCCTCGGCCTCGCTGTCGCCGAAACCGATCACGAAGTCGCGGCTCAGGCTTTGGCCCCTCCGCAGGGTCGGCAGGGCGCCCGTCATCATCGTATTGCCCGCCGTCTCGCCGGTGGAGGCGTGGGTCCAGTCCATCCGGCCGTCCTTCAGATCGGTCAGACCGTCCGATGCGCCGACGAAGCCGACGCCGGCGGCGGCGAAGGGCTCGCTGGGCTTGAGCACCAGATGGGTATCGCCTTCCCAGGCATGGAAGGCCTGGCGCGTGACCTGCCCCCGGTCGTCCACGCCGGTGTTGGCGATGTGCGGCTCCAGCAGCAGATAGGGCGTCGCCTCTCCGCTCAGGGCCGTGATCTTGACCCGCAGCACCAGGGCGTTGCGATCCGGATCGGTGAAGATGCGCTTTTCGATCTCGAAGCGGCCGGCCTTGTCTCGCGTCGTGACCTTATAGGCGGGCGAAAGCGGGCGGCCCTGGGCGTCCACATGCAGATACTCGGTCCGCTCGGTGGTGTCGGCGCCCTCGACGGCCAGGCCCTCCGGGGTGACGACGGCGAAGCGCAGGGCCTTGA
>MGLN01000146.1:5313-8461 GCA_001796045.1 Caulobacterales bacterium RIFOXYB1_FULL_67_16 | reverse complement strand
CGGCCCACCTCCCCCGCAAGCGGGGGAGGGTCTGAGGAGCAAGTCACCTCCCTGCGCGCGAAGGCGCGCGGGGAGGACAGGTCGCGCTTGCGACCAGGGGCGGGCGACACAGGCGGTGGGGATGACCACGCCAGCGTCTGACACCGAGTCGCCCCCACCTGGCGCTCGCTGACGCTCGCGCCTGTCCTCCCCGTCGGCCTTCGCCGACGGGGAGGTGGGCGTCTTCAGTTCTGGTACACGTCGCCGGAACCGGCGATTTCGCTGGTCAGCTTGGCCGGGCGGGTGGCCAGGCTGACGTCGCCGGAGCCGGCGATGCTGACCTGGACGTCGCCGGTGGGGGCGATGTCGGCGTCGCCGGAGCCGGCGATGTCGACCGTGGCGTCGCGGGCGTTCAGGGCCCGCAGATCGGCGTCGCCCGAGCCGGCGATGTCGATGTCGAGGACCTCGGTGCGACCCGAGGCGACGACATCGGACGAGCCGGAGATCGACAGGCTCATCGACGGCTGGTCATAGCCGGTGATGGACAGGTCGCCGGAGCCGCTGGAGGCGAAGCGGCGGACGTTCGGCGCCGTGACGACGACCCGCAGTTCGTCGCGTTCCGACCGGGCGGAGAAGTTTCCGCTGTCCCAGCCCCACACGATCCGTTCGTCGCCGTCGCCCAGGGACAGGCGGCCGTCGGTCAGGACGACCCGGTCGGTCAGGCCCTTGGGCCCGGTGACGACCACGGTATTGGCCGGGCCCTGGACATATTCGACGTTGATGCTGGATTCGATGTCGAGGCTCTCGCCGCCGGTCCAGGCCAGGGTGCGGGTGGTGAAGGGGCCGAGGTCGTCGGTCCCGCCGCCCTTGATCCGTTCGAAGCGGATGGTCTCGCCGTCGCGGTCCTTGATGGTCCAGGCCCAGCCGTGGCGTTGCAGGTCGTGGCCGCCGAGGGCGATGGCGCCGCCTACAGTGGCGATGCACAGCACCAGGGCGGCGCCGGCGATGATGAAGAGCGTGCGGATCATAGCGAGCCTCCCGTGCTCGTGCCTTGGGATTGGGTGTCGGATTGGGGCTCCAGCGCGGGCTTCAGCAGGCGGTAGTGGAGGCGGGCGTACCAGACCACGCCGTTGACCAGCCAGACGGTGACGATGGTCAGAAGGGCGCCGATGAAGACGGCCCCGGCCATCAGGCCCAGACCCATCAGGATCGCCGCGAACGGACCGCCGGGGAAGCCGGCGAAGGGCCCGGCCACCATGATCCCGCCGCCCGAGACGAACAGGGCGATGGCGGCGATGAAGAAGCCGAAGATGGTCCCGACCACGCCCATCAGGATGGGCAGGAGGATCAGGATGTCGATGGCCCCCAGGCCCAGGACGGCGAAGACGGCGGCGGCGGCGGCGGAGGGGTTCTTCTCCTGGCGCCAGCGCTGGATCCCGGCCTCGGCCTTGAGTTCGCGGGCCAGCCGGCCCGGATCGCCCAGGGCGGCGGCCACCTCGGCCTCGGTGCGGCCGGCGGCCAGGCCGTCGGCGAAATGGGTCTCATAGTCGGCGACGATGTCGGCCGCCGTGGCGGTCGGCAATCCGACCAGTCCGCTTCTGAGACGGGCGATGAATTCCGCGCGCGTCATTGTTCCGTTTCCTCCGGTTGAGCCTCGGCCGCCGGGGGCGCCGAAGCCTGGATCGTGTCAGCGTCGCTCGCCAGAACGGCGTCGACAGCCTGGGTGAAGGCCGACCATTCGGCGGTCTGGGCGGCGAGGGCCGCACGACCGGCGTCGGTCAGACGATAGTATTTGCGGGACGGGCCGGACGAGGATTCGACCAGATAGGTCTCGACCTGTCCGTCCGACTGCATCCGCCGCATCAGGGGGTAGATGGTGCCTTCCCCCATATCGATCGCGTCCGACAGGCGGCTGGCGATCTCATAGGCGTAGCTGTCGGCCCGGTTCAGAAGCGCCAGGACGCAAAGCCCCAGAACCCCCTTCTTCAGCTGTATCTCGATGGTTTCGGTCACCTCGATGTCTCCTTTGATGGAGATTGGGTACGACAAGGTACCTTGTGACGCAAGGTACCTGTCTAAACATGACGAAGGTTTAATCCAACGGGGTTCGACGAGGCCGAGGGGGTTTGGGGCGAGTTTGCGGCGCAGAGGGCGCGGATCGCTTGGCAAGCGTGGGGTGATCCGATAGGGACTCACTAAGTGCCGGGTGGATCAACATGCCCATGTAAAGACTTGCGATTCACTCGCAAGTCTCTGCGGTAAAAGACAATATAGGGACTTCGTATGGGAATGGGGACACGAGCCCTGGGAAGAGCGAAGGCGGCGGCTGCGGCGGTCGGGATCGCGCTGTTCTCCGCCGCGCCGACCTGGGCGCAGGACTTGATGGGGCAGCCCACGCCGGGCGGCATCGATTTGCAGCCGGCGGCCGCGCCGCTGAAGCACGACGCCATCTGGTTCCACAATATCGTGCTGATGCCGGTGATCACGGGCATCACCCTGCTGGTCCTGGCCCTGCTGGCCTGGGTCGTCTTCCGCTACAACAAGAAGTCCAATCCGACGCCGGCCCGCTGGAGCCACAACACGGCGGTCGAGGTGGTCTGGACCGTGTTGCCGGTGGTGATTCTGGTCTTCATCTCCCTGTTCTCCTTCCGGCTGCTGTTCGCCTATCACGACATGCCCGAGCCCGACCTGACGGTGAAGGTGACGGGCAACCAGTGGAACTGGGCCTATGAATATCCCGACCAGGGCGTGCCCGAATACATCTCCAACATGGTGCCCGAGGGCGAGCTGGCCGAGCGCGGCCTGTCGCACAGCGTCTATCGCCTGGCGGCGGACGAGCCGATGGTGGTGCCGGTCGGCAAGACGGTGCGCCTGCTGATCACCGCCTCGGACGTGATCCACGCCGTGGCCCTGCCGGCCTTCGGCCTGAAGACCGACGCCGTGCCCGGCCGGGTCAACGAGACCTGGTTCAAGGCCGAGCGCACCGGCGTCTTCTACGGCCAGTGCTCGGAGCTGTGCGGCGTCGACCACGCCTTCATGCCGATCCAGATCAATGTGGTGACCCAGGCCGAGTTCGAGCGCTGGGTCGTGTCCAAGGGCGGGTCGATGACGCCGAAGACCCCCGAGGCGGCGCCGGGCGGCACGGCGGCCCAGGTCGAGGCCGGAACCA
>MGLN01000146.1:5141-5226 GCA_001796045.1 Caulobacterales bacterium RIFOXYB1_FULL_67_16 | reverse complement strand
CGACCGCTCAATCCGCTCCCGCCGCGGCTCCCGCCGCGCCGGCCGCCCAGTAAGAGGCGAGCAGTTCCATGGCTGACGCTACGAT
>MGLN01000146.1:3478-5102 GCA_001796045.1 Caulobacterales bacterium RIFOXYB1_FULL_67_16 | reverse complement strand
CCACGACGACCATCGGCCGGGCTTCTTCACCCGCTGGTTCCTGTCGACCAATCACAAGGACATCGGCACCCTGTACCTGCTGTTCGCCATCATGGCGGGCGTGGTCGGGGGCGCCCTGTCCGGCCTGATTCGCTGGGAGCTGGCCGAGCCGGGCATCCAGATCTTCAGGGAAGGCTCCTCGATCCAGCTGCTGGGCCTCGTGGAGCAGTCCAAGCACGGCTACAACGTCACCGTCACGGCCCACGCCCTGATCATGATCTTCTTCATGGTCATGCCCGCCATGATCGGGGGCTTCGGCAACTGGTTCGTGCCCATCATGATCGGGGCGCCGGACATGGCCTTCCCGCGCATGAACAACATCTCCTTCTGGCTGCTGGTGGCGGCCTGGGTGCTGCTGGTGCTGTCGATGTTCACCGACGGCGGGCCGGGCAAGGGCTTCGGCGGGGGCTGGACGGCCTATCCGCCCCTGTCGACCGTTGGCCACGTCGGCCCGGCCTTCGACCTGGCCATCTTCGCCCTGCACGTGGCGGGCGCCAGCTCGATCCTGGGGGCGATCAACTTCATCACCACCATCCTGAACATGCGGGCGCCGGGCATGACCTTGCACCGGATGCCGCTGTTCGCCTGGTCGGTGCTGATCACCGCCTTCCTGCTGCTGCTGTCGCTGCCGGTGCTGGCGGGCGCCATCACCATGCTGCTGACCGACCGCAACTTCGGCACCCACTTCTTCGACCCGGCCGGCGGCGGCGACCCGATCATGTACCAGCACCTGTTCTGGTTCTTCGGCCACCCGGAAGTGTACATCCTGATCCTGCCGGGCTTCGGCATCATCAGCCACATCGTCTCGACCTTCAGCCGCAAGCCCGTGTTCGGTTATCTGGCCATGGCCTACGCCATGGTGGCCATCGGCTTCATCGGCTTCATCGTCTGGGCCCACCACATGTACACGGTGGGGATGAGCATCAATCTGCGCGCCTATTTCGTGGCCGCGACCATGATCATCGCCGTGCCCACGGGGGTGAAGATCTTCAGCTGGATCGCCACCATGTGGGGCGGGTCCATCAGCTTCAAGACGCCCATGCTGTGGGCCATCGGCTTCATCTTCCTGTTCACCGTGGGCGGGGTGACGGGCGTGGTCCTGTCCAACGCCGGCATCGATTACAGCCTGCACGACACCTATTACGTCGTGGCCCACTTCCACTATGTGCTGTCGCTGGGCGCCGTCTTCGCCATCTTCGCGGGCTTCTACTACTGGTTCGAGAAGATGTTCGGGGTGAAGTACAACGAGTTCCTGGGCGCGACCCATTTCTGGATCATGTTCGTGGGCGTGAACCTGGTCTTCTTCCCGCAGCACTTCCTGGGCCTGCAGGGCATGCCGCGCCGCTACATCGACTATCCGGACGCCTACACCCTGTGGAACCAGGTCTCGTCCTGGGGCTATGCGATCACGGCCGTCGGCGTGGTGGTCTTCCTGGTCATGCTGGTCGAGGCCGCCATTCGCCGCCGGCCCGGCGTGGCCAATCCCTGGGGCGAGGGCGCCACGACCCTGGAGTGGACCCTGTCCTCGCCGCCGCCGCAGCACCAGTTCAACGAACTGCCGGTGGTCAAGGGCGACGAGCACTGA
>MGLN01000146.1:0-3426 GCA_001796045.1 Caulobacterales bacterium RIFOXYB1_FULL_67_16 | reverse complement strand
CTTCTGCTTTCGGACGTGTTATTGCGCCCCTGCCCATGACCCCCGACCCCATGACCCCCAAGCCGATCACCGAAGACCTCCAGGACCGACCGGCCCTGTCGCTGGCCCAGCCGGAAGACTTCTTCCAGCTGCTGAAGCCGCGCGTCATGTCTGTGGTGGTTTTCACCGCCGCGACCGGCCTGGTCATGGCGCCGGGATCGATGAACCCGCTGGTCGCCGCCATCGCCATACTGTGCATCGCCGTGGGCGCAGGCGCGGCCGGTTCGCTGAACATGGCGCTGGAGGGCGAGACCGACGCCCTGATGCGGCGCACGCGCGGACGGCCGGTGGCGGCGGGGCGCGTTCGGAAAAATGATGCGATGGCCTATGGCGTCATCCTGAGCCTGTTCTCGGTCATGCTGCTGGGGATGAACGCCAACTGGTTTGCGGCCGGTCTGCTGGCCCTGACCATCGTCTATTACGCCGGCTTCTACACCCTGCTGCTGAAGCGGCGGACGCCGCAGAACATCGTCATCGGCGGGGCGGCGGGCGCTTTTCCGCCGGTGATCGGCTGGGCGGCGGCGACGGGCGAGGCGCCGTGGCAGGCCTGGCTGCTGTTCCTGATCATCTTCCTGTGGACCCCGCCGCACTCCTGGGCCCTGGCGCTCTATTCGGCCGGCGACTATGCGAAGGCGGGCATACCGATGATGCCCGTGGCGCGGGGGGCCAAGTCCACCCGGTTGCAGATCCTTGTCTATTCGCTGATCTTCATCGCCGCGGCCGTGGCGCCGGCCGTTGTGGGCATGGGCGGGCTGATCTATGCGGTGGTGTCGGTAGGCGGCGGCCTGGCCTTCCTGGGTCTGGCCTGGCGGCTGTACCGCTCGCGGGCCGGGGACGAGCCGGACAAGGCCGACACGGTGGGACGCGAGGCCGCATTGTACGAGGTCAAGGTCCAGGCCAAACCGGCGCGTGACCTGTTCGCCTTTTCGATCCTGTATCTGGTCGCCCTGTTCTCGGCCTTCCTGGTCGAGGCGGTGGCCGGCCTGGGAGGCTGAGTGATGCGTCTGACGCCTGAAGAACTGCGTGCCCGCAAGCGCCGCAATGTCTGGATTGCGGCGGCCCTGGTGGCCTTTATCGTCCTGGTCTTCGCGACCACGGTCCTGAGGCTGCAACAGAACCAGGCGGCCGAACACGCCCGGCTGGATCAGGCGGCGAGCGCCCGATGAACGCCGCCGGCCGCAAGAACCTGATCGCCGTTCTCTGCGTCCTGGGGGTGATGGGAATGACGGGCGCGGCCTTTGCGGCGGTGCCGCTTTATCGGCTGTTCTGCCAGGTCACCGGATTCGACGGCACGGTGCGCCGGGCGGAGAAGGCGCCGGACACGGTGCTGGACCAGACGGTGCTGGTGCGGTTCGACACCAATGTGCGCGGCGGTCTGCCGATGAAGTTCCGCGCCGAACAGACGACCCAGAGGGTGCGGATCGGGGCCACGGGGCTGGCCTATTTCGACGTCACCAACACCTCGGACCAGCCGATCCAGGTCCGGGCCGGATACAATGTGGTGCCTGAATACACCGGCCCCTATTTCCAGAAGCTGCAGTGTTTCTGCTTCCAGGATCAGACCCTGGCGGCCGGCGAGACGCGCCAGTTCCCGGTGCAGTATTTCATCGCCCCTGAGCTGGCCACCGACCGCGAGGCCAAGGGCGCCCGCGAGATCACCCTGAGCTACACCTTCTACCCCTCGGTCGACGGCCCGACGGCGCCCGGCGCCTGAAGACGCCGGACGCCGCGTCCGAACTAGCCGCCCGAATAGCCGCCGATGATGGGCAGGATCTCGCCGGTGATGAAGCTCGACATCTGGGGCGAGGCCAGGAAGACGTAGGCGGGAGCGATCTCCTCGGGCTGGGCCGGGCGTTTCATCACGGTCTGGGCGCCGAACTGCGAGACCTTGTCCGCCGCCTTGTCCGCCGGGTTCAGCGGCGTCCAGACCGGGCCGGGGGCGACCACGTTCACGCGGATGCCGCGCGGCGCTAGATGCGTGCCCAGAGATCGGGCGTAGGCGTGGATGCCGCCCTTGGTCAGGGAATAGTCCAGCAGGTCCTTGTTGCCCTGAAGCCCCGTCACCGAGCCGGTCATGACGATGGCGCCGCCGGACTTCATGTGCGGGACGGCCGCCTTGGTCATGTTGAAATAGCCGTAGAGGTTGGTCTTCAGCGTCCGGTCGAAATGCTCGTAGGTCAGATCCTCGAAGGCCTCGACGTGCTCCTGGAAGGCGGCGTTGGGCACCAGGACGTCCAGCCGGCCGAAGGCGTCCAGCGTGGCCTGGACCGCCGCCCCGGCGAAGGCGGGATCGGCGACGTCGCCCTTCAGCACCACGGCGCGACGGCCCTCGGCCTCGACGGCGGCCTTGGTGGTCTCGGCGTCCCGATCCTCGTCCAGATGGCAGATGACGACGTCGCAGCCCTCGCGAGCGAACAGGACGGCGACCGAACGGCCGATGCCGGAATCGGCGCCGGTGATCAGGGCGGCGAAACCCTCCAGCTTGCCCGAGCCCTTCCAGAAGGGGGCGTCGTACAGGGGGGCGGGATCGAGCGCCGCCTCGTCGCCGGGCTTGGTCTGGTGCTGTTTGGGGAAGGGCGGCGCAGGGTAGGGCCGGGCGCCGGCCTGGACGGCGCCGGCGGAGTCTTCGCCGCCGGATTGTTGGTCCTTGGCGTCGATGTCGCGCTGGATGGCGCGTTCCTGGTCGGCGATGGCGTCTGCGCGGGCGGCGAAGCGGTCGTCCATGTGGGGCTCTCCTGAAGATGGGGGTCGTCAGGACAGCGATCCAGGCGGCGAGCCGTTCCCCCCAGCCTTCAGCCTTCGTGTCTTCAGCCGACCCGGCCGACGATGGTGCGAATGGTCTCGGCGCGCACCGGGAGGTCGGCGGCCAGCCGGGCGGCGATCTCGCGCACCCCGACCGGATAGGCGTCGCCGCCAGCGGCTATGTCCTTGGCCTTGTCGGCGGCCTGGGTCAGCAGCTTTTCGAACTGTTCGACCTCTTCCAGGGCCAGGGCGTGGGCTTCCAGCTGGAGGCGCTTGACCCGCTCGGCCGTGGTCTCGGGCGCGCGCATCAGGTCGTAGACGGCCGACTCTGCGCCGACGAGCCGCAGGTCGGGTTTGGAATCGACGCCGGTCTTCTTGGTCATGGTCTTCGGGTTCCCAGCAGGGCTGAGATTCGAAGGTGAGGCTTGCGCGGCCTCACGTCGAGCTTGACCGTAGCGGTTCTGGCGCGGCTGTGGCCCGGCTGCATCGGTTTTCCCGAGGCGAAGCCGGGGCTTAGAGCTCTGGAGCTTAGAGCTCCGAGGCTTAGAGTTCTGGGGCGCGGGCCGGGACCATGGCGGGGGCTGCGACCGGGGCCAGGACGCCGCCGGCGACGGCGCGCAGGGGCGAACGCGGCGTGTGCAGGAC
>MGLN01000145.1:4621-6336 GCA_001796045.1 Caulobacterales bacterium RIFOXYB1_FULL_67_16 | reverse complement strand
CGGGGCGCCGAGGCGCCGATCGGTTCAGCGTCGCGTGAACCGGTCCGGCGCCAAGGCGGCGGGGGTGAAGCGGGCCTGACGCACCGCGCCGTTGAAATAGTTCAGCCGATTGATCCGGCAGCCGACGGAGGCCTGTCCCGGACCCTGGGGCTTGAAGGCGATCGGATGTTCGCCCTGCAAAACGCCGTCGACATAGGACCGGTACATCGTTCCGTCGAAGGTCTGGGCCACATGGAACCACTGTCCGCAGGGGTACAGCCGCTCCGGGAAGATCAGGGTGTGGTTGTAGCCGGGGCCGCGGGTGAAGGCGTCCAGGTACCAGCGGTCGCGCACGACGCGGATTTCGAACAGGAAGCGGGTCTGGGACGGGGGCTGGCCCGCCGGCGCCTCTTCCGCCAGATGGAACCACCGCTGTTCGAAGGCGCCGCCGTCGGGACGGAACAGGGCCTCGAAGGTGAAGGTCTCGGCTCCGGCCAGCGGATGGCTGTCGATGAACAAGGCGTCGTCCACGCCGTCGAACCGCACAGCCCGGCCATAGGGGCTGTCGATCAGGGCCGGCGCACCCTCCACCGTCGTCCGCTCGCCGCCGATGCCGGCCAGCCGGTCGAAGGTCCAGACCGTCTGCCGGGCCGGCGCCCCCGACAGGGTGGCGCAGCCGCTGAGGGCCAGGGCGCCCGCACCCGACAGGACGGCGCGGCGATGGGGAGGGGCGGGATCAGACATGGCGACCGTCTTCCCCTCTGGGTCAGGTCCCGTCAAGGAAGAGGCGGCAGGCGGGGTTGGTGGTTTCATCGACGTAGGGATAGCCGAGGTCGGCGAGGGCGGCGGTCAGTTGAGCCTGTTCTTCGGGCGGGACGCTGAGGCCGGCCAGGACCCGGCCGACGTCGTCGCCGTGGTTGCGATAGTGGAACAGGGTCAGGGCCCAGGCGGGCTGGAGGCTGTTGAGGAAGCGCAAGAAGGCGCCCGGCCGCTCGGGGAACTGGAAGCGCAGGATGCGTTCGTGGGGCAGGCCGACGGTGCGGCCGCCGACCATGTAGCGGACGTGCAGCTTGGCGGTCTCGTTGTCGCTCATGTCCTCGACGGCGTAGCCGCCGGCGCGGAGGGTCGCGATCAGGTCGTCGCGCTCGTGAGGGCCGTTGCGCAGGGCCACGCCGACGAAGATCTGGGCCTGGCCGTCGCCGGACCAGCGGTAGTTGAACTCGGTGACCGAGCGGCCGTCCAGGCTGTCGAGGAAGCGGCGATAGTCGTCGCGGTCGTCCTTCATGGCCACGGCCAGCAGGGCCTCTGCGCCCTCGCCGATCTCGGCCCGTTCGGCGACATGGCGCAGCCGGTCGAAATTGACGTTGGCGCCGGAGTTGACGGCGATCAGGGCACCGGATCCGGGATGGGCGGCGGCCCAGGCCTTGAGGCCCGCAAGCGCCACGGCGCCCGAGGGTTCGGCGACGGCGCGGCTGTCGTCGAAGATGTCCTTGATGGCGGCGCAGATGGCGTCGGTGTCCACCAGGACGATTTCGTCCAGCAGATCCCTGCACAGGCGGAAGGTCTCGGTCCCGGCGCGGCGCACGGCGACCCCGTCGGCGAACAGGCCGACCTCGTTCAGGGTCACCACCTCGCCGGCGTCGATGGCGGCCTTCATGGTGGGGGCGTCGACCGGCTCCACGCCGATGACGCGGGTGTCGGGGCGCAGGAATTTGACGATGGCGGCGACGCCGGCG
>MGLN01000145.1:394-4610 GCA_001796045.1 Caulobacterales bacterium RIFOXYB1_FULL_67_16 | reverse complement strand
ACCGCCGATAGGCACGAAGACGGCCTCGATGGGGTCGGCGTGCTGACGCGCGATCTCAAGCCCCACCGTGCCCTGGCCGGCGATGACCTCGGGGTCGTCGAAGGGGTGGATGAAGGCCGCGCCGGTCTGGCTTTCCAAATGGCGGGCGTGGGCGTAGGCCTCGTCGAAACTGTCGCCGTGCAGGACCACCTCGCCGCCGAGGGCGCGGACGGCGGCCACCTTGATGCCGGGGGTGGTGGTCGGCATGACGATGGTCGAGGGGATGTTCCGGCGGGCGGCGGCCAGGGCCACCCCTTGCGCGTGATTGCCGGCCGAGGCGCAGATGACGCCCTTTGACAGTTCGGCCTGCGACAGGCCGGCGATCTTGTTGTAGGCGCCGCGGATCTTGAACGAAAACACCGGCTGCAAATCCTCGCGCTTCAGCAGCACGGGCCGCGCGAGCCGCGCAGACAGGCGACGCAGCGGATCGAGGGGCGTTTCCTCCGCCACGTCATAGACGCGGGCGGTGAGGATGCGGCGGATGGTGTCTTGCATGGAAATGTCTGGAAGGCGGTATTCTGCGGAATGAAGTCGGCTGCTGTCTAGGCGAACCCGCGGGGCTTGGGAACGGTTCTTGCCGTTTGCGGCCGCGGTCTTTGGCGCAAAAACAGGGTGACAAAGCGCCAAACGTGCCAAAGGTGCCAAACCGCCATTCACGAACGGGCGCCCGAGGGGGCGATCAGGCGCGGAACTGGAGAGAGCGGTTTTCATCGCGTCTATCATAAGGGTGGTCCGCGCTCGGGCTTGAAACTCGCCTCGACAATTTCGCAAGGCGTTGAAATCGCTAAGCGGCAGCCAGCGGCATTGTGAGCGATGGGCGGCTGAACCTCTCACAGGATGACCACAACAGGAGCGGATGCAGGCAAACGAGACTCTTGACGTGCCGTGTAACCTGCAGGTTATATGTCACCTGTAGGTGACGTGGGGGTGTTATGGACGATCAAGGCGAGCGCCAGGCGCGGGCGCGAGAACGATTGAGGCGGTTGAACCGTGAAGGTCTGATGCTGGGATGTCTGGCCTTGGCCGCCGTCGGGTTGATCGTCTTGGCGGCGCAGATGCGGGCATCGGCGTTAGCGTCGATGGCGGGCCTCTTTTTCGGGCTGACCGTCTTGTCGTTGACGATGCTTCTGGCGTTCGATCTTTGGGGACGACGTCAGGCGGATCGCGACGCCCTGGCGAGCGGCGTGGACAGGGATCAGGCGCAAAGCGCAGAGGCGGCGAATCTCGTCTTCATTTCGGCGTTGGGCTTGCTTTATACGGTCTTCGGGGCTCAGGCGGCTTCGCGGATCGCCTTCGGAGAAAGCGACTGGGACGATATGTGGCGCGCCCTGTTCGCCCTAGCCTTTCCTTTCGTCGTCATGACGTCGATGCTGAGCCGCAAGAGGATGGACAAGCGCTTTGGCGCTCTTGCCAAGCCGGCTGACGAACTGACGGTCTATTTGAGGCAGAGCGCTCTCAAGTGGGGGATGGCGACGGCGGGCTTTTCGGGTGTGGCCCTTTATGTCGCCGGTCTCTTTCAGGCCTCTTTGGCGGTCGCGGGCCTGCCCCTCGTCTTTCAGGCGACGGCGATGACCGCCGCGCTGCGCTACTGGTGGCTGGATCGGCAGGCGTCGCGTGGCTGAGCCTCGGCTGGCTGTGCGGTTGAAGGAGGTGCGGACGGCCGCCGGTCTGACGCAACAGGAACTGGCGGACCGGGCCAGGCTGTCGCGCAAGACGGTGAACACGATTGAAAACAGAGTGTTCACGCCGTCGGTCGTGGTGGCCCTGACCCTGGCCAAGGCGCTGGATGTTCCCCTGAGCGATCTGTTTGAACTGATTGACTGAACAATCCGCTTGCGTCCGTCCCCCATCGGCCTACATTGGCTGTGCTTATGCTAACTTTGAGCATAAGGGTCTAGGGAGACGGTCATGGCGGAGGGTTCGACCCTTGGGGCCTTTGGTCTGACGCAGGAACTGGAGCGGGAGACCGCCGGGGTGTGGGCGAAGGTCAAGGACCACGTCACGCCGCTGGAGTGGCCCGAACAGGCGCGGCTGATCAGCGAGATCAACCGGCTGAAGCGCGAGCGCGACGCCGTGATCCTGGCCCACAACTATATGACGCCCGAGATCTTCCACGGGGTCGGCGACTATGTCGGCGACAGTCTGGGCCTGGCCAAGGAGGCCGCCCGGTCGGACGCGAAGGTGATCGTCCAGGCGGGCGTGCACTTCATGGCCGAGACCTCGAAGATCCTGAGCCCGGAGAAGACTGTGCTGATCCCCGATCTGCGGGCGGGATGTTCGCTGGCCTCGTCGATCACGGGAGCGGACGTGCGGCTGATCAAGCAGCGCTATCCGGGCCTGCCGGTCATCACCTATGTGAACACCACGGCCGAGGTGAAGGCCGAGACCGACATCTGCTGCACATCCGCCAACGCCGTTCAGGTGGTGGAATGGGCGGCGAAGGAATGGGGCGTGGACCGGGTCATCCTGATCCCCGACGAATTCCTGGCGCGCAATGTGGCGGCGCAGACGACGGTGGGGATCATCGCCTGGAAGGGGCACTGCGAGGTGCACAAGCGCTTCACCGCCCAGGACATCGCCGACATGCGCGACGCCTGGCCCGACGCCGAGGTTCTGGCCCACCCCGAATGCCCGGAAGAGATCCTGGCGGCCTCGGACTTCGCCGGATCGACGGCGGCCATGACCGACTATGTCGAGCAGCGGCGGCCCAAGCGGGTGGTGCTGATCACCGAATGTTCGATGGCGTCCAACATCAAGGGCGATGTGCCGAGCGTGGAGTTCGTCGGCCCCTGCAACCTGTGCCCGCACATGAAGCGGATCACCCTGCAGAACATCCACGACTGCCTGGTCAATATGCAGTTCGAGGTGACGGTGCCTGAAGAGATGATCGAACGCGGGCGGATGGCGGTGCAGCGGATGATCGACCTGCCGCCGCCGGCGATCCCGGCCCGCTACGACATCGTCAAGGCGCGGCATCACGTCGATGTGGAGCTGATCTGAGGCGCGGCGTTCGGTCCCGTGGCCGGGACCGGGCGCAACGCCCATCTGGACGCCATGAGCAAGACAGACACACCTGATCGCACGCCGGGGCCTTGGGACTTGAAGCCCGGGGAGGTCGCCGTTCGCGAGGCGCAGGCCCAGCCCGTCTTTGAGGAGCCGGTCGAGAAAGACCAGAGCCTGGTCTGGTCCGTCCTGTCCACGGCCCTGATGGCCGGCTTCCTGTGGTGGATCACCGGCAGCGTCATCGTGGCGGGGGCGGTGCTGATCGGCCTGTTCGTGCATGAGGCGGGGCACGCCCTGGCGATGAACCGGCTGGGCATGGGTCCGGCGCGCATCTACATCATTCCCTTCCTGGGCGGACTGGCCAAGGGACGGCGCGCGCCCCGAAGCGAGTGGGACGGGGTGCTGGTGTCGCTGGCCGGGCCGGCCTTCGGTCTTCTGGCCATGATCCCCTTCGTCGCCGTCGGCATGGCGACGGGCCAGGGCGAATGGCTGGCCGGCGCCTTCTTCATCGCCATGCTGAATCTGGTGAACCTGGTTCCCGCCCCGCCGCTGGACGGGTCCAAGGCCCTGGGGCCGGTGCTGACGCGGGTTCATCCGCGGCTTGAGCAGATCGTGCTGCTGGTCATCGGCGTGGCCGTGGTCTGGTGGGGCGTGTCCACGGGCCGGTTCATCCTGGCGGCCTTCCTGGCCCTGTCGGTGTTCAGCCACCTGAAGCGCGGCGTCTGGCGCGCGGCCTGGGGCACGCTGAGCTGGCCCGAGGCGGGCAAGAGCCTGGTGCTTTATCTGCTGACCCTGGCCCTCTGCGCGGCGGCGGCGGTCGGCGCCCTGACGCCCCTGACCGAGGGCGATCCGGCCGGCGCCGTTCGGCTGGGGCTGAACTATCTGGGGATCGGACGATGAGCCGAATGCGACATGAGGGGCCGGTGATCGTCGGCGCCGGACTGGCGGGGCTGTCGGCCGCGCTGGAGGCCGCGCAGGTTGGGGCGAGGGTTCTGGTCCTGACGCCGGAGCCGCTGCTGAGCGGCTGTTCGTCCGCCTGGGCTCAAGGCGGGATGGCGGCGGCCCTGACGGCTGTGGACTCGGCCGAGCTGCACGCTCGCGACACCGAGGCGGCCGGGGCGGGTCTGGTCGATCCAGGCGCGGCCCAGGCCTTGACCGAGGCCGGGCGCGAAAC
>MGLN01000145.1:0-385 GCA_001796045.1 Caulobacterales bacterium RIFOXYB1_FULL_67_16 | reverse complement strand
GCTGGCGGCCCTGGGGGCGCCGTTCGACCGGTATGCGGACGGCGGCTTCGTCGTCAGTCTGGAGGCGGCCCATTCCGTGGCGCGCGTGGCGCGGGTCGGCGGCGACGGCGCCGGGCGGGCCATCCTGTCGGCGGTTGTCGCAGCCGTGCGGGCCGAGGCCCGGATCGAGGTCTGGGAAGACGCCCGGCTGAAGGGGCTGATGCAGGATGAGACCGGCCGGGTGGTCGGGGCTGTGGTCGAGCGCGGCGGGCGGCCGGTCGAGATTACGGCGACGGCGGTGGTGCTGGCCACCGGCGGGGCGGGCGGCCTGTTCGCCGCCACCACCACCCCCGCTGTCTTGAAAGGCGAGGGCATGGCCCTGGCGGCGCGGGCGGGGGCGGAGATT
>MGLN01000144.1:25619-26747 GCA_001796045.1 Caulobacterales bacterium RIFOXYB1_FULL_67_16 | reverse complement strand
CCGAGGATCCGCTGCCCAGGATGACGACTTCGAAGCTCATGCCGATCTCGGTATCCGGTCAAAGAGGCCGAAGAAGGCCTCGGTGGTTCTCTGGTCCGCCTCCTCGGCGCTCCAGCCCCGGATCTCGGCCAGCTTGTCCAACACATGGCTGATATAGGCCGGCTCGTTGCGCCGCCCCCGATGCGGGATGGGCGCCAGATAGGGGCAGTCGGTTTCGACGATTATACGGTCGGCCGGCATGTCCCGGATCACCGCCCGCACATCCTCGGCCGCCTTGAAGGTGGCGATCCCTGAAACCGAGAACCAGGCCCCCAGTTCCGCAGCGATTCCCGCCAGTTCCGCCCCGCTGGTGTAGCAGTGCATCAGCATCTTGAACGGCCCGGCGGCGTGCTCCTCCTTCAGGATCGCCCCCATGACCTCATCCGCCTCGCGGGTGTGGATCACCAGCGGCAGGCCCGTCTCGCGCGCTGCAGCCACATGCTGGCGGAACACCGCCGCCTGGATCTCGCGCGGGCTGAAGTCATAGTGGAAGTCCAGCCCGCACTCCCCGATCCCCACCACCTTGGGCCGCTGCGCCAGCTCGATCAGGGTCGCCGCCGTCAGGTCCGCCGCATCCTTGGCCTCGTGCGGATGGACCCCGACCGTGCACCAGATGTCGTCGTTGGCCATGGCGATCCCGTGGGTCGCTTCAAAGGTGGTCAGCTTGTCGGAGATCTCGACCATCAGAGCGACCCCGGCCTCGCGCGCCCGGGCGATCACCGCGTCCCGGTCCTCGTCGAACTGGGGGGCGTGCAGGTTCACATGGCTGTCGATCAGCATCAGCCTCTCCGTTCCTCTTGCGCCTGAACCCGTTTCAGGTCGGCCAGCGCCCCGGCCAGGACATCGCCCCGGTCCAGGTTCAGCCCGGCCGCCCGCTCCGGCAACGGCTGCAGCCGCTCCCACAGCTCGGCCCAACGGTTGCCGAAGCCGGGCGCACTGTTCAGGGCCCGCATCCGCACCGCCGCGATCAGCCGGTCCATCAGGATGTCGAACCGCTCCTGCCCTTCCGCGCCCCGGAACTTGTCGGCGACGGCCAGAGCCTCGGCCCGGTCCACATCCCCCTCGACCCAGCGCCGCGCCAACTGGTCC
>MGLN01000144.1:17108-25596 GCA_001796045.1 Caulobacterales bacterium RIFOXYB1_FULL_67_16 | reverse complement strand
CAAGGCCAAGGCCGCGCCGGGCGATCCGCCCGCCATGGCCGCCGCATGTTCGGCCGCCTCCGGCTCCGCCCCCGTCCGGTTCCGCACCAGGGTCTCCAGCCGCTCGGGCGTCCAGATGGGGAAGCTCAGCCGCCGGCAGCGCGACCGGATCGTGGCCAGCAGCCGCCCAGGGGCGTGGGTGACCAGGAACAGCACCCCCCGCTCAGGCGGCTCCTCCAGAACCTTCAGCAAGGCGTTGGCCGCATTGATGTTCAGGTCGTCCGCCGCATCGACGATCGCCACCCGGTGCTGGGCCTGGGACGGGCTCTTGGAAAAGAACTCGGGCAGGTCGCGCGACTGATCGACCGAGATCGACTTCTTGGTCTTGCCCCCCTCGACCATCCGTTCCAGCACCAGCAGGTCGGGATGGGACTGGGCCGAGATCAGCCGGCTGACCGGATCGTCACGCCGCGCCCCCAGCGGCCCCCGCCCTGGATCGGCCGCCGCCCCCAGCAGCCGCCGCGCCGCGCGATAGGCGAAGGTCGCCTTGCCCGTTCCCTCGACCCCGCACAGGAGCCAGGCGTGGTGCAGCCGCCCCCGCTCCCAGGCGTCCAGAAAGGCCGCCTCGGCCGCCGCGTCGGGGACCAGGTCGAACCGGTCGCGCGGGTGGTCCTCGCTCACAGCAGCCGGTCCTGCACCGCCCGCCAGACCCGCGCCTCGACCTCGTCCGGCGACCCCACGGCGTCGATCAGCACGCACCGATTAGGGTTGGCCTCGACGATCCTCAGGAAGCCCTCACGCAGTCGCTGATGGAACTCCAGACCCTTGGACTCGAACCGCGTCTCGAAAAGGCCGCGCCCGAACGCCCGCTCCAGCCCCACCTCGACCGGCAGGTCGAAGACCAGGGTCAGGTCCGGTTGGTCGTCTCCGACCACGCCCGCATCGATCTGTTCGATAAAGCTCTGGGCGACGCCGCCGCCCGCGCCCTGATAGGCCCGACTGCTGTCGGCGAACCGGTCGCACACCACCCAGTCGCCGGCTTCCAGCGCCGGCCGGATCGTCCGCTCCAGGTGATCCGAGCGCGCGGCGTACATCAGCAGGGTCTCGGTCATGGCCGACCAGGGCTCGGCGTCGGTGGCCACGACCAGGTTGCGGATCACCTCCGCCCCCTTCGATCCGCCCGGCTCGCGCGTGCGGACCACCTGGCGGTCGCCCAGAACGGGCTGCAGCCGCTCGACCAGCCGCCCGACCTGAGTCGACTTGCCGGAGCCTTCGCCGCCTTCGAAGCTGATGAATTTCCCACGGGTCACGGGCGCACTAATGGCGTCCGCAGCGCGGGAGGCAAGCCTTAGCCGCCGGATATCAACAGAGCGTCCGCATATCCGCGCGCCACGACCGCCTGTCGCGCGGTCTCGGCCGCATTGGCGTCGCCCCAAGGACCGACCAGAACGCGGTACAGTCCGCCGGTCTCGTCCACGGTCGCGCGCTCGCCCAGCCTCCGCGCGATCCGCCGCGCGCTGTTCTGATCCCTGAACGCCCCGGCCTGGACCCAGAAGCCGCCGCCCGCGCCGACCGGGGCTTGGGCCGACGTCGATGGAACGGGCGCCGCCGCCTCGGCCCTCAGCACAGCGCCGCCGCCCAGTCGTGGCGCCCGGCCGAGATAGCGAACCCGCACCCGACCCACGCCTTGCCGCAGCAGATCCAGCTCCTGCGCCGCGCCCCGCGACAGATCGATGATTCGCCCGTCGACGAACGGCCCGCGATCATTGACCCGCACCACGATCCGCCGCCCATTCTCCAGATTGGTGACCTCCACCAGGCCCGGCAGCGGCAGGGTCTTATGCGCTGCGGTCAGTTGGTTCATGTCGAACCGTTCGCCCGTCGAGGTCGGCCGCCCGTTGAAGGCGTCGCCGTACCAGGAGGCCAGACCGACCTCTTCATAATCAGGCTGGTCCTTCGGCGTGTACCACCGCCCGCGCACCTGATAGGGCCGCATCGTCCCCGACACGATCGGGGCCGGGTCCTTGACCACCGGCACGGCTCCGCCGCCTCGCCCGCCGCCCAATGTCGAACAGGCCGCCAGCAGCGAGAACAGCCCCAAAACCAGGCCGCTCCGGATCCACTGTCCAACTCGCATCGGTACGCCTCGTCACACTCGTTCAAAAACAGGATGACCGAAGACATTTCCGCTTTGGTTAATGGGGCGTTCGCCTGCTATTGCGTCCGCCCGACCGGGCGATCCGGCAAGGAAGTGTGGCCGAGTGGTTTAAGGCACTGGTCTTGAAAACCAGCGACGGTGCGAGCCGTCCGTGGGTTCGAATCCCACCGCTTCCGCCGGCGCTCCCGTCAGGGCGAATCAATCCGCCCCAGATGTGACTGCCCTCGTCGCCGCGCCAGTTCGATCTGTCTCTGCCGTTCGGCGTAGCGCAGCCGCTGGGCGTCGTCGCGCGTATCCCGGCAGCGGTCGCAGCAGACGCCTTCGATATAGTGAGGCGAAGCCCGCCCGGCCGCATCCACCGGCATGCGGCAGCCCCGGCAAAGCGTGTGGTCGCCCTGGACCAGACCGTGACCCACGGAGACCCGCTCGTCGAAGACGAAACAATCGCCCCGCCACAGGCTGTCTCCAGGCCCGACCTCTTCCAGATACCGCAGGATTCCGCCTTCCAGGTGGTGGACGTTCTCAACCCCCTCCGCCTTGAGGAATGCGGTCGACTTCTCGCAGCGAATACCGCCGGTGCAGTACATGGCCACCCGTTGCGGCTTGCGCTCAACCAGCAGGGCCCGGCCTTCGGTCCGGAACCAATCGGGGAAGTCGCGGAAGCTGCGGGTGTTCGGCTGCACCGCCCCCTCGAAAGCGCCGATGTCGCCCTCATAGTCGTTGCGGGTGTCGATCACGAGGGTGGTCGGATCGGCGATCAAGGCGTTCCAGTCCTGGGGCGCGACATAGACCCCGGCCTGGCGCGCCGGATCCAGATCCGGCTGCCCCATGGTGACGATCTCGCGCTTGATGCGGACCTTCATCCGCAAAAACGGCGGCTCCTGGGTCCAGGCGTATTTGACGTCCAGATCGGCGAATCCCGGAATGGCGCGGATCTCGGCCAGCACTGCTTCGATGCCGATTTCAGGGCCAGCGATCGTCCCGTTCAGCCCCTCAGCGGCGACCAGCAGCGTGCCTTTCACGCTCTTGGCCTCGCAGACCGTCTGAAGTCGATCCCGCACGCACGCGAGTTCGACCTCCGCTATCGGGGCGAACCGATACAGGGCGGCGACTCGAAACCGGGGAGAGGCGGAAGCGATGTCTGTCATCGAGAAAGCTCTGATCGCAACCGCCGGAACTTGGCGCGCCCTGCAGGACTCGAACCTGCAACATCCCGCTTAGAAGGCGGGTGCTCTATCCGGTTGAGCTAAGGGCGCTCGGCAACACGCCGGGCGTCAGTGCGTCCAGGGCTGTTTGCGGTTGGTGGCGAAGTTGTCGGCGTAGGCCTTGATGATCGTCGGCGCCTCGTGCGGCTCATGCAGCCGAAACGGAATGCCGTGACGTTCGGCATAGGCGACGGCTTCTTCTTTGGAATCGAAAGTCAGGCGCACCTGGCCGTTCATATCCGAAGAGCCGGTCCAGCCCATCAGCGGGTCAATGGTGCGGGCAGACGCCGGTTCGAACTCAAGGCGCCAGTCGCGGCTCTTGGCCTTGCCGGACTGCATAGCGGTCTTGGCCGGGCGGTAGATGCGGGCGAGCATGGCGAAATCCCTAGTGATCGGCAGGTTCTGTGAACCTGCCATAACGCGCGCCGGACGTGGAATCCAGCGGCCGTTCCGTGGTCGGGGCGAGAGGATTCGAACCTCCGACCCTCTGGTCCCAAACCAGATGCGCTACCAGGCTGCGCTACACCCCGGACCAACGGAGCGCTCTATTGGCACTTCAGCGCGCATTCCGCAAATCATGGCTTGAAATAGGGGTGTAAAACCTTGTCGCCGGGCTTGGCGCCGATTTCAGCCGCCCGCCCGGCGCGCAATTCAAGCACGCCGTTGGCCGGGCCGTTCGAGGGGATGGGCGCCTCCGAAAAAGGCGTGGTGTGAGAGGCGATCGACACGATTCGCCCCTGCGGATCGATGTAGAGGATGTCCAAGGCGCTCGGGGTGTTGCGCATCCAGAAGCTCTGCTCGCGCGCCGCCTCGCCGGGCCACTGGAACAGCATGCCGCGATCCGCCTCCAGCGGCGGCCGGAACATCAGGCCGCGCTGACGCTCCGGCTCCTCGTCAGCGATTTCGACCCAAAAGGCGTGCTCACCCGAATCCGTGACGACGGCGAGCTTCTGCAAGGATTCGCCGTTCGGTCCCTCCGGCGCCTTGGCGGCGCATCCCGCCATCGCCAGGACCGCCAAGCCTGCGATCAGAAAACGTCTCGTCGCTTTGATCATGCGCCCATCCTTTGGGGCGCTGGATCAGCCGCCCGGTCTGATTTCGGCGACCACCAGCCCCTTGGGGCCACTGGCGAACCGCACCTGAACAACATCGCCCGGTATGAGGTCGTCAAGCCCGCAGCGACGCAAGGTCTCGATATGAACGAAGATGTCGCCGGGCTCACGCTCGCGCACGACAAAACCATAGCCCTTGGTTCGATTGAACCATTTCACCACGGCCTGTTCGAGCGAGAGACCCGCTTCCGACCCAGACATAGCGCTTGCAGCGGCGGGCGCAGGCCGCCGCGCCACGACACTCCCGTCGCCTCGACCAAGCTCATGAATCTCGACCGCCTGCCAACCCTTAGCGCGCTTGACGCATGCACAGGTGATCGGCGCGCCCTCGTCGGCCGTGTCTCGGCCTGTGTCGCGCAGGCTGCTGATATGGAGAAGAACGTCACGCAGCTCGGTCAGTGTCGGATCGTCCGGCACGATGAAGCCATAGCCCTTCGCCGGATCAAACCACTTCACTCGACCGACGACACGAACGGTCTCCGCCGTTTCAATCCCATCGTAATCAGACAAGTCGATACCCCCGTCCGCTCCTCTAACGGACAACAGGCTACGTTTAACACTGTTCCGTGAATCTTTGGAAAGGCCAAAATCCCTGAGGAGAGGCAGAAAGTTGCGAGTCTTAGGAGAAACGTTGCAGTTGTGTCGCGAGAAGACCGGGCCTTCTGGGGGCGGATCAAATCCGCAATCGCGATTGCTGCTGTAAAGGGGCGCTTCATGATCTGAAGCACAATCAACCGCGTGGCAGTCCCTAGGGGAATCGAACCCCTCTTTTCAGGTTGAAAACCTGACGTCCTAACCGATAGACGAAGGGACCGCTGCGCGGGAGAGCCGGCGATATAGCCGCGCCCTACCGAGGGCGCAAGCGCGGATTTCGAGTTTTTTGCGACGGTCCGACGCAGCTTAAAGCGACTCAAACGCGACGTGGGTCGGCGACATCTTCGATCTCGAACTGGACTCCGCGGCGGCCGTTCCAGTCATCCGCTTTCAGACGCCCGACGATATTGAGCCCGCCCTGGCCGCTGAGCAGCGCCCGGCCCGTCGGCAAGTCGGCGCAGCGCCAGGCGATGGCGCGTACCGAGGCGCCGTCCGGGCCCACGAGCCGGCAACGAACATGGCCGCCGTTCATCTGCACCGGCTCACGCGCTTGCACGCCGTTCAATGCAAACACAGGCTCGGGGTTGGCCGGGCCGAAGGGGGCCAAGCGCTCGAAGGAATCGAAAAGGCCCCGGGTGGCGGCGCCGGGATCGATCAAGGCGTCGATGTCGAGCACGTCCAAGGCCGCCGCTCCGGCTCGTTCATCGGCCAATCGGTCGTCGAGGAAGGTGGTCAGTTCCGACACGCGCGCGCCGTCAAGGGTCAGACCCGCCGCCATGGCGTGACCGCCCCCAGCCAACAGGATTCCAGCCTCCCAGGCGGCTTGAACGGCCCGCCCCAGATTCATCCCGGGCTGCGAGCGGCCCGAGCCCTTGCCAAGCCCGGTGACGGGGTCGAGACCGATCACGATCACAGGCTTGCGCCAGCGCTCGCGAAGCCGACCCGCGACGATGCCCACGACGCCGGGGTGCCAGTCCTCGCCGGTCACGACGACCACAGAAGACTGATCGGCGTGGGCCCCGCTCGCCTCCACCCGGCGGACCGCAGCTTCGGTCACTGCGCGCTCAACCTCCCGGCGGGACAGATTGAGGGCGTCCAATTCCGCCGCCAGAGCCCGCGCCTCTGCCGGGTCGTCGGTTGACAACAGGCGCGCGCCCAGGTCGGAGCGGCCGATCCGTCCACCCGCGTTGATGCGCGGCCCCAAAATAAAGCCAGCATGATGGCTCTTAGCCGGCCCCTCCTCAGCACCTGCCGCTGCGAGAAGGGCCCTGAGGCCGGGGTTCTTCCAGTCGCTCATGACCTTCAGTCCCAGCCCCGTCAGGGCGCGGTTGAACCCCGTCAGCGCCGTCACGTCGCAGATGGCACCGAGGGCGGCCAGGTCCAACCATTGACGAATGTCGGGTTCAGGCCGATCCGCAAAAAGGCCCCGCCGTCGAGCTTCCCGATTCAGCGCCGCCAGCAGGACGAAGACGACCCCGGCCGCCGCGAGATTGCCCTGGCCGGACGCGCAGCCGGGCCGATTGGGATTGACCACGGCGAGCGCTCGAGGCGGCTCGCTCCGCATCAGATGGTGGTCGATGACCACCACCTTCAGACCGATGGCCGCGGCGTGGGCAAGCGCTTCGTTCGCAGCAGCCCCGCAATCGACCGTCACCACCAGATCGGCGCCGGCGGCCTTCAGGCTGTCGAAGGCCTTCGCGCTGGGGCCATAGCCCTCCGTCAGCCGATCCGGAACATAGAGAGGGAGTTCCGCTCCCATGGCCCGGCACCATCTCGCGAGCAGGGCCGCGCTGGCGGCCCCATCGACGTCGTAGTCTGCAAAGACGTGCACCCTGGCGCCCGCCTGAAGCGCCTCAATGATCGCTTCTGCTGCGGCGTCCATGTCCATAAAACTGGATGGATCGGGGAAAAGGGCGCGCAGCGTGGGCGCCAGAAAATCCCCGCCCTCCTCCGGGCGTACGCCACGCGACGCCAAGGCCCGCGCCAGGGGTTCGTCCAGTCCCAAAGCCTGCATATGGGCACGGATAATGGCGGCCTCGGCCGGCCGCTGTCGCCAGGCGCGGCCGGAAAGCGACCGGGACACGCCCAGAAAGTGGTTGTCGATCTTGAAGCCGCCGTCGTCCGCCATCTGTCCATCATCCGGAGATTCTCGACCTCCGGCGACAGTCTTACTCAATGGGGCGCCGGTCGATCGGCGGCGGCGCCTTGGCGCGATCGCGCAAGCTCTGGGCGAAGGCGTCGATCTCGGCTTGGGTTCGAGCCGAGTCGGGCGAAACCGGAACGGCCTCGACCTGGGCCCGGGTCTCGGCCGCCAAGACTTCGGCGTCGCCTAAGGTCCACTCGATCCGGGACACCTCGCCCCCCAGGGCGCCGCCTTGCGTCTCCAAGGCCCGCACCTGTGCCGCGACCTGAGCCGCTGCTGGGAGGGCCGTCGGCGCAGCCGGGAAGTCTTCCCAGCGGGGATAATGACGATTGGCGTCCACAAGCGCCTGCACACGGGGCGCGATTGGCGAGGCCGGGTCGGTGCGCGGCGCGAACGAGGGCGCGCAGGCGCTCGCCGAGGCCGACAGCATCGCCAGACCGAGCCACGAAGCCTTCAGCCTCGTTCTTTTTGTATGGAGCGCGTTCATCTTGGGGTCGGTCTTATGCCATCATCGCCCCCTGCGGAAGGGCGAGCCGTAGAAGCGGCCCATCGCACCGTCAAACGCCGAGGGACGTCCATGGCCCAAACTCCGAAGACAAAGGCTCGGCCGGCCGGTTCGGGAGAGACCTCGCCCCCGGCTATTCCGCGCAAATCCAAAGCCGCTGTGAAAGCCCAGGCTGAGGATTCGCCTGCCCCGGCCGCCCCGAAGACCCCGCGAAAGCCGGGTCGCCCAACGTCCGTGAAGCCCCGCGCCTCACGCGCGAAAGCGTCCCCTTCGGCCGCGGCAGACGCCCCGCAGACCGAATCACATTCTCCCCCTCCCCCCAGCACGAGCGCCGACACAGGCTCCGCCTCTGCTCAATCGACGCCAGGCCTCGAGCAGGCCCAGTTGCTCGAAACCCTGTCCATGAACTTGGCGAAGGCGGCCATGATGGCCCAGGGCGCTCTGGCCGAGGCCGCACTGGCCCAGGCCGACCGACCCGCCGCCCTGTCGCCGGACCCGTTCAACGTCGCCCCCGCCATGACCTCCGTCATGAGCAGCCTCGCCGCTCGTCCGGAAAAACTGTTCCAGGCCCAGGCCGATCTGTTCAGCCGCTATATGGAGCTATGGAGCGGAACGGTGCGCCAGGCGACCGGCTCCCCCCTCCCCGAGCCACCCGCCGACAAACGGTTCAAGGACCCTGCCTGGTCCGACAACCCGATGTTCGACATGATGCGTCGGTCCTATCTTCTCACTTCGGACTGGATGAACGGCCTCATCGCCGGCGTGGAGGATGTCGATCCGGCGGTGAAGCGG
>MGLN01000144.1:0-17084 GCA_001796045.1 Caulobacterales bacterium RIFOXYB1_FULL_67_16 | reverse complement strand
CTGACCGACGCCTTTTCTCCTTCGAACTTCCTGGCGTCCAACCCGGTGGCGCTCAAGGCTCTGGCTGAAACCAGCGGCGAGTCACTGGTGAAGGGGATGCAGAACTTCGCGGCCGACCTGGAACGGGGCCAAGGCGCGCTGCGCATCAGCCAAGCCGATTACGGCAAGTTTGTCGTGGGCGAGAATGTCGCGACGGCGCCGGGCCAGGTCGTCTGGCGCGACGAACTGTTCGAACTGATCCAGTATGCGCCGGAGACGGAGACCCAGCACGAAATCCCCCTGCTGATCTTCCCGCCCTGGATCAACAAATTCTACATCCTGGACCTCCAGCCGGCGAACTCGATGATCCGCTGGCTGTCAGCCCAGGGGTTCACCGTCTTCGTCTGCTCCTGGGTCAATCCCGACCGGGACAAGGCGAACTTCGGTTTCGACGACTATCTGCAAAAAGGCGTCTACCGCGCCGTCGAAAAAACGCTGGAACAGGCGGGCGCGAAACAGGTGAACGCCGTCGGCTATTGCATCGGCGGCACCCTCCTCGGGGCGGCCCTGGCCCATATGGCGACCCAAAAGGACAAGCGCGTCGCCGCCGCCACCTTCTTCGCCGCCCAACACGATTTCGCCGAAGCCGGCGACCTGCTCCTGTTCACCGATGAGCACTGGATCGCCGAGATCGAGCGCCAGATGGACGCCGCCGGCGGGGTCCTGCCCGGCGCGGCGATGGCGGACACCTTCAACGCCCTGCGGTCCAACGACCTGATCTGGTCTTTCTTCGTCAGCAACTATCTTCTGGGCAAGGATCCGCCCGCCTTCGATCTCCTCTTCTGGAACGCCGACCAGACCCGGATGCCGAAAGCCCTGCACCTGGCCTATCTGCGGCAGATGTACGGCGCCAACGCCCTGGCCCAGGGCCTGTTCGAGATCGGCGGCCTTCGCGTGGACCTGTCTAAGGTCAAGATCCCGCTCTACTTCCAGGCCAGCCGCGAGGATCACATCGCCCCGATGAACTCGGTCTATCGCTCGGCGCGGCTGTTCGGCAGTCGGGACGTCACCTTCACCCTCGCGGGATCGGGTCATATCGCCGGCGTCATCAATGCCCCGGGGGCGCGTAAATACCAGCATTGGACGAACCCCGCTCTTCCCTCGACCCTTGCCGAGTGGCAGGCCGGGGCGGCGGAACATCCGGGCAGCTGGTGGGAACATTGGGCGGACTGGCTTCACGCGCGTTCGGGCGACAGGATTCCGGCGCGCGACCCTGCTAAGGGTCCGCTCCCGCCGCTCGCTCCGGCGCCGGGCCTCTATGTGAAAGTGAAGTCTTGAACCGGATCGAACCCAATATTCTGCTGGCCGCCAGCACGGGCGTAGCGCTGCTGCTTCTGATCATGACCGCGTCCTTGTTTGGGGAGCCCGGTCATCTGTTCAAATACGCGATCAGCGCCATACTCTGCGTGGGCCTGTTCGTTGCGCTTAACGGTCGGATGGCGCGCCTGATGAACCGACCCAAGCCCCAGCCGATGATCCGGACGGGCTCGCCGTCAACGGCGATCTGGGCCGGTCTTTTTCCTCTCGCCCTCATTGCCGCGGCGGCCGTGCCTGTGGTCTCGCCGGGGCGCGACTATGGTCTTCTAATCGTCATCGCCGCCGTCTGGTTCGGCGTGACGGCGGACTCCGCCGTTCGGGCGGCGCGGCCTTAGGCTGGGACGAACTTCAAGGCGACGCCGTTGTTGCAGTAGCGAAGCCCTGTCGGCCGGGGGCCGTCGTTGAACACATGACCTTGGTGCCCGAGGCAGCGGGCGCAATGATATTCAATCCGGGGAATGCCGATAGCGAAGTCCCGTTTGCGACCGATGTTGCCGCCCAAGACCTGATAAAAGCTCGGCCAGCCGGTGTGGGACTCGAACTTCCAGGTCGAGCGGAATAGGGGCAGGTCGCAGCCCCTGCACGCGAAGATTCCGCGCCGGTGCTCATTGTTCAAGGGACTGCTGTAGGGCCGTTCGGTCGCCTCGCGTCTCATTACGCTCCAGGCCTCCTCGCCCAGGCGTCGCCGCCACTCGGCGTCAGATATCCGGCGATAGGGCGAAGCGGCGTACGAGCCCTGATCCGCCTTGACCGGTTCCGGCGAGCAGGCGGCCAAGGCCCACGCCCCGGCGCCCGTCAGCAAGCCTCGGCGATCAAGGATCAACGACTGGGTCATGACCCCAGTACGACGGCGAAGCGAAAAAGGTTTCCTCGCCCCTAACCGGGTCAGATCAAGCCGGCCGCCTCGTCCAACCCCAGCATGATGTTGAGATTCTGCACCGCCGCGCCCGACGCGCCCTTGCCCAGGTTGTCCAGCAGGGCGACCAGACGCGCCTGTTCCCCCGAACGGTCGCCGAAAACGTGGAGCCGCAGCCGGTTGGTCCCGTTCAATCCTTCCGGCTCCAAGCCCGTCATCGCCTCCGTCTCGTCCAGATCGACGACCTCGACGAACCTCTGGCCGTCGTAGGCCTCGACCAGGGCCCCATGGATGCGTTCGACCGAGGGCGTCTCCGGCAGGGCGGCCAGGTGCAGCGGAACCTCGACCAGCATGCCCTGACGATAGTTTCCGACCGCCGGGGTGAACAGGACGTCGCGGCTCAGTCCCGTGTGTCTCGTCATCTCCGGCACGTGCTTGTGCTTCAGCGTCAGCCCATAGGCGCGATAGGCCGTCGACGCACCTTCCGCCTCGAACTCCGCAATCATTCCCTTGCCGCCGCCGGAATAACCTGACACCGCATTGACCGTGAGCGGATGGCTCGCCGGAACCAGACCCGCCTTCACCAGCGGCCGCATCAGGCCGATGAAGCCGGTCGGATAGCAACCGGGATTGGAGACGAACTGCGACTGCGCGATCAGTTCGCGCTGACCGGCGTCCATCTCGGGGAAGCCGTAAGCCCAGCCCGGCGCGACCCGATAAGCGGTCGAGGCGTCGATCACCTTGACCGCCGGGTTCTCGACCATGGCCACCGCTTCGCACGCCGCATCGTCGGGCAGGCACAGGATCACGGCGTCGGCGCTGTTCAGGGCCTCGCGCCGCGCATCGACATCACGACGACGGTCGCCCAGCAGCAGCAGCTCCAGATCGGAACGCGCCTCCAGCCGCTCGCGGATTTCGAGCCCCGTGGTGCCGGCTTCGCCGTCGATGAAGATGGTGTGGGTCATCGTCTATCCCATGCTCCGGGTCTGCAGCGCCCCGAGCGCCGTCATGGCTTCTTCAGCTTGACGTTCCGGGACGAAAATATGGTCGTGCCGACTTCCGGCGACGACATTGGCGCTGACGCCGGCCTGGGCCAGCGCCGTGGCGAAGGCCGCCGTCAGGCCTACGGCTTCAAGATCCGAGTGCACCTTCAGCGAGATCATGCGCATGGCCGGACCAAACGCCAGGCCATTGGCGACCGCCACATCCTTCAGCACCACGACTGTGACGGCTTCGTCCTCCTGCACGACGACAACCGGCGACAGGGTCGAGATCATCCGGCCGTCTAGCGCAGGCAGTTCGCAGAAGACGAACACCCCGTCCCGCAGCACCGGCGTCATACTAGCGAGCAGCGTCGGAAGGTCCGAGATCGCAGCCATGGTCTTTCCTGTCGGACAAAGAAAAAGGGCGCTCCGGGTCTCCCCGAAGCGCCCCCAATCCAAATCGCGAGACCGCGATTAGCGCTTCGAGAACTGGAAGCTGCGGCGAGCCTTGGCGCGGCCGTACTTCTTGCGCTCGACGACGCGGCTGTCGCGGGTCAGGAAGCCGTGCGGCTTCAGGACCTTGCGCAGCTCCGGTTCGAAGTGCGTCAGGGCGTGCGAGAGGCCGTGGCGGATGGCGCCGGCCTGACCGGACAGGCCCGAACCTTCGACGGTGCAGATCACATCGTACTGGGTGGCGCGGTCGGCGATGTTCAGCGGCTGGGCCACCATCATCTGCAGAACCGGACGGGCGAAATAGGCGGCCACATCCTTGCCGTTGACGGTGATCTTGCCGGCGCCGGGCTTCACCCAGACGCGGGCGATCGCGTTCTTGCGCTTGCCGGTCGAATAGGCCCGACCGTGGGCGTCCAGCTTCTGGACGTGGACGGGCGCGTCGTTTTCGGCCGAGGCGGTCAGGCCCTTCAGGGCGTCGAAGCCGGTGGCGGCTTCGGTGTTGGTCACGTCGGTCATGCTCAGACGCTCCGGGTGTTCTTGGGCGACGCCGACTTGAAGTCGATCGTTTCCGGTTGCTGGGCTTCGTGATCGTGGGCGGCGCCGGCGAACAGGCGCAGGTGCGTCATCTGCTTGCGGGCCAGCGGGCTTTCCTTCGGCAGCATGCGCTCGACGGCCTTCTCGAGCACGCGCTCGGGGAAGCGACCGCCCAGGACCTTCTCGGGGGTCGTCGACTTCACGCCGCCCGGGTGACCGGTATGGCGGTAGTAGATCTTGTCGGTGTTCTTCTTGCCCGTGAACACCACCTTGTCGACGTTGGTGACAACGACATAGTCGCCGCAATCGACGTGCGGGGTGTAGTCGCCGCGGTGCTTGCCGCGCAGACGGTTGGCGATGAAGGTCGCGAGGCGGCCCACGACGACGCCTTCGGCGTCGATGTGAATCCACTTCTTCTCGACCTCGGCCGGCTTCAACGAAGCCGTGGTGCTCTTCAGCATTGAGAGGATTCCTGGAGACGAAAATCGGGTTCGGCCCCTAGGGAACCGAATGAAGGCGCGCTGATACAGGAGCGCGCTTTCAGCGTCAACTTCAGAAGTCCGACGTCTGAGCGTATATCACGTTGTTTTTACGTGCGTTTTTAATAACGGTATTAAAATACCCGGAGGGGCGACCTTCTTGTCGTTACAGGATAACGGCATTTGTCACGAAACCATAGCCAATACGCGTCATCGGAAGGCGAACCTGAGGAGCCCCCATGAAACTTCACCGTCGCGGCCTCATCGCCTCCACTGCCGCCCTCGCCTTCTCGGGACTCGCCCGTCACGCCGCCGCTCAGGGAGAGGGCGACGACACCTACCTCAACGAGGTTCACGGCTATGGCCCCCTGGTCCGAGATCCGGGTCAGCTGCTCGATCTGCCGGAAGGCTTCTCCTATCAGATCGTGTCGCAAAGCGGCGACACCATGGACGATGGCCTCTTCGTTCCCGGCCAGCCCGACGGCATGGCCTGTTTTCCGCTCGAAGGCTCCAAGGTCGCACTTGTGCTGAACCATGAGCTCAAGGGCTCCAGCGGTCTCCACCGCAATCTCGGACCCGGCGGATTTCACGAAGAGCGCCTCGGCCAGTTGAGCGCCGCAAAGGCCTACGACACCTACAAGAACGGCCGCCCTCTGCCTGGCGGCTGCTCGACCATCGTCTATGACCTCCAGACCCGTCGCAAAATCAGCCAGCATCTGACCCTGGCCGGCACCTCGACCAACTGCTGCGGCGGCCCGACCCCCTGGGGCAGTTGGCTGAGCTGCGAGGAGACGCTTGAAACCCCGGCCGACGCCGACGTGACCAAGAGCCACGGCTGGGTGTTCGAAGTGCCTTCGACCGCGACGGGCCTGGTCGACCCCGTGCCGCTGAAAGCCATGGGCCGATTTGATCACGAGGCGGTCTGCGTCGACCCCCGCACCGGCATGGTCTATCTGACCGAGGACGATCACACCGGCCTCTTCTACCGCTTCATTCCCAACCGACCGGGCCAGCTGGCTGAGGGCGGTCGTCTTCAGGCAATGGCTTGGAAGGGCGCCCCTTCAGCCGACACGCGCAATCACGAGGGCCGCGCCTGGAATGTCGGCGACTGGCGCGAGATCGAGTGGATCGATCTGGAAGACGTCGAATCCCCCAAGGGCGACCTCGCCAAGAGGGGTCACGAGGCCGGGGCGGCCCTGGTCGCGCGCGGCGAAGGCGTCTGGTGGGGCGACGACGAGATGTACTTCACCGCCACCTCCGGCGGACCGGTCCACCGCGGTCAGGTCATGCGTCTGGTCCCGGGCCTGAACGGCGCGGCCGACCGGCTGCAGCTGTTCGTCGAGAGCACCGACCTGAAGACGATGAACATGGCCGACAACATCACCGTCGCGCCTTGGGGCCATCTGATCCTCTGCGAGGACAACTATTCCACAGATGTCCGCAACCACCTGAAGGGCGTCACCCCGGACGGCAAGGTCTACACGATCGGCCGCAACGTCTTCACCGGCAACTCGGAGTTCGCCGGCGCCTGTTTCTCGCCCGACGGCGAGGTGCTGTTCGTCAACATCATGTACCCAGGCATGACCCTGGCGATCAGAGGCCCATGGTCCTCGGTCCGGACATGAAAATCCTCGGCTGAGCTCTCAGGACAAGCCACAGGTTCGCCGTCGCCACAGCCAGGACGACGGCGGCCCCGGCCTGATGCAGCACGCCCAGCCACACAGGCACGGCGTAGATCAGGGTGACGATCCCCAGTACGGCCTGGCTCCACACCACGCCCGCCAGCACGAAGGCGCCCAGACCCATGCCTTCGGCCACGCGCCAACGCCAGGCCTGGAACGCATAGATGCTGACCGCGATCAGCAGTCCGTAGGCCACGACGCGGTGATTGAACTGGGTCAGGGCCTGATCATGCAGGAAGGCGACGGCGCCGAGGCTCCAGTCCGCCGGCGGCAACACCGATCCGTTCATCAGAGGCCAGTCATTGTAAACCAGCCCGGCGTGTCCGCCCGCAACCAGGGCGCCGAGCAGACACTGAAGGAAGACCAGCCCTAGAAGGAAGCCGGCCCCACGCGCCCAACCCGCTGGGGGTCGACCATGATCTTCGCCGTTCCAGGCTTCCAGCCCTGTCCAGATCAGGGCGGCGAACAGGACGAAGGCGAGCCCCAGATGGACGGCCAGTCGCTCAGGCGCGACGCTGACGCGCTCCGAAAGGCCGCTGGACACCATCCACCAGCCGACGAGGCCTTGCAGCCCCCCCAACCCCAGCAGCAGCAGGCATCGCCAGATCAGGCGATCCGGCATGGCGAAATGAGGAAAGACGGAGCGGAGCAGCGGCAGGCGGCAGAGCAGGAAAAAGACCAGAGGTAGGGCGAAGACCATGCCGATCAGGCGCCCCAGCAGCCGGTGCACCCATTCCCACCAGAAGATGCCCTGAAACTCGGCCAGGCTCATGCCCGCGTTCACCTGGGCGTACTGCGGGATCTGCTTGTACTTCTCGAAGGCCTCGGCCCACTGGACGTCGTTTAGCGGGGGGACGGCCCCCATGATCGGCTGCCATTCGGTGATCGAAAGCCCCGACCCCGTCAGCCGGGTGATGCCGCCGACCACGACCATCAGAAACACCAGCGCCGCTGTGAAGAACAGCCATGCGGCGACGGCGCGATTACGATCTGGATTTCCGAAACGGTTCATTCGACGCCCGACACTGACCCGGATATGGTGTCGCCCTCGACCGTGACCAAATGGCGACCGTGGCGGTATGCCCCGGTACGGTCGTAAGATCGAGTCGGTTTGAAGACCGGCTCAGGGGCTGACAGGAGATCAGGGTTGCAATACGCCGACATCGTCGCCGCCATTCTGGGCGGTCTCTTGCTGGCCTGGATCGCCGATCTGCTGACGGGACGCCGGGGTTTCGGCGGAACCAGCCTGGTGTCCGGCATCGGCCTGGCGTGCGGCTGGTTCCTGGCGGTCAGGGTCTTCGCCGTCAGCACCATGGACAGCTGGGTCTGGACGCCCTGGGCACTAGTGGGGTCCGCCGTCTGCCTGATTGCCTTCTTCCTGTTCAGGAACAAGCGCTGATGCCGCCGCGCGCGCGTCGATTCGTCGCCGCGATCGGCGTGGTCGCCTTTCTGATCTTCTGGGTGTGGGGCCTGATCGCCCTGCGCGGCCTTCTGCCGTCATCCGCCTGGATCGACTTCCTGTTCTTCGGAGTCGGGGGGACCGCCTGGGGTCTGCCGCTGATCCCCCTGCTGAAGTGGGCGGAGCGGCCGCCGCCTTGAGTCTCCACGCCTTCAGGTGACGCGACGCTTCTCCAGCTTCCGCGCCAGGGTTCGGCGGTGCATGCCCAGGCGGCGGGCGGCCTCCGAGATGTTGAAGTCCGTCTCGACCAGGGTCTCGTGGATCCGCTCCCACTCCAGCGTCTTGATCGAGGTCGGCCGCGTCGTCAGGGCGATCTCGGCATTGCCCGAGGCCTTGCCGAAGGCCGCTTCGATATCGTCGGTGCTGGACGGCTTGGCCAGATAGTGGCGCGCCCCCAGCTTGATCGCCTCGACGGCCGTGGCGATGCTGGCGAAGCCGGTCAGGACGACGATGTTCATCTCCGGATCGAAGGCGTGGAGTGTCGAAACGCAGCCCAGGCCCGACGCTCCGCCCAGCTTAAGATCGACCACCGCATAGCCCGGCCGATGAACCTTGAGCACCTCGGCCATCTGCTCGGGACCCTCCGCGCTGACCACCAGGTAGCCGCGCCGCTCGAACGACTTGCGCAGAGTGCGGGAAAAGGAGTCGTCGTCTTCGACGATCAGCAGGACGGGGGCGTCTTCACTCATCTACGGTCTCCTCGGGAGCCAGAACCTCGATCGGCAGGGTCAGCCTGACCTCCCCGCCCCCCCCGGCCGGGTTAGACGCCTCCACCGTGCCGCCCAGGGATCGCATGACATTGGCCAGCAGAAACAGACCCAGGCCGGCGCCGGGGCGGTCCTTGGTCGAATTATAGGGCTTGCCCAGCCGGTCCAGCACAGTCGCGGGGAAGCCCGGTCCATTGTCGCGCACCGCGACATGCAGGCTCCCGGCGCTGACGCTGGGCGAAACCACGATCCGCCGCGCCCCCGCCTCCAGGGCGTTATCGAACAGGACGCCGAACACCTGCCGCAGCGCCGGGTCGGCGATGATCCGGGGATCCGGCCCGGTCCATGGGGTGACGTCGACGCGAACCCGCGCATCGCGCGCCGTCCAACCCTCGACCACCTCATCAAGAAACTGGATCAGGGTGGTGCGAGACGGAGCCTGACCCCTCGCCTCGCCTGCCGACATCAGGATGCCAGTGACGATGGATTTGCAGCGTTCGACCTCAGCCCGCATCACCTCCATGTCCTGGCTCAGATCCGCATCGGCCTTCAAGGCCGGCATCCGCCTCCAGTCGCTCAGAATGACAGAGAGCGAAGCCAATGGCGTGCCCAACTCGTGGGCGGCGCCGGAGGCGAGAAGCCCCATCCGGACGATATGATCCTGTTCCGCCGCCTGCTGGCGAACATCGGCCACATAGGCGTCCCGCGCCCGGAGATTTTCATTGATGCGGGTCATGAACAGCACCAGCAGCACAGCCATCAGCAGGAAGCAGACCAGACCGCCGGCCATATAGAGGCTCAGCACCTCCCCGTCCCGATAGGGCGGCAGATTCAATGGCAGGTGAAAGACCCCCAGGCAGACGAAACAGACGCTGGTGACGCCGATCAGAGACCAGGCGTAGGAGGTGCGCAGCAGCACAGCCCCCAGCACCACCTGCAGCAGATAAAGACCGACAAACGGGTTGGTGGCGCCTCCCGTCAGAAACAGCTGGGCGGTCAGGGCAGCCACATCGGCCAGAAGCGCCAGCATCAGCTCGTGGTCCGAAATGGAGTCTCGGCGCTGAGTGAGGGGCAGGCTGATCAGATTGACCACGGCCAGACTGACTGGCGCGATCATCAGCCAAAACAGCGGCAGGCGAATACCCATAGAGAAATGGACGATCAGGATGGTGGCCACCTGACCGAAGACCGCAAGCCAGCGCAGTTGCACCAGCAGGCGCAGATTGCGTCGGTTCGCCGCCTCCTGCGACACCGCCGTCTCGCGCCAGTCGCCGAAGCCGAGCAGGCGTTGAAGGGCCGAGGTCATGGCGTCGGCCGCCGACGCCGGATCTCACGAGCCACTATGGCGTACCCGACCAGGGTCAGCAGGGCCATGCCGAACCAGGTCAGGGCATAGACCAGATGGCTGTTGGGAAAGGTGACGACTGTCAAACCGCCCCTAGGCCAGCCGTCCGGGTTGGCGGCGGAGTCGGCGTCGATGAAATAGGGCGCCGCGTCGGTCAAGCCCCGCGCCTCTGATATTGCGGCCACGTCACGGGAATACCAGCGATCCTGCGCGGCGTCGTTCGCGCGTAGGAAGCCTCCCCTCGGCTCCGTCATCCGCAGCAGGCCGGTGACGGTCTGAGGGCCTGTGACTTGCCCCCTCGATCGATCGGCGGGCGATCGCCGCTCCGGCGTGACGAATCCACGATTGATCAGAACCGTGAATCCCTCGTCGGACACCAGAGGCGTCATCACCCAGAAACCGGATCCGGTTTCTGTCACGGCCTGGACCAAGGTCTCCCGATCATGTCGAAACACGCCGCGCACCGTCACACGGCGATACTGGTCGGCCTCGCGCGACACTTCCGACCAGGCCTGAGGTCCCGGCGCCGCGACCGGGGCGGCGTGCACCCGCGCCTCGACCTGGGCGATCAGTTCGGTCTTCCAGGCCAGCCTCTGCACCTGCCAGACACCCAGGGCGACGAAGCCCAGAAACAACAAGGCCGCGCCAAGCCCGGCCCAAACGAGGGCCAGACCTGGACGCGGCGCATTATGGCTGTCGCTTTGGATCACGACCTCCCTGGTCGGGCCTAGGAACCCATTCCGCTCATCTCGTGGGTCGGCATCATGTTGGTGTTCAGGTGGTACATGACCCACAGCGAACCCGACAGGGCGATGACCACGACGATAATGGTGAAGATCAGGGCCAGCATGGTCCAGCCGCCCTCGGACTTGGAGTTCATGTGCAGGAAGTAGATCATGTGGACCACGATCTGCACCACGGCGAAGGCCATGACGATCAGGGCCGTCGCCTGTGCGGGAAGCACGCCCGTCATGACCAGCCAGAACGGAATGGCAGTCAGGATCACCGACAGGACGAAGCCGATCATATAGCTCCTGAAGGAGCCATGGTTGTGGCTCTCGTGGCCCAGGTGGTCCACGTCGTGAGATTCCGGCGAGTGATCTTTGTTGTCGGCGCTCATCGAACCATGCCCAGCAGATAGACGAAGGTGAAGACGCCGATCCAGATGACGTCGAGGAAGTGCCAGAACATCGACAGACACATCAGGCGGCGCTTGTTGGCCGGGATCAGGCCTTTCCAGCTGACCTGAACCATCAGCGTCACCAGCCAGATGATGCCGAAGGTCACGTGCAGGCCGTGGGTGCCGACCAGGGTGAAGAAGGCCGACAGGAAGGCGCTGCGCTGCGGCGTCGCGCCTTCATGGATCAGGTGGGCGAACTCGTAGAGTTCGATCCCGAGGAAGGCCAGGCCGAACAGGCCGGTGATCGCCAGCCAGACCAGGGTCTGGCTCTTGTTGTTCCGATCCATCGCCAGCATGGCGAAGCCATAGGTGATCGACGAGAACAGAAGCATGGCGGTGTTGATCGCCACCAGCTCCAGGTCGAACAGCTCCTTCGGCCCCGGTCCGGCGGCGTAATTTCCACCCAGGACGCCGAACACGGCGAACAGCATCGCGAAGATGAGGCAGTCGCTCATCAGATAGAGCCAGAAGCCCAGCATGGTGCTGGAGCCTTCCTCGTGGTGCGGCTCCTCTTCCAGGTGGAAGACGTTAGGGTCGTCGATCTTGATCGCAGTCGCGCTCATGGATCAGGCCTCCGTTCCGGCCAGGAGGCGGGTGCGCGCCTCCTCCGTCTCGCGCACCTCATCCGCAGGGATGTAATAGTCGCGCTTATAGTTGAAGGTGTGGGCGATCGAGACCGCCAGCACGGCTATGAAGCTCAGCGCCGCCAGCCACCAGATGTACCAGACCAGGGCCAAGCCCATCACCAGACACAGACCCGAGATGATGACGCCGGAGCCTGTGTTCGAGGGCATGTGGATGGCCTTGTAGCCGCTCAGGGGGCGTTGATACTTCTTCTTCTTCATGTCCCACCAGGCGTCGGCGTCATGAATGACCGGCGTGGACGCAAAGTTGTAGGCGGGCGGCGGCGAGGACGTCGACCATTCCAGAGTCCGACCGCCCCACGGGTCGCCCGTCACGTCCCGCAGCTTGTCGCGATTGATGATCGAGACGGCGAACTGGATGAACATGGCCGCGATGCCCAGAGCGATGACGCCGGCGCCGATCGCCGCGATGACGAACCAGATCTGCAGCGATGGATCGTCAAAGACGCGCATCCGACGGGTGACGCCCATCAGGCCCAGAACGTACAGAGGCGCGAAGGCCAGCCAGAAGCCGGGGACCCAGCACCAGAAGCTGACCAGGCCCCAGAACTTGTCCAGCTTGAAGCCGAACGCCTTGGGCCACCAGAAGTTGATGGCGGCGAACAGGCCGAACAACACGCCGCCGATGATGACGTTGTGGAAGTGAGCGATCAGGAACAGCGAGTTGTGCAGCACGAAGTCGGCAGGCGGCACCGCCAGCAGCACGCCCGTCATCCCGCCGATGACGAAGGTCAGCATGAAGGCGACCAGCCACATCATCGGCAGTTCGAAGCGAATCCGGCCGCGATACATCGTGAACAGCCAGTTGAAGATCTTCGCCCCCGTCGGGATCGAGATGATCATCGTCGTGATGCCGAAGAAGGAGTTCACCGACGCGCCCGACCCCATGGTGAAGAAGTGGTGCAGCCACACCAGGTACGACAGGATCGTGATGACGACCGTGGCGTAGACCATGGAGGTATAGCCGAACAGCTTCTTGCCCGAGAAGGTCGAGGCGATTTCAGAGAAGACCCCGAACAGCGGCAGGATCAGGATATAAACTTCCGGGTGACCCCAGATCCAGATCAGGTTCACGTACATCATCGGGTTGCCGCCGAAGTCGTTCGTGAAGAAGTTGGTGCCGACGTACCGGTCCAGCGTCAGCAGGGCCAGGACGGCGGTCAGGACCGGGAAGGACGCCACGATCAGCACGTTGGTGCACAGCGAAGTCCAGGTGAAGACGGGCATCTTCATCATGCCCATGCCGGGCGCGCGCATCTTCACGATGGTGGCGATCAGGTTGATCCCGGACAGGGTGGTCCCCACCCCCGCGATCTGAAGCGCCCAGATATAGTAGTCGACCCCGACGCCGGGGCTATAGCCGATCCCCGACAGCGGCGGATAGGCCAGCCAGCCGGTACGCGCGAACTCGCCGACGAAGAGCGAGGCCATGACGATGATGGCGCCGGCCGTGGTCATCCAGAAGCTGAAGTTGTTCAGGAAGGGGAAGGACACGTCGCGCGCGCCGATCTGCAGCGGCACGGCGTAGTTCATGATGCCCGTCACCAGAGGCATGGCCACGAAGAAGATCATGATCACGCCGTGGGCGGTGAAGACCTGATCATAGTGGTGGGCGTTCAGATAACCCTCGGACCCGCCGAAGGCCATGGCCTGTTGAAGCCGCATCATGATGGCGTCGGCGAAGCCGCGGCAGAACATGATGAGGCCTAGGATCATGTACATGATCCCGATCTTCTTGTGGTCCACGGTCGTGAACCACTCCTTCCAGAGGTAGCCCCAGAGCTTGAAATACGTCAGGGCGCCGAACAGGGCGAGGCCGCCCAGCGCAACCACGATCATGGTCACGACCAGGATCGGCTCGTGCAGGGGCAGAGCCTCAGGCGTCAACCGCCCGAAAATGAGGGGGATAAGGGTGTCAGCGTTCATCGACTGTGTTCGCTCAGGCGTTGGGGGAGGAACGGACGTCGGCCGAAACCGCCCCCGTCGACTGTTGTGAAATGGAAAGCGCAGCCATGGGCAGGCCCTGCCCCGTCAGGGGCGCCAGGCCGACCGGGGCGCTGACAGCGTCCAGCTCGGCGCGACGCATCCGGTCTGCGGCGGCGGCCTCGGCCTGAAGCGGAGTGCAGATGGTCATGACATAGCTGTCGTTGGAGCCGAAGATGGCGGCGTTCTTTCCGCGGCCAGCGTACTTGTCATAGACCAGCGGCATGGTGTTGCGCACCGAGGCCAGGGTCAGCCCGCCCTTGCGGTCGATCTCCATCATCTCGCCCATGCACATCTTTCCAGGTTCGACGCACATATTGAGGATGGCGTCCCACAGGCCGCCATCGACGGTCGAGAAGCGAATGACCGGAACCTTCTCGCTGGGCTTTTCCAGTTCGAGGTAACGCTCGCGGTCCAGAGGCTCGCCGCCGCGACGGACGCCGGCGATCCAGCCGTCGAAGCCCGCCTGGTCCAGACCGTGGAACTTGAACCGCATGTGCGAGAAGCCGTCGCCGGAATAGTTGGCGGAGAGACCCTGATACTCGCCCGGACGGTTGATGACGGCGTGAAGCTTCGTCTCCATGCCCGGCATGGCGTAGATCTGGCCTGCCAGAGCGGGAATGTAGAAGGAGTTCATCACCGAGGACGAGGTGATGTGGAAGCGGATCGGGCGATCCACCGGCGCAGCCAACTCATTGACCGTCGCGACGCCGTACTGCGGATAGATGAACAGCCATTTCCAATCGAGGGCCACGACATTGACCTGCAGCGGCTCGACGTTTTCCGCGACGGGCTGGCCCGGCTTGATCCGGTCGATCGGCCGATAGGGATCCAGCAGGTGCGTGCCGGCCCAGGTCAGGGCGCCCAGGCAGATGATGATCAGCAGGGGCGCGGCCCAGATCACGACTTCCAGATGGGTGGAGTGGTCCCAGTCGGGGCGGTACTTCGCCTCGGTGTTCGAGGCGCGATACTTCCAGGCGAAATAGACGATCAGGGCCATGACCGGCACGATGATCAGCAGCATCAGCAGGGTCGAGACCATCAGCAGATTGCCCTGCTGCTGGGCGACGTCGCCCGCAGGCTTCAGGACGACCAGATTGCAGGCCGACAGCAGCGCCACCATGGGCGCGAGCAGAATTAGGCGCAGACGGCGCAAGGCGACTCCAATCGGAAAACGTCGGGCCATGGGGAGGACTCGCGACGGTTGGCGTTCGAGTTGGGCCCGATAGTCAGCTTCGTTCAGGAACGACATTGGACAATCTGTCCTATCCTCTTGCGGCGACTTTCATCGCAAAGGGCGCGCGTTCATAATGCGGCCTCCCCGCCGTACACTCAATATTCCCAGTTTAAACGGAGCGATCCCAGCCCATGTCCGTCTCGACGACCCCTTCGTCAGAGTCGCTGGAACGCGACGCCGCCGCTCTCCACGACGACCACGGCGAGATCGACGCCGGTGAGATCGCCATCGGCGTGATCATTGGCCGCACCTCGGAGTTCTTCGACTTCTTCGTCTACGCCATCGCCTCGGTGGTCGTCTTCCCGCAGCTGATCTTCCCCTTCGCGGGTCCGATCGGCGGCACCCTGCTCTCCTTCGCCGTCTTCGCCCTCGCCTTCCTGGCGCGGCCGCTGGGCACGGCGCTGTTCATCGCCATCGACCAGAAGTTCGGACGCGGCGCCAAGCTGACCATCGCGCTCTTCCTGCTGGGCACCTCCACCGTCGCGGTCGCCTTCCTCCCGGGTTACGAGACCATCGGCATCGCCGCGGCCGTCCTTCTGGCGGTGCTGCGCATCGGTCAGGGCATGGCGCTGGGCGGGGCGTGGGACGGCCTGGCCTCTCTTCTGGCGGTCAATGCGCCCGAGAACCGCCGCGGCTGGTATGCGATGATCCCTCAGCTCGGCGCGCCGATCGGCCTGATCGTCGCCTCGGCCCTGTTCGCCTTCTTCCTGAACACCCTGTCGGCGGCCGACTTCCTGGATTGGGGCTGGCGCTATCCCTTCTTCGTTGCCTTCGCGATCAATGTCGTGGCCCTGTTCGCCCGGCTGCGCATCGTGGTGACCCCCAATTTCCAGAAGCTGTTCGAGACGCGCGAACTGCAGCCGGTTCCCGTGCACACGGCGATCAAGGCGGAAGGGCCCCGAATCGCCATCGGCGCCTTTGCGCCCCTGGCCAGCTTCGCCATGTTCCACATGGTCACCGTCTTCCCCCTGTCCTGGGTCTTCCTGTTCACCCAGGAGACGCCGGTGCGCTTCCTGCTGATCGAAATGGTCGGAGCGGTGTTCGGTCTTCTGGCCATCCTGGCGTCCGGCGTTCTGGCCGATCGCTACGGCCGCCGCTTCCTGCTGGCCGCCACGGCCGCCGGGATCGCCGCCTTCTCGGGCTTTGCGCCGCAACTGCTGAACGCCGGCGCGGTCGGCGAACTGGTCTTCATGATCTCGGGCTTCATCTTGCTGGGTCTGTCGTTCGGCCAGGCGTCCGGTCCTGTGGCCTCCAGCTTCTCGCTGGCCAACCGCTACACGGCCTCCGCCCTGACCTCCGATCTGGCCTGGCTGTTCGGCGCCGGCTTCGCCCCTCTGGTCGCGCTGTGGATTTCGAGCCAGTTCGGCCTGATTGCGGCGGGCGCCTATCTGCTGTCCGGTTCCGTCCTCACGCTCGCGGCCCTGTGGCTGAACCGGGAACTCGCGCGCAGTTCTTCCGACAAAACCCGCGCGAAGGCCTGATCTCAGGCGGCGCCGTTTTGGCCCCGGTCCTGCCGCAAGGCGGGGCCGGGGCTTTTCTATGGTGATGGGAAAGAAAAGACGGGTCGTGCCCTGCACCACCCGTCTTCATAGCCTTCGATGTTCGATCTCAGATCGAAGCGATCAAACCGCCGGGCAGACCGCGTCCCCTTCGTTCGAGCCGAGGCGAATATCCTCGACCGTCACGCCCAGACCGCCGGAGGCACTCAGGCCCCAGGGCTGATCCACGGCCGCCAGATTTGCGCCGGCGTCGCGCAGGCACGACAGCCGCACCTTCAGGGTGCGCCACTGGCCAAGCGGCGCGGCGTTGAACAGGGCGGTCACATCGACACGGCCTTGGCCCAGGGTCAGCATGACCGGACCGGAAGGCCGAACATCGATCCGATACCGGAATTGCAGCGCCATCTCCCCATTCGCCTGACGGACCAGATCGACGGGCTTGGCCGCAATCAGGGCGTGGCCGCCGTCGGCGCCGAAGGTCAGAGTGCGCGCGGATTCCTGGGCGGAACCGTCGGCCGAGCGAACGCTGACGCCGCCACGCGGGCTGGCGCCGCTGCTCGTCTCGTTGCCGAGACGCAGTTCGCCGCCTTCATCGCGCAACATCAGAGACCAAGGCGCGACATAGCGGCCGTCCACGAAATAGCGATCCACGCTGCCGACGGCGCCGAGGATCCCGCTCTCTTCCGA
>MGLN01000143.1:5327-5650 GCA_001796045.1 Caulobacterales bacterium RIFOXYB1_FULL_67_16 | reverse complement strand
GCCAATCCCGCCGCCAACGACCCCCGCTAGGCCGCCTTGCACCATTTCGATCTCAAGAACGGCGCCTTGCACGCCGAGGGCGCGCCGCTGGAGCTGATCGCCGACGAGGTGGGCACGCCCGTCTATGTCTATTCGACCGCGACGCTGAAGCGGCACTACGGCCTGCTGCGCGCCGCCGCCGACGCGCACCGCGACGCCTTGGGCGAGGCCCTGATCGCCTTTGCGGTCAAGGCCAACTCCAACCTTTCGGTCCTGGCGACCCTGGCCCGGCTGGGATCAGGCGCCGATACGGTTTCGGAAGGGGAGATCCGGCGGGCCCTGGC
>MGLN01000143.1:4992-5301 GCA_001796045.1 Caulobacterales bacterium RIFOXYB1_FULL_67_16 | reverse complement strand
TCTTCTCCGGCGTCGGCAAGACCGACATGGAGATCGCCTTCGCCATCAGCGTCGGCGTGCGCCAGATCAATATCGAATCCGGGGCCGAGCTGGACCGGCTGATCGCGGTCGCCGCCTTGATGCAGGCCGCCCCGGCCGTCGCCGTGCGGGTCAATCCGAATGTCGGGGCCGGCGGCCACGCCAAGATCACGACGGGCGGCAAGGGCGACAAGTTCGGCGTGCCGGTCGAGGAGGCGATGGTCCTGTACGCCCGCGCCTCGGCCTCGCCCCATGTCACGCCTGTGGGTCTGGCCTGTCATATCGGCAGCC
>MGLN01000143.1:0-4784 GCA_001796045.1 Caulobacterales bacterium RIFOXYB1_FULL_67_16 | reverse complement strand
GTTCGAGCCCGGCCGTCTGCTGGCGGCCAACGCCGGGGTCCTGCTCAGCCAGGTAATCCAGGTCAACGAACGCTCGGACGGGCGGCGCTTCCTAGTGCTGGACGCGGCGATGAACGACCTGATGCGCCCGGCCCTGTACGACGCCTTCCACGACATCAAGCCGGTCAATCCGCGCCCCGGCGCCGCCCGTCCGCACGATGTGGTCGGCCCGGTCTGCGAGACCGGCGACACCTTTGCCCGCGACCGCGAGCTGCCGCCGCTGGAGGCAGAGGATCTGGTGGTCTTCACCGGGGCCGGCGCCTATGGGGCGGTCATGTCCAGCGAATACAACAGCCGTCCCCTAGTCCCCGAAGTTCTGGTGGACGGCGACCAGTGGGCCGTCATCCGACCCCGTCCCACCTACGAGGACATGCTGGACCGGGAGCCCTTCGCCGACTGGCTTTAAGGGCGAAGGGGTCTCGACTGTTATAAAGTAACGCGCTATAGGGCGGTCCATGACGCCCGTCTCCGAACCGTCCGTGCTGCTGTCCCTTCTGGGGGGCGGTTTCGTCGCGGCCTTCCTGCACGCGGCCCTGCCGACCCACTGGCTGCCCTTTACCCTGGTGGGGCGGGCCCAGGGCTGGGGAGCCTCTCGGGTGCTGCTGGCGGTGACGGCGGCGGGCCTGGCCCATATCGCCACCACGGCGGTGGTCGGCGGCCTGATCGTGGCGGCGGGCCTGGCGCTGGACCAGTGGGTCGAAGGGCTTTTGCCCCATCTCGCGGCGGTTCTGCTTTTCCTTTTCGGCGCCTTCTATCTGGCGCGAGCGACGCTGAGGCGGCCGGCGACCGCCGGCGGGCCGGCGCTGGACGTGGCCGAGCCCGCCGTCTCCAATAAGGCGGCCTTCTTCGGTCTGGTGGCCATGATGGCGGTGTCGCCAGGCGAGGTGCTGTTGCCCATCTATCTGTCCTCGGCGTCCGAAGGGTTCGCCGCCCTGGCCCTGCTGACCCTGGTGTTTGCTGTCGGCACCATCGCCGGCATGGCGGTCTTCACCGCCCTGGCCGGCGCCGGGGCCTCCATCCTGCGGCTGGAGCGCTGGGCGCGCTACGAAGGGGCGGTCCTGGGCGTCGCCCTGATCGCACTGGGCCTCCTCGTCGCCCTGCATCAGCACTAAATTGGACATTATATGATAACATTCAAAACGTTATCATGTAGCGGCTTGGCCGTTCGCGGAAATGGCGTATAGGCGGAGGCATGAGCGCCCCGCACCACCCTGATCACGCCGGCCACGACCATGGTCATGATCACGATCACGGCCATGCGCACGGCCGCCATCATCACGGCCATTCCCATGGACACGGGCACGCCCACGGCCCGGTCGACACCGGCGACTGGCGCTACGCCGTCGGCCTGGTGGTCAATCTCGCCTTCGTGGTCTGCGAGTTCGCCGCCGGGCTGATCGCCGATTCCACCGCCCTGCTGGCCGACGCCGGCCATAATCTGTCGGATGTCCTGGGCCTGGCCATGGCCGGCGGCGCGGCCTGGCTGGCGCGCAAGGGCGGGCACGGGGCGGCAGGCGGTCGGCGAACCTACGGCTTCGGCAAGGCCACGGTCCTGGCGGCCCTTGCCAACGCCCTGTTGCTGATCTTCGCCTGCGGCGCCATCGCTTTCGAGGCGGCGCGGCGGTTTGCGGAACCCGCGCCGGTCGGCTCGGGCGTGATCATGACGGTGGCGGCCCTCGGCTTCGTCATCAATCTGGGCACGGCGCTTCTGTTCATGAAGTCCCAGCACGACCTGAACGCCCGGGGCGCCTATCTGCACATGATGGCCGACGCCGGGGTGTCCCTGGGCGTGGTTCTCGCCGGCGGCCTGATCCTGCTGACCGGCTGGTCCCTGGTCGATCCGATCGTCAGCCTGGTCATCGTCGCCGTCATCCTTTGGTCGACCTGGGGCCTGCTGAAGGATTCGGTCAATCTGGCCATCGACGGCGCGCCGGGCGATGTGGACCTGGTCGGGCTGGAGCAGGCCTTGGCGGGCCTGGACGGAGTCCGCGAGGTGCACGACCTTCACGTCTGGGGCCTGTCCACCACCGAGACCGCCCTGACGGCCCATCTGGTCCACGACCGCGCGGACGGGGCGGCCTTGCTGATGGAGGCCCAGGCCGTGGCGCGGCGCCATTCGATAAGCCACACGACGCTTCAGCTGGAAAACGAGGCCCTACCGGATTGTCCGGGGTGCTGATCCTTAGCGTCCGTCACCCTCGGGCTTGACCCGAGGGCCGGGCGCCGTCCGTGCTCTGCGCCTGCCTTTGAGGCACAGCCCGATCCACATCCGATCCTCGGGTCAAGCCCGAGGATGACGAACACCGGGATTGCGGCCTATGCTTGGGCGAACGCCAGCGGCGCGCCCCAGAACTGCGACACCATTTCCGACTGCGGACCGGCCGGGCCCGTCGTCAGGAAGTCGCGGCGGCCGCTGTCGCCCAGCTCATATTCGGGGTGCTGCGCGAAATACCGCTCCAGCGCATCCGCGACCGCGGTCGGCTGGTTGATCAGGGGCGTCCCGGCCGGCAGGGCCTCGGCGAACAGTTCGGCGATGATCTCGTAATGGGTGCAGCCCAGGATGGCCTTGTCCGGATGGCGGCCGATTCGACGGCGCAGCGCGTCGACGTGATCGTCGACCACCACCTTCAGCTCCTCGCGCGGGGCGCCCAGTTCGATCAGGCCGGCCAGACCGGGGCAGGGTTCGGAGAAGACGGCGATATCCTCGCGCCGCTTGTCGATCTCGATCTCGAACACCCGGCTGATGGCGGTGGCGGCGGTGCAGAAGACGCCCGTAATGTCGATGGCCTCGACCTTCTCCCCCTCCAGCGGGCGCTGCGCCTCGAAGCTCCAGGGCTTGCCGGTGGCGGCCTCGATAGTCGGCACGATGATGCCCAGCACATTGACCGGCCGGCCCAGCCGTTCCCGCAGGCCGGGGATCCAGGTCTGCTGCAGGCGGCGCAGGGCGATGGCGCTGGCGGTGTTGCAGGCCAGGACCACGACCGAGGCGCCGGCCTCGAACAGCCGCTCGCACCCGGCCTTGGTCAGCTCGACGATCTCCTCGCCGCCGCGCCCGCCGTAGGGGGCGTGGGCCTGGTCCGCCAGATAGACGAAGTCACGCTGCGGGAACCGCCGCGTCAGTTCACGATGGACGGTCAGGCCGCCCACCCCGGAGTCGAATACGCCAATAGCCATGACCGCGCTTTAGAACAGTGCGACGATCGATCCAACAAGATTACGGGGCTTTAACGGGTCCGACAGGTGACGATCCGCCCCGACGCGCCTAAGTGTGACGCCGACATGACCTTTCCACGGAGCACTCCATGCACAGACGCCAGCTTCTCATCGCGGGCGGCAGCCTGATGGCCCTCTCGGCCTGCGCCTCCACCGGCACCGGCGCCGCCCCCACCGCCGCCGCCCCGGCAGGCCTGGATCTGGTCGAGGAGGCGCGCATCGCCCGCGCCGTCCTGCCGGCCGCGACGCCGAAGGCCGAACTGCTCCAGCCCTGGACCGGCCCCTATGACGGTCTGCCGCCGTTCGACAAGGTCACCCCGGCCAAGCTGCGGGAAGCCATGCTTGAGGGCATCGAACTGCAGCGCGCCGACATCGCCGCCATCGCGAACAATCCGGAAGCCCCCACCTTCGCCAACACCATGACGGCCCTGGAGCTGGCCGGCGAGCCGCTGGACCGCGTGTCCAACCTGTACGGCGTCATGACCTCCAACATCGGCGGCGAGGCCTATGACGCCGTCGACACCGAACTGTCGCCCATCCTCTCGGCGGCGTTCGACGAGATCAACTTCAACGAAAAACTGTTCCAGCGCGTCAAGACCATCGCCGACAACGCCGACGCCATGGGCCTCAGCCCCCAGCAGAAGCGTCTGGCCGAACGCCGCCGCGACGCCTTCATCCGCTCGGGCGCCAATCTGGACGCGGCCGGCAAGGCCGAGCTGGGCCGGATCAACACCGCCCTGTCCAACGCCTTCACCCGCTTCGGCCAGAAGGTGGTGGCCGACGAGAACAGCTGGACCCTGATCCCCAACGAAGCCGGCGTCGCCGGTCTGCCCGCCTCCAACAAGGCCGCCGCCGCCGCCGCCGCGCGCAGCCGCGATCTGCAGGGCTGGGCCATTCTGAACACCCGTTCGGCGGTCGATCCCTTCCTGACCTTCGCCGACGACCGGGCCCTGCGCGAACAGGTCTGGAAGAAGTTCGTCAACCGCGGCGACAACGGCGACGCCAACGACACCGACGCCACCATCGCCGAGATCGTGAAGCTGCGCGACCAGCGGGCCAAGCTCCTGGGCTATCGCAACCATGCGGAACTGCGGATGCAGGACACCATGGCCAAGACTCCGGCCAATGCGCAGAGCCTGATGGACCGCGTCTGGGCGCCGGCCAAGGCCCGCGTGGCCGAGGAGGTCGCCGACATGAAGGCGATCGCCGGCTTCGACATCGAGCCGTGGGACTACCTCTACTTCGCCGAGAAGGTTCGCAAGGCCAAGTACGACCTCGATCAGAACCAGCTGAAGCCCTATTTCGAACTGAACGCCGTCCGCGCCGGCTCCTTCGCCATGGCCGAGCGTCTGTACGGCTTCAAGTTCACCAAACTGCCCAAGGGCTCGGTTCCGACCTTCGAACCGGACGTCGAGGTCTATGAGCTGCACGACAAGGCCACCGGCAAACTGATCGGCCTCTACTACACCGACGACTACGCCCGTCCGGGCAAGCGTTCTGGCGCCTGGATGACCACCTACCGGTCCTTCTCG